>JAHFKJ010000004.1 GCA_023245415.1 Candidatus Gottesmanbacteria bacterium | reverse complement strand
CAGTATAAACCCATCTAATCCTCTTTGCTGCGCTAAAATATTGCAAATCGGAGTAAGATGGGTATAGAAGAACCGTCACAAATAGTTTCTTAGTTGTTATGCGAAAAAAAGCATGTTAAACATAAGACGAGCAAAGGAATCAGATTTAGACAGAGTAATGATGATTTACGGGGAGGTTAAGCTGGATAGAAATAAATTGGGCGATCCGCTTTATGAATCTAAAATTCAAAAACAAGGTTTTTTACTGGGATTAGAAGATAGAAATATTTACAGAAATTTACTCACAAACGCATACGCATTTTTGGTTGCCAAGGAAAATCGAAAAGTTGTGGGTTATTTAGTGGCCGATCACAGAGATAAATATCACGATGATGAATATAAGACTTGGTTTGATCAAAGCTATAAGGATTTATATTACGAAAGTCCGCAAGGCATGAGTCTGGCGACGATCGCGGTTGATCCAGATTACGCAGGAAAAGGAGTGGCTACAAAACTGCTGAGGAAGCTTGAATATAAACTTAATCGTGAAGGATTCAAATATCTCTATTCAATAATTACGTTAGCTCCGGTAACGAATTGTCCGAGTATTGTTTGGCACAGCAAAAATAGTTTCAGAAGATTGGCTATGGGTAGAGTGCGGAAGAGGTTCTTTGATTTAAACTGGTATTCAGGAGGGCTACTCTATAAATTATTATGAAACTATACCACTAAACTATGAATTGGATCGTTTCAGCACTATTCGCTCAGTCAGTGATCACAGTAGTAATTTTTATAGACAAATATATTGTCTCCAAAGAAGTAAATGATTATAGAGGCATGCCTATTTATACGACGATTATGGGTTTTGTGGCGGGAGCGGTATTTTGGATAATTTCTGGATTTCCTATTCTGGCACTAAGAGATGCGATTATTGTAATTGCAACCGGAATGTTGACTATATGGGCGGCTGCTTTGTATTTTGAAGCGGTTTCTCTAGAAGATGCCAGCAAACTTACACTGCTATTTCAAATGTCTCCAGCATTTACCCTAATCATGGCAGTTCTATTTCTTAAAGAAAACATTTCTTTCAGTCAATTACTGGGGTTTGTATTGATTTTTGGCGCAGCAATATGGGTGTCAGTGGAAAAAGGTAATCAGAAATTCAAATTATCCAGAACTTTTTGGTTGATATTAATCGTTGACTTGATGTGGGCTGTAGCCGCAATTTTAATTAAGTTTGCACTTGACGCTAATTCTTTTGCCAAGATTTTAAGTTTTGAGAGTTGGGGTTTGGGGATAGGGGGAACAATTTTATATTTTGGATTTTCTTCGATTAGAGACGCATTTCATGAAAGCATTAGAACAGTTAGAAGAAGAGCTTTGGGAATAATGTTTGCAAATGAGGGAATTTTCGTGATAGCAAAGTCGATTAATTACTTCGCCTACTCCATAGGGCCAGCCGCTCTAGTAAGTGTCGTTGGCAGCACGTCGGTATTTTTTGGAATTTTGTATGGACTAGTACTAACTCTGTTTGTACCTAAGCTAATAAAAGAAAACATTTTAACAGAAGAAATGTCCAAGAAATTATTTGCAGCCATAATGCTAATTAGTGGTTTGTGGTTAGTTTATAAATAATAAACAATGAATCCTGCAACAACATATTTTGATCAAATAATAAAAGATGCGATTGAAAAGTATAACAGGATGTTAAACTTAAGCATCAAGATCAATGATGGATTTAACAATGCAAGAATTTGGCAATAGATCATTGCGCAAAAATATTTATCCAAACACAAGTCCAGGTATCAAAAATATGAAAATCTTTCGGGTATCAGTATGGGATTTAGGTTTAATACTTGTACCATACGAGAATTAAGGTAGCACCGGTTTTAATTCTTAATGTTTCATGTGTTTCTTCAAACAAGTTATCCCACCAATTCAAACTCGGTGAGTTTGGCTGCTGTGTCAGACGGGGCTTTAAGCAGTTTTTGTTGCAAGCTCACCAGCTGATAATACAGGCCTTTTTTGTCTTCGAGAAGTTCGTGAGGATTGCCGTATTGGGCCACGGTTCCCCCAGCTAGTACCAGTATATTATCGGCATGGGCGATAGTTGATAACCGGTGCGCGATAATGATCGCAGTTCTTCCGGCCATCAACCTGTCCAGGCCTTTTTGGACCTGTATTTCAGATTTGCTATCGAGTGAAGATGTGGCTTCGTCAAGAACTATAATGCGGGCATTTTTAAGTATTGCCCGGGCGATAGCTACTCGTTGTTTTTGCCCTCCGGATAATTTTACTCCGCGTTCACCAACCACCGAATCATATCCGTGGGGTAATTTTTCGATAAATTCAACCGCATTGGCAGCTTCTGCCGCTTCTTTAATTTGTGCGATTGAGGCATTGGGATTGCCGTATCTAATATTGTCCATAATTGTTCCTGAGAAAAGCAGTGAGTCTTGAAAAACTACGGCAACAAGAGATCTTAAAGATGCTTGTTTAGATTGGGATATATCCTGGCCGCCCACAAGAATTACTCCGGATTGAGGTTCATAATAGCGCAGTAGTAAATTTACGACCGTTGATTTACCTTGGCCACTCTCTCCAACTAATGCCATTTTTTCGCCCGGCGAAATCGAAAAGTTGATATTTTTGAGAACTTCTTTATGTTCATTGTATTCAAACGCTACGCGCTTAAATTCAATCATTGGCACATCACGGCTACTATCGACAGCCAGATCCGCAGCGTTGGGGGAATCATTAATTTTTGATTTGGTAGCCAAAATATCAAAAAAATCTTTGGAGCCGGCATTGGCTTGCTGGATTTGACCCAAGATGAACGACATGGCAAACAGGGGAAATCTGGCCTGGTTCACAAGCTGCAAAAGCAATGTCATTTCACCAAGCGTGAACCTGCCCACATAAGTCCAATAGACGACATATGCATAAATGGCAAAGAGGATTATATTTAGAACGATACGTCTATAAAAATCGTAGATATGCCAGCCGCGGGTTTGTTTGATCGTTATATTTTCGACTCGATGGCGGGAACGCAAGAATTCTGTTAATTCTGCTATTTCGCCAACAAATGCCCGGACTACCCGGATGCCGGTAATACTCTCAAATACCCGGCCCTGGGAAATATCATTAATTTTGTTTTTTTCTTCTTCATGTTTGCTCCAGGCAATCGTTGAACCGTGCGAGATCAATATATAAATCGGGAACAAAGCTGCCAAAAGCAGCGCAATCACAAGCGAGTATTGAGCAAGCAGGAGTATGGTTACAAAAGCTGACAGGAAAAAGGGCAGGAAATTGTTTGTCATATTATTAATAAAGTCTGTGATCGACTGGATTCCACGGTACATTTTGTTGACGATTTTACCGGTAATTTCATTGTCGTAATACCCAATATCCAGACTTAGTAAGTGTTCATAAAATTTACTCGATAAAAACGTTTGCAGCTGTACAGCCATCCGGTCTCCAAACCATTGACCGGAAGCTGTGAGCACCGTGGTCGCGATATCTATGGCAATTATGAAGACGAAGATTCTCAGGAGTGAAGATATGTTTTGTGTTTGTCCCGAAAATTGCTTGACAACAATATCAACGACTTGCTTAGACAAAAGCGGTACCGCCAGAGACAATGCGGAGACTGCCATCACAAACAATCCCATTCCCAGGTACCATTTCCAGAACTTTCTGGTATACGCGATGATTTTAAATATCTGATCCATATGATTATCTTATCATTATGGAGGGTAAAAAAAGTATTGTACTTAAACAATAGTCTTTTTAATTTATCTCTGTTCTGGTACTATCATTTTTGTTCATGCTCATTTCACTATTTTTTGCTACCCTGATTTTCTTTTTATTGCTCGCGATGACTTACGGCGTGCCTTTTGTACCGACCCGCAAAGATACTGCCAAGAAAATTATTGAGCTTTTGAAAATTAAACCGGGAGATACATTTTATGATTTAGGCAGCGGAGACGGCAGGATGCTTTTTTTGGCAGCAGAGAAAGGGGCTCGGGCGATAGGTATTGAAATGAATCCGCATTTAGTATTGTGGACATATATAAAAATTATTTTAAAGCGGAAGTGGAATCAGGTGTCTGTAAAATTCGGTAATTATTGGTGGGTGAATCTGTCACAGGCAAATAAAGTGATCATTTATGGCATGCCAAGAATCATGTCGAAAGCCAGCAAAAAATTTATACGAGAACTTAAAAAAGGGACTTTGGTAGCATCAAACTCATTTCAAATTCCGGATATGGATCTGGTCAAAAAGATCGTGGTGGGTAAGGATACGGTATACTTATATAAAGCCAACTGAAGCAAACTGTTCATAGTTCGAAGTTCGTAGTTCACAGTTTAACAAATGGCCTTTGTAGCTTAACGGATAGAGCTTCGGCCTCCGAAGCCGAAAATGCGGGTTCGATTCCCGCCAAAGGCGCTGAGAGAATTTCCGCCAGAGGCGGACGATTCTTCTCGGGAGCATCAGACCGGAATGACTTTTTTCCCTTGTGCCATTTTTCATCTTTAAAGCAAGATTATTCTTAGTTCGAGTCTAATTTTTCAGTAGCTTTTTGCTCGCTTAAGAAATTTCTCACAGGCACCTGGAGTTGAATCTAGAAGACCATCAATTATTTTTGAGAAGTGAGAGATTTATTTGGTGAATTTTATAGTTGAAATAACTTGATTAAAAATTGATAAGAGTTCTTCCTTTGAATTTAGTTCAGTCTGTGCAGATACCATTGTTACTGGCGCATCTTTAACAAAGTAAAGTGAGATATCAAATCCTTTATTTTGATTAGCAGGTGAACTTTCATTTGTGTACATTGTGGCTTTATAACCATCAATAGTAAGATTTTTAATCTTAGTTCTTATAAAGACAGGATTTTGATTGACTGTTCCATAAGGTTTTTCATATAGTGCATCAAAATCTATAGAAGGATACTGTGATAGTTGAAATCTAATAGTAGAAGTCTCATTAGAAAGGTTGATAAAGTCAATTGCGTTATTTATCTTCCATCTACTAGGATATTTAAATGAGATTTTACCTTGGGAATTTGTAAATGTTTGCCAGTTTACAGTTGTCTCAGCAATTACAGGTGAGATTTGAGAAGTTTGTGATGTTGAGGTTAGTGTGCCCAGTTTTTGATAAAAGAAATATCCAGTGATTACAAATACTACTAGTGCAAGAAAAACTATTAATTTTGAAGAAAGCACATTTTGTTTTTTCTGTTTCATAAATTTAGTATATCAAAAAAAATTGATTAAAAACAACTATTAAATCTTGGTCACTGTAGTTAAGATGGACGACAAACTGATATTGTGCAATCAAGTTTTCTAAAAGTAAGATACTTTCACCACAGGGGAACTCATAACTTCTGTCTACTTTCATAAAGATATTTTATATTGTAAATCTATCACTTCGGATGATAGCATATAGAATATGAACCGGCGGACGATTTTGGCATTTTTGATATCTTTTGCAGCTTTTTGGTTGATGCTGTTTATTTTTTCGAAAATATTTCCTACATTAACTTTACCCGGAATATCTTCTCAGTCAAATACATCTGGAAATCCTCAAACCCAAACCTCGGCAACACCGTTTCCCAGTTCCACTCCGACTCCGAGCCCTTCGATTAATCCCGGGCTTACACCCGTGACGCTTATTATTCCAAAGCTGGGAATTCAGGCAGCGATCGAGCCGGTTGGCGTGACTGCAACCAACAACATGGATGTACCGAAAAAAGCCGAAGACGCCGCCTGGTATAAGTATGGATCCCGGCCGTCCGAAGAAGGAAACGCGGTTATTTCAGCTCACTATGATACCCCAACGGGTAAGCCGGCGCTGTTTTACTATTTAAAAAAATTAGAGCCGGGAGATGAAGTGACTGTAATATCTGAAAATGCGGTTAAAAGTGCATTTGTTGTTGTTGAGAAAGCTTCGATTCCCTACGACAAATTCCTAACGAACAAGTATTTAAAACCCGGCCGGGCAAAAATTTAAACCTGATCACTTGCGGCGGCATCTGGGATCCCCGGAAAAAAATCTATTCTGAAAGACTCGTGGTGTATACTACGTATAAAGAAATAAAGATATGATTGAAGCAGATAAACCGCAATTGATAATCCACAATGAATATTCCGTATTCCGGATAGGCCTGTTTTTATTTATATTTATAGGCATTGGTGCAGGAGTGATAGGTGTTAAACTGATGCGGGATACGCGCAGCAAGGCGTCACAGCTTGTCAGCAGTCCGTCACCGTTTGTTGATGTGCACCCTTCACCTGCAACTGATTTAACCGCTCCCTATATTCGTTTGGTTACCGCAAAAAAGAAATACGGTATCAGCGATACGATTCCGGTTGACGTATATCTGCAGACGAAAGGCAATCAAACGGTTGAAACGGATCTCTTACTTACATATGATCCTAAACTTTTAGCTATTGATGAAACAAGTGTTCAAAGTAGCGATGTATTCAAAACGATGAGTTTTGAGCAACAAGCAAAGGGTCAAATTAACCTGACGCTGTTTAATACTTCGCAAGCAGGGCACCCCGCAGTTGTTGCCGATACAGAAGTCAAAATAGCGACGCTCAATTTCAAGGCGCAAGCCACACCTGATAAAGAAGTTAAAATTGCGATTGATTTTAAAAAAGGAGATACGAAAAAAACTCTTTTAGTTCCTTATTCGGTTAGCCGGCCGGAATTCGTAGAAAGTATTCTTGAATCAGTAGAAGGTGTCTCATTTGAAATAGGCACGTAAACGAAACAATCCTTTCCAAACGCGGTTTCCTGTAGTTATAAATATTCCTATAAATACCAATGTACTTCCGCCGATAAATAGCGGGGTGATTTGTTCACCTAAAAAAACTGCGTTAAGTAAAAAAGCGAATAACGGCTGCAGATATGTCGTGAACGACGCAGTTGTAGCTGAAGAATGCTGGATGCTCCATTGATAGAGTAGAAAAGTAACTACAGTAACCATTAAAGCTAAGTAGACAAGTAGTGAGATATTTTTAATAATGCCTAAGCTTGGAATAAATGTGCGTTGGGGAAAGATGATCATCAAACTGCAAAAAACTAGTGTAATCACAGCAAACGACATACCTGACACTTGAACTGCTGAATACTTTTTTTGAATTATTAAGTACCGGGATCCAATTGTGTAAAGTGACCAGCATATAACAGCTACCGAGATTAAAATATTTCCCAGTATATTACCAGTTATCATTTGGCCTTTTTCGAAGATAGGTAAGATAGTGATAATTAAAACACCCAAAAAGCCGATAAGGATACCGCTGATTTTTTGTCGAGTTAGGCGTTCATTGATGAGTAGTCGGCTTAATATAGCCACAACCAGTGGAGTAGAAGCATAAATCATTTGCGCAGCATTGGCTGTGGTTAAGCGCAAACCAAAATAGAAAAAAGCGATATTTCCGGCCCCGCATAGAGAAATAAGAAAAGTATCCCGAATCAGTTTTTTAAAGTTGAGCCGTTTAGTTAAAATCCACGGTGCGATACAGATACTTGCAATTAAAAAGCGCAAAAACCCCAAAGCAAACGGGTCAAAGTCGCGCAGTAGAGTTTTTGACACGACTCCCGCACTCGACCAAAAAATTGAGGCTAAGATTAGAGCAATTAAGGCAATAATTGATGAAGACATACTGTCATTATATCCGATTGGGATTGGTATGCTGATCTGTTAAAATAGTACGCATTGGAGAGGTTGCATTCAGCCCAAGGCTGATCCACCTCGGGCGGAAGCCAGTGGAAATATGTATTGCGTTTACGTCTTATTTAGTAATAAGTTAGGTAAGCGTTATATTGGATGTACAGATGATCTAAAAACAAGATTTAAAGAGCATAATAATGGGAAAAGCAATTATACCAACAGAGGTAAGCCATGGACCTTAATCTATTACGAAGCTTTTGTTAGTAAATTTGACTCATTCAATGAAGAGAAATTTCTTAAATCAGGCAAAGGAAGAGAACGATTAGATTTTTTGTTTAAAAATTCAACTAAATAAGTGGAAAAAGGAGAGGTCGCATAGCGGTCTAGTGCGCGCGCTTGGAGAGCGCGTGTGGTCGCAAGATCACCGCGAGTTCAAATCTCGCCCTCTCCGCAAGTCGTGAATGGAAAGAGGTGCGCTCGCCGCGGGGGCGGGCGCGGCGAGCGCATTAAAGCCTCGCAACGGAACAAATTCGAGGCGGCCGCCGCTTAAGAAGTAGTTCGAACCGACTTTTTTGGCGAAGAATGGTAATTCTTCGCCATTATTTTTTGCGCGCGCGATTTTGTGCGCTGAAAGCGCACTATTTATGAAATCCCTGACTAGTTCGACCCAAGCAAACTGGTTTTTCTCAAAACTTGAGATTTGTTCTTCAAAATTTGTTTTCTCCTCTATCAATTTTTTCTTTACGGTTTGGTATTCGCTGGTTTCGATAACTTGGTCGAGATAACCAGTTAATAATCTGTCGAGCTTTTGCTCGACATTGAAAAGTTGAGATTTGAAAAGAGAAATTTTTGTTTCCCCCGATTGTCTTTCTTGGATTTCATCAGCATGTAGCCAATTCAACATTTTTCGGGCATTTAATTCGTGAAGCGAATGGGTCCACAAAATTTCTCTTATCTGCTTCTCAAATTCCCCGCCGGAAACATATTTTTGTGAGCAATATCCGTGTTTCTTACCACAACGGTAATAATCGTATCGCACTTTTCCTCTGGTTTTGGGGTAGAATTTAAAATGTTTTTCGGCGGTGATCGTTGAATGACACTCTTTACATTTTGCCAATCCCAAAAACCAGAATTCATCTTTATGATTGATATGAGTTTTTGATTTACGTTTGATAATTTCTTGGCATTTATCAAACAGTGTTTTTGAAATTAACGGTTTATGGGTTCCTTGATAAGTTTCACCGGCAAAATCAAAAACTCCATAGTAAAAGGGACTTTTTAACATACAGCGGATTTTGTCCATTCGCAAATATTTATTTGTTGAGCTTTTTATCCCATGTTCAAAGAAAAATTTATCAATATCAACAAAAGTGTATTTTCCGGTTGCGAAAAGCGAAAACGCTTTTCGCACAAGTCTTTCTGTCTGGGGATCAACTTCTATTGATCGTTTTCTTAGTTCATTGAGGTAGCCAATCGGTGCTTTGTTAGGATAAACTCCGTTTCTTAATTTTTGTCTTATGCCTCGTTTAACATTTTCAGATAAGTTATCAATGTAATATTTTGATTGTCCGAAAGCGATTGAGAGCATGAATTTTCCTTGGGGTGTATTTTCAAACCAAAGAGTAGGAAATTTGAGTGACTGGAGTTTGCCGGTATCAAGAAGGTAAATAATCTTCCCGCCATCAACAGAATTTCTGGCGAGTCTATCTGCGTGCCAGCTCAAAATTCCGTTTGCTTCTCCTTTCTCGATTAGTTTGAGCATTTGCTCAAACTTTTCTCTTCCTGGTTTCTTGGCCGTTTTTGCTTCGGTGAAAAAATCCACAACTTCCAGGTTTTCCCTTTTAGCAAATTCTTTTAATTCGGAAATTTGAGCCTCGATAGACAAAAGTTGTCTATCGGCTTCGTCTGTTGATTTCCTACAGTATGCGATGTACTTAACCATATTTTTTATTTGTTCTTTAAGCGAACGATAGTGAACTGGGTTTCTTATGAAGAAACCCAAATTTTTGCATTTTCTTTTACTTCTTATCTCTTCGGCCGCCGCCTCGAATTTGTTCCGTTGCGAGGCTTTAATGCGCTCGCCGCGCCCGCCCCCGCGGCGAGCGCACCTCTTTCCATTCACGACTTGCGGTCTCTTTATTTAAAAATTCGAACTATTTTTCAAAGGTAGAGCGGCGAGTGCCCCCACCCACTCGCCGCGCCATCTTTACCGCTCGGCCTTCGGCCTCGTAAAAAGTCGGTTCGAACACACTGAAAAATTGATCACAATTTTTTAGTGCAAAAGAAAATGCAAAAATTTTAAAAGAACATTATTAAACTTCAAGTGGCGTATCCGGTGGAGTCAACCCGATTGCTCAAGTTGTCCGAATACGCCACTAAAAATAGCAATCGGTAAAAGTTGACTCCATATACAATATACAAATTTTTTAGAATATAAACAATACCTTGATTTCCAAGAAATCATAAATTGGGGTATAATTAAGCTAAAGTTTAGTCAGATATAACGACTATGAATAACAATTCTTTTCAGATCCGCACAATGACTCGTAAAGATTTAGATATTGCTGTTGATTGGGCGGCAACTGAAGGGTGGAATCCGGGGTTACACGATGCCGGTGTGTTTTACAAAACTGACCCAAACGGTTTTTTCATTGGATTTCTTGGAGATGAACCAATAACTTGCATTTCTGCAGTGGCATATAACAAACATTTTGGTTTTTTAGGTTTTTATATTACTAAACCAGAATATCGCGGGAAAGGCTATGGTATTCAAGTCTGGAATAAAGCGATTAAATATCTCAAAACACAGAATATAGGACTGGATGGTGTCGTCGCTCAACAAGAGAATTACAAAAAATCAGGATTTCAACTTGCATATAGGAATATTCGTTATCAGGGAAAAAGCAAGAAAAACAAAAATCAAGATAGTAACATCGTCATGTTATCTAAAGTTCCTTTTGATGAATTATTAAAATACGACAGCGATTTTTTTCCTGCACCACGACCTGAATTTCTAAGAAGATGGATTAATTTGCCCGAAAGCGCATCATTTGGTTTCCAACAAAACGGAAAGTTAATGGGGTATGGCGTTATTCGAAGATGTAGAGCTGGTTACAAAATAGGTCCTTTATTTGCCGACGATAGTAATATTGCAGAGATATTATTTTTGGCGACGAACAATTTTCTAGAACCAGAAACAACTATTTTTCTAGATACGCCAGAAGTCAATTCGGAAGCCGTAGAACTGGCCAAGAGACACAATATGGAAATGTGTTTTGAAACAGCAAGAATGTATACAAAAGAACCACCAAAATTAAGTTTAAATAAAATTTTTGGAGTTACTACTTTTGAATTAGGTTAATATATAAAATGAAAAACGAAAGAAATTCTTTTAATACGCTGACACAAATAGCTCTTCCAATTTTGACCATATCTGTGCAAGTGGCTATTGCTCTAAAATTACCCCAATGGGGTTTAATTATTAATATGATTTCTCAACCGTTTTGGATTTATACGGCGTGGAAATCTTATAAACAAGCAGGGCAGATAGGACTACTAATTACAACAATAATAGTCACAATAGTTATTGGTTTAGGAATTGTGAATTATTGGGTTAAGTTTTAGTTTTGTACCCTGCGTTCGCCCTCGGCGAACACAAAAATCGCGCGCGCAAAAAATAAGCGAGGCCGAAGGCCGAGCGGTAAAGATGGCGCGGCGAGTGGGTGGGGGCACTCGCCGCTCTACCTTTGAAAAATAGTTCGAATTTTTAAATAAAGAGACCGCAGATCGTGAATGGAAAGAGGTGCGCTCGCCGAAACAAGCTACGTGGACGAGGTTCATTTTTTCAATTGCGAAGGAGAGTTTCGTCTCACTAGAGCCAGGTTTTAAGTGAGATAAATCCGTTTTCACCTTGCCGATGTTTTAACGAAGGTGGGTATATTTTTTAATCTAAGGTCAAATACCAACGGCCCATTTGAAGGCTTTTTAGATGAAAGAAATAATCCAATAATTGATTGGTATGATAAATCCAAAATTGGTGAAATGGTGATATTTTTCACACATGGGTAAGTATAATTGAATATTATAGCTGATAACCGCTTAAATATCAGATATAATGTAATATATAAACATGGATCTGCAACCGCCATCTGATCAACCGGCACAACAATTTGAAGGATTTATAATCAACGCCAAGCATGGACAAGAGTTAAACCAACAATTTCAAGTAGCGATTCAAGAATCTGAAAATGCATCCAACAAACTTGAAGATACTGAATATAGTATTGCAGAGAAAGTATTTAGAAGCGGCAGTATTGAACAAATATCTTTGGATGACGTATACAGTTTTTTGCAATCAGATTTAGGTTGGCATGTGGCAACGAGTAATATCTTTAATATCAAACGTCAAATTGATGGAGGTAGACCAATTGTAGATCGAGAGTTAACATCATTAAACCAATTAGCAATTGAAAGGCATCCAAACTCAACTTTATTAAAGTATTTAAAAGAAAAGACCATTATTTTTAAAAAATCTATTATTAACGGTAGAGAACTCAATGAGGATTTTGATTTAAAGAAAACTCAAGAAGAATTATTCGGAATTAGACAAGAACAAAGTACTGTCATGGGAAGGGCTGCAAAGAATAGCATGTTAGAAATTGCTAATGACACAGCTTGGTTTCCGTTTTTAGTACAAGGTTTAGAAAAAGGATATACACTTCTTCGGAATCAATTACCAGAAAATGTTGTTTATAATCAAGCAGAATTAGCGGGTATTAATAAAGATTCACAAGCATTACAAGATTGTTTAAATAACCCAAACAATCAAGCCGCTTTATTAGGTAGTGACTATCTGGATTTAGTAGATACACTTCATCAACAATGTGGAGAATTAACTGAAATTACATCACCTGATTCAATAATACAAGCAAATACTTTTATAAGTGGTAATGACATAAGCAAGCAAAGAAATGAATTATTTAAGGCATTAAGAATTTGGAGGGGGGGGTTAAATCAAGAATCATTGATTGTAGTTGAAGGCAGATACGTAACAAATGATTCTAATCAATTTGGATCAAGTGAATTTATGATTTATGTAATAAGAGATAATTATCAAGCTACAGAATAAATTTTTTAATTAAATCAAAATGGTAATTTATTATAGAAAGCCATGGGAAAGTTCTAAGATCATTCCACCCAGTTCTTGAGATACCAGTCGGAATCTGGCTGGAAAATACAGAATTGTACCTTCCACTTTCACGCCAGTTCAACATAATTAAATTTCATTTAACAATGCGTGAAAGAACATTAAAGGTGTTGGGGTGTACCCCAAAAATCAGATACTAGCTGACTAGTTATTCCAAACTTAGTGTAAAATATAATTGGCACATTGTAACAACTTTTTCGAAGAAGTGAACATACATGAACGCGAATCCAATCAATATTCGAGGCGGAAAACGCAATCAACTTAAAAAGCATGACTGAAGCACCTGAAAGTTCAATGCCCAGAAAGCTCAGTGATCCATTACCGTTTCAGGCTTCAATTTTTGATATCGCCAGGTTAGCCTCCAAAAAAATTCCAGAAAGTTTAACAAACGAAACTTGGCATGAAATAGAAGAAGTGAACACTAAAATAAATGATATTTTCGAGTCCGCCAATCATGATCAAGCAGAGCGGTTAGGCCAATTTCCCATCGTTAGGTTTCCTTTTGACAAAACACACCCTCAATATATCGGCGAACTGGTACGACTGGTGACAGAGATAAAGAGATTTTTTTATTACGCCATCCGATTTTATCTGATAATCAGCTAACAAAAAAAACTGATGAAATCTCGGAAACCACAGTTTATTTTGTTAGACGATTGGATGAGCGTATGTCTTTAGTAGCCTCATACGCTTATTTGACAGACGAAACTTATGAGTTGGTTGAAGGTAACCCTTTGCAGGCAACATTGCTGCGACAAAAAGGCATAAGGACTGATAATTTAACTTCATCTCTAGGGATGAAAGCAAAAACCGTGAGATGGGAGATATGGTTGAGACAGAATAATAATAAATTGATTAATGCGCCTATTCCAGTGGAAAGCCAGAATGGAGAGTTCGTTATTCCAGACGCACCATTATCATTAGCAGTAGACCAAAGACCGCGTCAACAAATTTATGATGAACATAGTGATACAACTGATACTGGGCTGGAATTTGTTGATATGGTTAATTTATTTCAAGACACTAGAAACGCTTTTAAATCAAAATGGGATTATCTGATAAAGGATGCAAAACAAAAATATCGGGCAAGTGATGTATCAATTGAATTTCTCGGAGAAACTTCCAAGTATCTCAGCCTTATGAAGCGAGCACCTATAGGGTTAGAGTCAATCCCACTGTTTCCGGGTGACATGACCATATTTTTAGAAACAAGCATAAAAAAAACTAACCGCGCAACAAGTCTTAGGAATGTAGATAAAGTTTAATTGTGAAGAAAAATAAACTAGGTGCGCCGAAGTAGCTAGCTACGGCAGACAATGAATTTTTTAACCAAAAAAAACCGTTTAATCTCCAATTTACACCTCAATACAGTAATTATATTGATTTTTGGTGTACTGACTAGTCTAGTTTTTATAGTAAGAATATTTACTTACCTTCTTCCTGAAATTAATAAGAAAAACGTAGTGAAAAATACAGTATTAGAATCTCCAATCAGATCATATGTTTTTGATATTACGAACGAACCTTATGAAATTCAAATCCAGAGAGCAGAAAAAAAATATAAACCAAAGAACCTAAAGGGTATCAATAGCGAACTAAGAAACGAATTTACATGGTTGGTAGCGCTGTGGTTTGCCAAAGATAAAACATTTAACGTTTTAGGCGAGAAGGATACAGTAGCAACTGCAACAAGAATTTATCGCGCTATTGAATGGATTGAAGATGCGACAGATAAAAGGCGTAAAGATAATGAGCTAAAATCCGCCTGGACAACTGCCAGTGAATCAATTCGCATAGACCTGAGTCAAGATGATGCATTTAATCGGTCAAAATCATATAACAGTCTCAGAGGGAGTAATGAAACCCCGCTTACCTATCTGCGTAGTACCTTGATCCATGAGTTCGTTCATTTTATTGGAAAGCAAAGATCTGACGCGTTAAGTTTTTCTATTTTAAAACAAAGCAAACCTGAATACCGTCAGTACATACCCAGATATATAGAAGGGTTTAAAATTGGCTTTTTCCCAGTACCGGATAATACCTTAGAACATAAAGGCGTAGAGTTTCTAGTAGATTTTGATGAAGCAGCTACAGAGTTAATAGCAACGTCCTGGCAGAAGGCTTCCGGTTGGGAAATAGTGCCCACATACAGTCCTGATGTAAATAAAGCGATCGATCTTTTTCAAAAAATAATTGATCATAATTGGATTACTTTTATAGACTTAGCGATATATAAAGCAAATTCGGATTTGGATGGTTTGGCTATAAAGTTTGCCGAAGCAACTGATCAGCAATTTGTGAACAATGAAGCCAAAGTACACTATGGCTTGTGGGTAGTTTCTAAAATTGAAAAGGGTGATAGTCTAGTATTAGAAAAATTTATTGATAAGTGATCCAAAAGCAAAATTGGAATGTTTAGTATGATGACTTTAGTTGCTTATAGAAAGATACCTAATTTAGATACAGATCGGACCAAGGTCAAATTTTATAATCTGCTGCAATCAACTTAGTGTATAATCAAGCTGTTAAATTATAAATGAAGGAGGTAAATCATCATGAACAAATACGTTTTCGCTTATTATGGTGAACCGCAGTTTAAAAGTCCGGAAGAAGGAAAGAAGCATATGAGTGAGTGGAGCACATGGATGAAATCTCTGGGAAGATCGATGATTGATCCCGGTGTACCACTTAAGGCGACAAAGACGGTAAGCTCCAAGGGAGTGAAAGACGGGGACGGGTCAGGGCGTTTGACAGGATATTCAGTCGTACAGACAGACAGCATGGATGAGGCGGTTAAAATGGCCAAGACCTGCCCGCATCTAAATTTCGGTACCATTGAAGTGGGAGAAGTCATGGAAATGAAAATGTAGTCTTGATGTTATGGCTTACAGTGAAGAATTAGCAAACCGACTACGCAGGGCATTTGCAAAGAAAAAGGGAATTACCGAAAAGAGAATGTTTGGCGGTTTAAGTTTTCTTTTGCACGGCAAAATGTGCTGCGGTGTATTGAAAGAAATTTTGGTTGTGCGAGTCAATCCAAATGATGCAGACGAATTTCTCAAAAAACCATATGTGCGCCCTATGGATTTCACAGGCCGTCCAATGAAAGGATTTTTATATGTGAGCGAGGGTGAATACAAAACTGACAGACAACTTCTGGAATGGGTCGAATATAGCATCGACTTCGTCTCAAAAAATTTCCAACATGAATTAAAAGAATCAGGCAGATTCGATTAAGATCCGCAACGGCGACCTTTAAATGAAGAAGAGATAATTACGAGTTAATCAGTAATCTGGGCGAGTTTTGAGTCAAAAGTAAAAACCTTATAACGCTGAGTTTGAGCATAAATCAAGAGAATGCAGTCGGTAAAATCAACCGAGGTTTCGTGATATAAGACAGTGGCTTTGGCGAGCCGGTCACGATTTTCAATTTCTAATTCTGGTGCAGCCAACAGGTCAGATAGTAGTAAGAATACTTTGTCGCGGTCGTATTTAAAGTAATTCTTCAGCATGACTGCCGTTTCAATGAAAATTGGTTCGCATACAGACAGACGCACCTGATGTTTCTTGGCCGTAGACATCAAATTACGGACTTTTTTGGCTTGGGTGGGAATGTCGCGCGTCAAATAGCGAAGCAGACAGTTGGTATCAAGTGTGTAAATGATCATTTTCGCGGCGGCAGACCCATTTCTTCTACAACATTATCAACGATTGCCTTCTCAAATGCCGTACTTTCTTCATCGATTATTTGTTGAAGCGGTTTACCTTTATTGGCTTTAACTACTGGATTTTCTTTCAAAATTCCATAAAGAGAGAGAATATCACGTGGCTTATATGGTTTAAGTTCTATTTTGTCGCCTTTTTGGGTAATGTATACTTTGGCCCGGCCGGAAATTCCAAATGCATCCCGTAGCGGTTTAGGGATCGTGAGTTGGCCTTGGGAAGTAATGGATGCAATATAATTCATTATTTAAACACTTTTTCATTATTATACACTTATCACATTATTTGTCAAGACTGAAATGATTGCCTGTTAAGTTATTTGTATTACCCCGTATGATAAACTCATGCTATGAAAATTTGGATTGGATTAATTCTTGGATTAGCTACTGGTAGTTTGACGACTTTGATATTTATAAATAATTATTCAATAAGAAAATACTTATCCCCAGTTGCAGAAAACCAGACTCCAAAAGTTAAACCTTTAGAAAAATATACGATTGAGACTTTACGCCGGCGCGAGTTTAAACCAAGCCAGATTATTCTGGATGAACAAATAGCATCTGCCCAAGATTTTACTACTCACAAATTCCATTTTGATTCTGACGGGAAAAAAATCACCGGACTTGTACATATTCCTATAGGTAAACCGGGTCAAAAATTTCCGGCAATAGTGCAGTTTCGCGGTTTTGTTGAGAAAGAAAAATATGCACCCGGAATCGGCACACAACGAAGCGCCGAAGTCTTTGCGCAAAATGGTTTCATATCTTTGGCTCCGGATTTTTTGGGTTATGGAGGTTCAGCTTCGCCATCTGCTGATGTATTTGCAGAGCGGTTTGAGACATATACAACTGCCCTTAATTTATTAGCTTCTGTTTCCACACTACCGCAAACTGACGCGGGAAAAGTGGGAATCTGGGGACATAGTAATGGCGGACAGATAGCCTTAACGGTCTTGGAAATTGTCAATAAATCCTACCCAACGTCGGTATGGGCTCCCGTAACCAAACCATTTCCGTATTCGATTCTTTACTATACCGATGAGTTTGACGATCGGGGGAAAATGCTGCGCCAAAAATTGGCTCAATTTGAATCCATGTATGATGTTGAACTTTATTCAATGCGTAATTACTTAGACTATATTCAATCTCCGTTACAATTACACCAAGGTACACAAGATGATGCAGTGCCAAAAAAGTGGAGTGATGAATTTGTAGATTTAATCCAAGACAAGGGTAAAACTATTGCATATTATACCTATACGGGTGCGGATCATAATTTGTCCGGAAGCTGGAAAATGGTAGTGGCGCGGGATGTCGATTTTTTCAATAAATACTTAAGGTAAATGTTGACATATATTTTCATTTGTCCAAGTATTAGAGTATAAATAAATTGTAGGGTTCTTGTTTAGCTTAAATTAAAGGATTTATCTACTCTTAGAGTAGTAATTTATGTTTAAAGCAAATGCGTTATCCATCATAGGTTTAGTTTTCTCCATCGTCGGATTGCCTTTTCTTGTGATATCCATATTTGTGGGAGTTGCAAATTATAAATTTATCCATACTGCAGATAGAGCTCAAGGAAAAGTAGTAGAGCTGATTAGTTCTCAGGATTCCGAAGGCAGTAGGACGTACCGGCCGAAAGTGAGTTTTCAGTCTACGAACGGTGAAAGTCATGAATATATTTCGAGCAGTGGAACAAATCCGCCCGCTCACAAAGTCGGAGATAAAGTTACGTTATATTATGAAAATTCAAATCCAGATAACGCAAAAATTGATTCATTTATGGATTTGTGGTTTTTGCCAGCAATTATGGGTCTTTTGGGCGTGATATTTTTTGGCATCGGCGGGTGTATTATCATGTTTCAAATTAAGAAGAAGCAAACCAATGCCTGGCTCAAAATTCACGGGCAAAAAGTAATGGCTGACTTTGTATCTCTCGGAGAAGGCTTGGTTGAAGTCAACGGAGAAAAGGGTACCAATATCGTCTGCCAGTGGTTAAACCCTCAGGATAATAAACTATATGTATTTAAAAGTGGAGATTTATGGATGGATCCAACCCGGTTTATTCAAAATAAGCAGATTCCAGTTGTTATAAATCCCGCCAATCCGCACCAGTATTTTGTGGATACATCATTTTTGCCTAAAGTTGCCTAAAAATTGATTTGTATATTTTTTAATCACCAGTCTTACCAAAATCTCCCATCATCAAGTTGAAGTCATAAATATCGACATCTCCGTCAAAATCCAGATCAGACAGACTGGTGACGTTGTTTTGGCTCAAATCTATTACCATTTGGTTATAATCTGCCAAATCTACTTTATTATCATCAACTATGTCTCCGGCAAGCAATACTTGAGTCGATAGATCAATGTCATTTGTTCCTGTTGTGAGGGTGATGCCGGCAATTTTTTTGCGCAGATGAGATGGGCCGGAAAGGTAAATATTGTAATTGGCTGGTGTAATACCGGTGATTTGATTATTGCTGTTGCGGTAAATACCATTTGTATCAGAAGTAAAGGTGATTAAATGGGTAAATTGATATACGCCGGGTGTTGTAATATTTTCCAATTCAACTTTTACCTGTTTGTTTGGTCTCTGCAGTTTTACGCCTTCAAAACGCAGTTTGACATACAAAGCGGCTAGATTTACAGATTGACAGGCATTGCAGTCAGTACTGCAGCTGGTTGTTGATGTATAGGTTTCACATACATTGCCGTTACAGCGGGAACACGAATATACAGGTGCTGGCGGACATGAATTACAGCTGGTAGTACAACTCGAAGTTGAGTCAAAACTTACACAAGCATTGCCGTTGCAGTCGTAACAGGTATAGGTAGGAGGTTGGATTTGGCAGGAACTACAGTCTGTCGTGCAGGGGCTATTTGATATATTTGATTCGCATGCATTATTGCTGCAGTAATAACAGGTGTAAGAAGGAGGCGGTTGGCACGAATTACAGCTGGTGGCGCACGCTGTAGTTGAAGTATATGTTTCACATGCACTGCCATTACATTTATAACAGGTGTATGTTGGCGGTTGTTGGCAGGCGTTGCAATTGGTTGTACAGTTTGTGGTTGATGTAAATGTCTGACATTGGTTATTACTACACTGATAACAAGTATAAGTTGGGGGTATATCACAGTTGGCTCTGCATTGTGAAAGATTATCAAAATTTCCATTTATGCTCACTACACACGATCCATTACTCTGGCAGGCGTACTTAGTGGCAGGCGTTGGTGACGGATTAAGGGCAATACAGCTGGGATTGCCGTCGACACAATAATTTGGAGGCGAACAATGAGTTATCAGGTCATATCCGCTGCCATCTGATTTGCATTTGCGAATATCACCGTTACTTTCGCATTTATATGAGTTAGGAGTACATACTTGCGGACTGCAGCAGACATTTCCGCCTCCGATACAGTTTCCCCCGGTCCGTCGTGTAGTGGGACAATCAGCAGGTAGCACGCATTGGTCAGGAGATTGACAAGCTGGTCCGATTGGCTCACAGCATAACGCTGACTGATTACTGCAAATACCACCTGCGCGAAGGGTTGTACCGCTGGGACAGCTAGGAGAGACATAGCATTGGTCAGCCGGACAATTTGGAACACTTGTTGGGGTAGGTGATGGAAGTGTTAAACAATTTGGATTACCTGCTACACAATACTCTGGAAGTCTACAAGAACGGACGAAATCATATCCTGATCCGTCACTATTACAAACTCTGATATCGCCATTGCTTTCGCATGTGTATGATCCTGGTGAACAAACTTGTGGAGCACAGCAAACTTGGTTAGTACACGTCCCGCCGGCGATTCTGGAAGGAGGACATTGGGATGAAGCCACGCATTGGTTGGGTGGCAGGCACGTTGATCCGGTAGTTGCACAACAAATATCACTAGCGTTTGTACAGGTACCTCCGACTGGACTCATTCCAGTAGGACAATTTGAAGCATAACATTGATCTGATGGACAGGTTGGATAAACCTGGGCCCGGCTGCGCAATTCCTGATTTTGCCGCTGCAGAAAAAAAGACGTCAGAAAAACTGTTCCGATGATAAATACTATTGCTGCAAGCGGCAGGATTTTTTTATATGAGAGATTGTAATTTTGAAACATAATGACTAATAAATTTAGTATAAACTATAAATTTCTAAATGAATAGATAAATCGTCTAGTCCGGATCTTGATAATCAAATTCAATTGCCGGTAATATGTTGGCGTTGGTCGGGTCAGTAAATCTCAAAAGATTTATAATTTAAGAATTAAATGATATTGCCAATCGATTTTATTTCACAAACTCTTAAACAAGCTGGAAAGATAGTTCGCCACGGTTTTCATAATATTAGAGAAATTGAAGTCAAAGAAAACCAGAGTAACATCATGACCCAGGTTGATTGGGAAAGTGAGTATTTTATTATTGGCCAAATTGAAAAACATTTTCCAAATGATTCGATTATTGCCGAAGAAAGCGGGTTTCAAAGTAAGTCAAACGATACGGTTTGGATCATAGATCCACTTGATGGCAGTTCTAATTTTGCCGCTGGTCTACCTTGGTTTGGGGTGATGATAGCTCAACTTAAAAATTGGCACCCAGAATGCGCGGGAATATATTTGTCGATCCAGGACGAGCTTTATTTAGCGGAAAAAGGGAAAGGCGCATTTTGTAATCATCAGCCAATCCACGTGACAACAGAAAATAATTTAACCAACGTTTTAGTCAGTTACGGAATTGATTTTACAGATGAACAAGGAAAAACCGAGCAGGAAGTAAAATTGATTAACCGGTTAGTTAGACATACGCGCAATCTCCGCACCACCAACAGCGTTTTTGATTATTGCGCAGTCGCAACAGGAAAATTTGGCGCTTACTTAAACCAAACCTCTAAAATCTGGGACAATGCCGCGCCATTTCTCTTGGTTGGGGAAGCCGGTGGGAAGTATACGGATATCCAGGGCCAGCAGCTTGATTTTACCTCTACACCCCAAAATTACTCCCGTAATTTTACTTCAATCGCCGCCGCGGAAAATTTACATGGTGAATTACTTAAGTTAGTAGAATAACATGGATTAGAAAACACCAGACTAATTTAATAAAATTCACTTTTTTTACGATTTGGGATTTCTGTAGTTGGGGAGTTTTAAATTTATGTTAGTTGCAGTGGGTTCGACGAATAAAACCAAAATCAATGCCGTGAGATTTGTGTTTCGCAAACATTTTCCCGTGCTTAAAGTTACGGGAATTCAGGTAAGTTCCGGAGTGAGTGAGCAGCCGCTGACGGAAATTGAAACTTACCGGGGAGCCTTAAACCGGGCCCGGGGAGGGATTAATCAGATTAAATATGCGGATTTTGGTGTCGGTATTGAAGGTGGGTTGCACCAACATGAATTTGGCTGGTTTGAACATTCGCTTGTCGTGATTATAAATAAACTGGGAAAGATTGGAGTTGGTGCATCTGGCGGGTTGGTATTACCGGACCAAGTGATCAAGCGTATTCATCAAGGTGAAACATTAGAACAGGCAATTGATCATTTATTTGGCACCGAAAAAATTGGTGAAAGCATTGGGATGTTTGGTCTGATGACAAAAGGTGTGGTAACGCGTACATCTGGCATGGTGCATGGAGTGGCTTTTGCTCTGGCTACATTTCTTCATCCTCAAGTATATTCGTAAATTCAGGTCAATTTTGATACTTGGCAAAAAAAGCGTGGAATGTAGCTATAACATAGTCAAGTTGCTTCTTAGTCAAACTAGGTTGGCAGCCGATATAAAAACCCCGACGCGCCAGCATTTTTGCAATCGGATATTTGTTTTCTATATCCCCAAAAATTTTTTTATAGACTGGTTGGTTCAATAACGGCAATAAATAGCGGGTCTCAATTAAATTTTTTTCCAAAAAATAAATCAGCTTTGATCGTTTGATGCGATCATTTTTCATCACCAATGGGAAAAACATAAAAATATGTTCTGAATTAGTGCGGATCTGAGGTAGCTGCAGAAATTGCTGCAGACCTTTAAGTCCCTGACTTAAATACTTAGCATTTAACTGTCTTTTGGAAACAATTTTTTTCCAATTTTTTATTTGCGCCAATCCCAGAGCACCTTCAAACTCCGTGGCCCGATAACTATAACCGACATCTTCGAAACGGAACCGGCGATCGACAATTTTGAAAAGATGCTGATTTTTTTTATTTTTATCATCATCGATATGCAAATAAATTCCGTCGCGTCCATGATTGACGAGACTTTTAGCTTTGATCGCCAATCCCTGATCGCTCGTGCAAATAAATCCACCCACGCCAGTTACAAGTGTGTGGGCTGCATATGTCGAAAAACAGGAAAAATCCCCCCAGGAACCCACCGGTTTTCCCAAATATTTGGCAAACATGGTTTCGCAGGAATCTTCTATTATTTTTAGCCCATGAATTCTCGCTAATTTCAAAATCGGATCCATATCCGCCGGCTGGCCGCCGATATGCACGGGGATGATGCAGCGCGTTTTTGGCGTGATTACAGCGGCCAACTTTTCCACATCCAGCATAAAATAATCCGGTTCGACGTCGACAAATACCGGAGTTAGATTATTCTGCAAAACAATATTGACCGTCGCGACAAATGTAAGCGCCGGTACAATCACTTCATCGCCGTCTTGCCAGCCAAAGTTTTTTTTAAGCGCGTGCAGAGCGACTTGCAGTGCACTTGTACCGCTGTTGCAAAAAATGGCAAATTTTATCTTGTGAATTCGGGCAGTTTCGCGTTCAAATTGGGAAATAAATTTGCCGTAGGTGATGCGCCGGGTATCCAAAATTTCTTTGATATAACGATATGCCAGTGGAGAGATATCTACATCTCCGACACCTATTTGTGTTTTTGGTTTATACGGCATAAGTACCGATTATAACATGAGGTTGGTAGTTGAGAATGCTATAATGGGAAAACTTTATGGTGAAAAAAAATGGTGTGACTGTCGTAATCCCGACAAAAAACGAAGGCGAAGGATTGGCACAAATTCTAAATCAAGTGAGACCCTATGCAGATGAGGTGATGGTGATAGATGGACATTCTACAGACAACACGCGCTCAATTTGTGAAAAGCAACGAGTCGCGTACTCTTTAGACCATGGTAAAGGCAGAGGTGACGGTGTGCGTCTGGGTATAGAAAAAGCTCAGTATGATGTTGTGGTTTTATTTGATGCTGATGGGTCGCATGAATCGCGTGACATTCCCCGTTTTATCGCCCCAATCAAATCAGGCAAAGCAGACATGGTGATCGGGTCCCGGAGACTGGGTGGCAGTTATGATTTAAATATGGATTTTGCGGGAATTTTGCGTTCCGGCGGATCAGACTTTTTAGCATATTTGGTAAATAAACGCTTCGGGACGAAATTATCCGATGTATTGTATAGTTTTCGCAGTGTACGCAAAAGCAGTGCACTAAAAATGGGACTAACAGCAAATGATTTTGGGATTGAGCAGGAAATGGTAGTGAAATGTTTAAAAAAAGGCTTTTCACTGGTTGAAATTCCCAGCCGCGAAAAAGCCAGGGGTTGGGGTCAGTCAAAATTAAAAACTGTTATGGGGGTGAAATTTATATTTAATTTAATAAAAGAATTGTATTCGTAAGTAGCAGATTTTAGGATCCTGGATAAAAAAATTTCATTGATGTGAATAAATTTAATTTCTGGCTCTTAAGTATTCTTATTTTGGCCGCATTCTTGCGCTTGTGGAATTTGGGTCAGATCCCCAACGGCTTCATTCCTGAAGAAGTCAGCAGCGGTTGGAATGCTTACTCGATTCTCAAAACCGGTCGGGATGAATGGGGAGTTGCGTTGCCGCTTATTTTCCGTGAAACCGGCGGGTACAAACTGGCACTCGGCTCATATCTTATCGTCCCGTCGATCGCAATTTTTGGTCTGACCGAATTTGCAGTTCGGTTTCCTTTTGCAATTGCCGGTATAGTAGCGGTTTATGGAACATATCTTGTTGCGCAAAAGTTGTTTAACCATAAAAGAATTGCCCTGACTGCTGCATTTTTATTAGCCATATCGCCCTGGCATGTCTGTCTCGGAAGGTATGGTGTAGATGTCAATTGGGGCGTGACCTTGTTTATATTTGGTATTTATTTTTTCTTAACTTCATTACAAAAGCCGAAATTATTAGTTGTTTCAGGTATATGTTTTTCCTTGACCTATTTTACTTATTTTAACTATGTAGTTTTTACCGTTTTTTTTATCTTTGGATTATGTGTCGTTTGCCGCAGGGAAATCTTCAAAAACAAGAAAATGACAGCGGTGTTTATGGCCATTCAATTAATTGGCCTGTCGGTATATTTTTTTGATCCGGCGCTTTTCATACGATTTCGTCAGGCAACAGCAGTCGATCGGATCGGTTTTGTCAATCGGATCAATGAACATCGGGGTGCCTGTGAGACTGTGTATCCGAAGATAGTTTGCCGGATTACATACAATAAATTCAGCGAGCGCGTTTATGAAATCGCCCGCAATTACAGCGAACATTTTTCGACTCCGACATTATTTGTCAATGGATCCAAATTGGGTTTATCCGGCATGCCTGACAATTGGGGTTTACTCTATATTTTTGAATTGCCGCTTATCGTCATTGGGATTGTCAAACTTGTCTATGCACACAAGTTTCCCCGAATACTACTGTTGTGGACAATTTTGTATGGGATTCCCGGTAGTCTTGCCAGCAGCGGCCATATTTGGCGAATGTTGACTCTTTTGCCGCTGCCTTACATTTTTAGCGCAGTTGGACTCGTCTGGCTTTTTTCATGGCAAAGGTTAAAATTATTGAATGCCGGATATATCACAGTTATAGCAGTTTTAGTAGCTCGATTTTGGGTCGACTATACGGCGTATTTTCCCTATGTCCAAAGCCCTCTCGCATTTTATGGATTTCGGGATGTATACAGTAGTCTTCGATCGCTCGAAAGTTCTTATGAAGCGATAGTGGTGGCACCTCAAGCTTTGAGTTTTGAACAACTATATATATACTACCTTTTTTATATGCGTTCTGATCCGCGTGCTTACCAACAGGGCATAGATGTCGATCGACCGACAGGCGAACAGAATTGGGTGCATGTGAATCGCATCGGCAAATGGCATTTTATTTCAGATATTAAGAATCTCACAGATGAGTTGCCTGACCGTTTTGTGTATGTGGCTGATGGAAGATTTACCCAGGATTCACTTTTGCCCCAAAACTTGCGATTTATCAGAACTCTGAAGACTATCTACTATCCCAACAACGATCCGGATTTTCAAATCGTTGAACTCCAAAAAAAGAAAATTATCCCTTCACTTTAGATCAATACCTTAGCTTGTGATTCATTTGGACTCACACTACAATTAGCCTGCATATTTAGCCATATGAATGAATTAGATCAAATAAAAGAACGCTTGAATGTGGTTGATTATATCGGGGAAACGATGTCCTTGAAACGATATGGCAGAAACTTCAAAGGCTTATGCCCGTTTCACAGCGAAAAAACCCCCTCATTTGTGGTTTCGCCTGAACGGAATATTTGGAAATGTTTTGGGTGTCAAAAATCAGGCGACGTCTTTACTTTCCTAATGGAGATGGAACGGCTTGAATTTCCCGAAGCCTTAAAAATACTTGCTGACAGAACAGGAGTAAAACTGCAAAGTCGTCCGGCAGGAAGTCCAACGAGTGAGTTAAAAGAAAAATTATTGGAAATGCAGCATTTGGCTCAGGAATATTATCATTACTTACTTACCAAACACAGAGTTGGCGAGCGCGCCCGTCTGTATTTAAAACAGCGCGGTATAACTGATTTACTTATTGCCACATTTCAACTCGGTTTTGCGCCGACATCCTGGGATAACTTAAGTCTTTTTTTACGTAAAAAAGGTTACACCAACGATGAACTAGTTAAATCTGGATTATCAATTTCTGGTAGAGTTGGCGTATACGATCGTTTTCGCAGCCGGATCATGTTTCCGATCAAGAATATCCGCAGCGAAACGATTGCTTTTTCCGGCAGAGTTTTTGAAACTTATCCTAAAGAAGCAAAATATATTAATTCTCCTGAAACTCCGCTCTATACCAAAGGCGAAACTCTGTATGGAATACATATTACTAAAGAAATGATCCGTAAACAGAATGCGTGCGTAGTGGTGGAAGGAGAATTTGATTTGATTTCTTCATATCATTCAGGAGTAACGAATGTGGTTGCCATCAAAGGTTCAGCCTTAACTGATGCACAGGTTCATTTGCTAAAACGATTTACAGACCGTTTAGTTTTGGCTCTAGACGCGGATGTAGCCGGCGACGCAGCCACCAGACGTGGAATAGAAATTGCTGACAAAGCCGGATTTGAAATTCGTGTCGTAGAAACACTGGTTGGTAAAGATCCGGATGAAGCTGCCCGGGAAAATGCTTCCATGTGGAAAAAGGCCGTACAGGAGGCAATTGTCTATTTTGATTTTATGATCAGTTCTGCCTGTAAGCGCTTTGCGGTCGACGATCCATATGGCAAAAAACGCATCAGCGATGAAATATTGCCTGTCATTGCTCGAATCGAAAATCCGATCGTTCAGGCACATTACATAAAAATATTGAGTGTTAAACTTGCAGTGTCTGAAGACAAAATGAGTGAGGCTCTGAAAAAATTCCGGCAGCCAATATTGCACAAAACGACTCAAGTTCAGAATCCAGTTGTGAAGTCGCACGAACAGATTCTTGAAGAGCATATGCTGGCATTAATAGTTCAAGCAGAAAATGTGGCTTCAGCGTTAGTTCGCGTATGTGAGCACATTGATCCGTCTGATTTGACGCAAATAGCCATTAAGAAAGTCTGCATTCTGCTGATTGATTATGAGTCGGAACATGAGCAAATTATCATTGCTGAATTTGCCAGTACTTTGCCTCAAGAATTGGTCTCGGGTTTTGACAGCGCTTATTTAAGTGATTTGACTCATGTCACCCGTGAAAATTGGGAAAAAGAACTTGAAAAGACGGTTTTGCATATCAAAGAAAGCAATCTGCGCAGGATAATGAAAGAACTAACGACTCATATGCATGAAGCAGAGAGAGTGGAAGATGAAGCAAAGCTGACGAAATTGAACGCGGAGTTAAAATCTACCTCTTCTAGCCTAAAACAACTCATGTAGTATATAATACGAAATAGGGGAACTCTTCTAACAAAAGGTACTTCCCTTTATTTTGTATGTAACTATGACAACAAAATCCAAAACTATCACCTCGATCAAAGATCTTATCAAAACAGGTAAAGACAATGGGTTTTTGACCCAGGATGAGATACTTGAAGTGTATCCGAAACCTGAAATTCATCTCAAAGAACTGGATCAGTTGTTTGATAAACTGATCAATTTGGGAATTGATGTATTTGAAACGACCAGTCAGGAAGACGAAAAAGAATTGACACAGAGTGTGGCAAGTCTGGAAAAAGAGCTCGAATCGCTCGCGAAATTGGATCATGCAGCAATTTCAGATCCGGTACGCATGTATCTTAAAGAAATTGGACGCGTCCCTCTGCTTACCTTTGAACAGGAAGTTGATTTGGCCAAGCGCTATGAAAAAAACGACATGCGCGCCAAAAAGAAACTTATCGAATCGAATTTACGTCTGGTAGTTTCAATCGCCAAAAAATATATCGGTCGGGGGATGAGTCTTTTGGATTTAATCCAGGAAGGCAATCAGGGACTTATTCGTGCAGTTGAAAAATATGACTGGCGCAAAGGCTACAAATTTTCCACCTATGCCACATGGTGGATCAGACAGGCGATCACCCGGGCAATTGCCGATCAAGCCAGAACTATTCGTATTCCGGTCCACATGGTGGAAACGATCAACCGTTTTATACGTGCCTCGCGTAAACTCATGCAGGAACTGGGTCGTGAACCATTACCGGAAGAAGTAGCCAAAGTCATGGAAGTAGATGTAGAGAAAGTGCGGGAAATTATCAAAGTTTCTCAGGAACCTACATCATTGGAAACGCCGGTAGGTGATGAAGAAGATTCGCATTTGGGTGATTTTATCCAGGATACGTCAGCTCCTTCTCCGTATGATTCCACTTCGCGTCAGTTATTAAAGGAGCACATGGAAGAAGTGCTCAATACACTTACCGATCGGGAAAAGCGTGTCTTAATATTAAGATTTGGACTTGAAAATGGTCGCCCGCGAACACTCGAAGAAGTGGGCAAAGAATTTAATGTCACCCGCGAACGCATTCGTCAAATTGAAGCTAAAGCTCTGCGGAAGCTCAGACATCCTACGAGAAGCAAAAAATTGAAAGATTACCTGGAATAATATTGAACGGGAGTATAGTTCAAAATAATTTTGTTTCGGGGTAAAACGATGGCTTTAATTTGCGGATAAATACATGGACATCCATCAGTTTCAAATTCGCATGCTCTTAGTTTGGGAGAAAGAGAGAACCATCTGGGAAATGAAGATTTGTATTTGATGTTGTCTATGGAGATAAAATATGAGGAAGAATTACCTATAGTTAGTCCGGGCCTTCTTCCTGTGATAACTCTTTCAACGCGGGATAAATGGCAGCTGCCGCTAATTTCCGTAGGCTGATCGAATAATTGTTTGATTTCTTTCCACGCACCGTAACTTGCAATACTGGACAAAAATAAAATGAAGATTAATGCAAAAAGTTTTGATAATTTGTTCCGAGGGGCTGGATTGTGAACCGTCTTTTTGATAAATGCAAGCCAAACGTAAGCTACAAGGATACTTATGAATGCTGCAGCCAGCAAAAATCCAGGAATAGCTAGGAAGATTATTCCGAGTTGGTAGTTCTGGGGAGTCAACGAGTCAAAGACAAAACCTTGGGAAAAAAAGCATATGGCGATGGCGACTACAAATATAGTGAAAATCCAAACAAAGTTTTTCATATTAATTATACTGCCAATACTTGATCTGAAACGACATAAGTTTTTTTGTGCTTATTTTCCTCTATTCTCTGTTTAATTTTTTCTAAAACATGAAGGTCATTTGGTTTTAGGTAGAGGTAGAGATAATCATGATGTATTCCTTGAAGTCTACCAGCATTATTTTCATATGATCCGCGCAAGAGTATATAGGATGTACCGAATAATGGCTTTTTAACTGCCGCGCTGAACATTTCGGACCAGCCTACAATTCGAATAGATCCGGGTTTATGGAAATAAATGCCAAGAATAGTGCTATATATAGATATTTTCGAGTTGAAAAATTCCTTTATTCCCCAGGTTAATATGGTTAGAGAAAAGGCCAAGAATGGCAAAATAAAGCAAACGATGACAATTGATAAAACTAGCGGTTTTTGATGAATTATAGAAAATAAAGCAATAAGAATGATGCCAGAGAAGCTGCTCATTAAAATGCCAATAAAAACAAAAAAATAAATTTCAATAGATGGATAGGATTTATTTGCAGAGACGACAAAATCCAGGGTTGACCCATCAACAACACTTTGTAATTCAGTGGGGATTAGTGGTGATGATGAAGCAGAAAGAATGTTATCCGATTTTTCTCCCTGCATGAGAAGTCTATCGGCGATCATTCCAATTTGAGATAAGGAGATATTGACACCAACGAGATAATCTCTAAATACACTTGAGGAAAATCCAGGATCATGTTTTAGGCTGATAGTAAAATTGCCAGTCTTTCCAGATACGACAAAATCAGCCAAGAAACTGCGCCACGTCTTTTTTTCGATTTGGTCATCGATGATGGTAAATAGATGTGTCTCGCCTATAGCAAACAGCGGTTTCTTAAAAGATCTTATGCCACCATGCAGCAAAACAAGTCCGAAACCGAAAAATAAGACTAGAAGTAGATCTCCCCACAAAGGTAAATCCTGATAGTTAAAAGCAGCTATGGTACCAATTCCAATGGTGCAATATAAGCCGATAACCAGATATAATATGACCAGAAATTTGGGCATACCGAATTTTCCCTGGGTATAGAAAAGGATTTTATCGCCTCGTTCTAAATCTTGCCGAATTTGGAAAGGAATTTCGGCAGCTAGTTCTGCTGAGGTTTTTGGTTTCATACTACCGATGATAGCATATTACCTATTCCGCCGGGGCTGTGCCGTAGATGATGACTGGAGTGCCGGGGTTATCGGTCGATGCCGAAATTGAAGGTTTGCCGTTTAAATTAGGGTCTGCCCAATAATACATTTTTTCCGCGTCTTCGGTACGCATATTCACGCACCCGTGACTCATTGGGTGGCCAAAATTACTGTGCCAATAGGTACCGTGAAGACTATATCCACGGGAACGGTCGACCTCATTATTTGCAAAAAACATCACATATGGGACATTCGGCAGATTATAATATGTACCCAGTGCGCTATTTCCACCTGACATGCGGGTAGCGCGCAGTTTAATCCAGATGTTAAAAGTCCCGGTTGGTGTTTTGCCCCATTTACCAGTTGAAACTAAAAAATCAAATACTTTTTTATCTCCTTCATAGGCATAGAGATGTTGATTTGTTAGATCTACCTCAATCCGTTTGGCTGCACCACTGGAAGTACCCAATATTTTAGCGATTTTGGAAGGTTCTGGAATATAATATGACATGACATCTTCGCCGTGCCAAACACCTTTTTCTGAGGATTTGTCATAATAACCCGTTAAATTCTCTGGAACCAATGGATTTTGCCCGGAAAAATGAAAGGGGAGGACATTGGTGTAGGCATACAAGCCTAAGGCAACAAGCAAAACAAGGAAGAAAATCTTGGGAGCAGGTTTTCTCTTCATATAACTATAGTAAAGAATTTGTACTTTAATTTGCAAGAGGTAATTTGGAAAACTAGCAATATTAAGTGCAGATTTAGCTTAAAAGCAGAACTCCCGCGACACTTAGAACCGCGCCCATGATTTTTCTGGCTACGTGTTCTTTTTCACCCAATAAAAATATCGCAAGTATCACTGTTATGATGACGCTCATAAGACTTAGCGCTGATACTTGTGAAGAATTATTGCTGATTTGTAAAGCGGTAAAGAATGTGAGTGCTGAAATTGCATATACGCTGCAATATAAGAAAATCTTCACCCACAAAAAAGAAGAAAAAAAGGAGGAAATTTTTTTCAGCGATTTCGGAAATACCACCATGGTGGCAATGGCCGGCAGTAAAAAGGCCAGTGAGACATATGGATATAATGGAAAAGATTTTAAAATAATCCGATCATTGCTATTGCCAAACCCAAAACTCACAGCTGCGCCGAGTGCAAAAAGTTCATATTTACCCAGCGAAAATCGGGAATTCTTAAACGAAACCAATGCCACACTCACAAATATCAGCATAATTCCTACAAATTGTATCGGTATAAGTCCTTCATGAAGAAATAAGGTTGAAGCCAATATCGTAAAAAAGACCCGGCTGGAAAATATTACCGTAAACTGCGACGCATTTATTTTCCGTAACGCAAAAAAAAGAAAAATATTGCCCAAAGTGTAGAGAACGATCATGAGCAAAAAGTTTACAGCTAAAGAAGTCATGTAGGGGAAAACAAGTTTCCCATTAACAAGGGCAAATGCTCCGATTATAAATCCGGTACCTATCTGAAAAAAGATTGAAAAAGCCATCGGGTCGATCTTTTCCCTGCTCAGGAAAAATTTTTGCAGAATCGTCGAAAATGAATAGGAGACGACGCTGAGCGCAATAAATACCTGCCATGACATCTAGTGATTGTAGCAAAAAGTATAGAAATTAGTATGAAGGATAATGCTATTATTTTTTGTATACCTGATCATGAGTTCCGATGTCGAAAAAATAAGCCTCTTTTCCACTTAGAAAAAATAACATGCGATAATTCTTATCGATAGCAATACTCCAGATATTTTCAAGATTTCCTGATAATTTATGGATTCGAAGAGAAGGGTGAAAGTAATTTTTCTGAAATAATTCCAGCTGCTTTTGAACTTTTTCTGTTAGTTGTTTATCTTTGACTTTAATTTTCTGTAATTTCTTTTCCAGATCGGGAGATATTTGGAAATTCATGTCCGTTTAGAGTTGTTCAAAATACTGGGCGACATTATTCACTTTTTTAGCTTTCTTTTTATCACGCAAGGCTTTACGTGCGCTTGTTTCAGACGCATCAGAAATCTTAAATGTCGGATAGTCCAAATCAATGACATCGTTGAGTATTAAATGTTTCACATAGGCGGCAATAGGAATATCGTATTTCGCAGCTTTACTTTCGAGGTAATCCTTAAGAGCAAGAGGTAAGTTAATTTTGATTTGTGTCTGAGGAGTGTTCATAATACGTATTATAGTACCAATATCAGGACTTGTCAAGGACTTTTTATTAACAATTTATTTCCATAAAAAACTCGGATGGGAGTATAACTAAAAAGTCATGATATAATATACCCATCTTCTGCCGGTTTGTCCTCCAGTGGAGGATAAAAACGGCTTGAAGGGGGTTATACTTTCGCAAAATCATGTGCGAAATGTATAAAACCGCTCATTTACATTCCCCCTGTAGCTCTCCGCCAACTGGCGGAGGTAGGAGCAGCTTCCTGAAAAGCTTTATATGTTTATTGTGTACGCAATTTACAACAAAAGGCATAGAAAGTTTTATATAGGGCAAACCGAAGATATAGAAACTAGAGAACTTTTACATAACGAAAAAACATTTAAAAATAGTTATACTGCGAGATTGGAAGGTGATTGGGTAATTATTTATCAAGAACAAGTCCAATCACGTCAGCAAGCTCTTAAACGAGAAAAACAGTTAAAAAGTTATCGCGGTAGACAATTTATAAAACAAAATATTCCCCTGTAGCTCAACGGTAGAGCGGCTTCCTGTCATAAGGCAGCTTTTCGTCGTAAGGCGACTTGAAAAATCGGGCTAATTCGGGGGACTCCTACACTTTATAGGTGTTGGACAATCCCGAGCTAAATTGACGCACCATGCGGTGCATCATAAATGTGTAGAGACTATACACCCGATCCGCATCTGGCGGAATGAGATAGTCCAGTCCTTTTGGTAACAAGAGGGTTTCTGTAAGAAGAAGGTTGCAGGTTCGAATCCTGCCGGGGGAGCAACGAACCATTCGCTGGCGCTTAGGTTCATCGCTTCGCCAAGAATGGTGAGGCAGGGATGTGCCGTCTGGCACGTCTCCACTATTACTCATGTCGAATTTCTATTACGTGTATATTCTAAGTAGTATACCGAAAGAATTTATTTACGTCGGTTTTACTTCAGACCTAAAAAGACGTGTACAAGAGCACAATTCTGGTTCCGAATTTTCTACAAAGCCCTTCATTCCTTTTGAGCTCATTCATTATGAAGCGTATCGCAATGAAAAGGATGCGAAACGCAGAGAAGAATATTTTAAAACCACCAAAGGAAAAACAACGTTACGAATGATGCTTCAGGAATACTTTTCTTCCTTCAAGAAGGATTTGTCTCAAAAACCTCCAGATGCAATGGTTTGTCCAATATGTCAGGGCACAAGATTAGCCCCGACTAAATCGTTTTTTACCCGTAGTGGAGTACGTACCTCCGGCATGGTAGCTATTTGTTTAACGTGTAAAGGAAAAGGTTGGATTACGAAACAACAGGTTAAAGAAGTGAATGAATCATTGTAATATGTACTATAAACACTTCGTTCGTTACACTAAACATGTTTAGCAGTATAGTTCCTGAGTGGGTGTAGGTACAAACCACTGACCGAAGCTGAAGAGATTTCAGCCAAGGAGGAGTGAATGAAATTGTTCTATTTTTAGATTGTTGTGACGGTTAGTTTGAGGACCGTCCTTAGATTTATCTTAGTCGTTAACTTTTTATTCAATCGTAAGAATTTCAAGCATAAACTCATAATAATGAACATATGATTGATTTGTTAATAAAGTTTTGCATAGGTATTGCAGTTCTTTTATTTTCTACTTATACACTCGTTAAATTAGTTGAAAAAATTTCTCGAGTCATTCGTATTTCACCGCTTATTGTTGGAACTACTATTGTAGCTTTTGGCACATCACTACCGGAGTTAACTGTATCCACAATAGCTGTTCTGAAGCATGACGCCGGTCTAGCGTTTGGCAACATCGTTGGCTCAAATATCGTCAATATTCTTATGGTTTTACCAGCGGGCGTTTTAATTGGAAAACTGCGCATTGGCACAACCAAGACACAGCGTAATGCATTGATTCTCTTGGGTATAACCGCACTCTTTTTAATTCTGCAGTTGATGAAGCTCCCTTCTCTATTTTCCGGGCTGTTTCTTCTTGTGTTGGCGATTTTATTTACCATTGGAGAATATGAATTGGGCATGTTTGGGCGAAGTCATGAGGACTCGGCACAATTCAAGAAACGTAACAATGAAAAACTCACTTTTGGAAAAATAGTTTCGGTCATATTATCAATCGCAGGAATTATTTTAGGAGGTTTCTTAATCGTTACTTCGGTTGAGAGCATATCTATCCTCACTGGTTATTCAACAACGATTCTGGGGTTGTCTTTAACTTCAGTGGCTACTTCTTTACCGGAACTATTTACTACTTTTTTTACTCAGGAGGAGCACCAAGAGAAAATTACCATTGGCAATATCATTGGAAGCAATATTTATAACTTATTGTTTATTGGTGGCGTGGCTATGCTTTTTTCCACTGTTATGACTGTACCAATAATGGATTGGGTGTGGTTAATCTTAACAACGATTTGTTTTGTATTTATTCTGCGACGTTACAGTGGTAAGCCAATTCCAAAGTGGGTTGGAATAGTTTTACTATTACTATTTTTTACTTACCTATTTATCTTAGGGATTAAATAAAAGAAGTGTGTATTTAACGTATGTATCCAAATGAACAAGGATTATCAAATGAGGAAGTAAAAAAGAGACAGCTTCAGGACGGTCTGAATATTTTGCCCGAAAAACCACCACCCAGTCAGTTTTCTTTGTTTGTTCAACAGCTTAGAAGTCCTCTTATCTATGTCTTGGGTTTTGCAGCTTTTGTTACTTTGATTATTGGGCATTATTCCGATTCCCTTATCATCTTCTTAGCAGTATTTATTAATACCATTTTGGGGTTTATCCAAGAAAGTAAGGCCACTAACGCTCTCTTAGCCCTAAAACACTACGTTACAAACAAGGCTAATGTTGTCCGGGAAGGAAAAAGAAGCACCATTAACACATCAGAAATTGTTTCCGGTGATGTGGTGATTTTGGATCAGGGAATAAAAATACCAGCTGATGGAAAAATTACGTTTGCTAACCGTCTCTATATTGATGAGGCGGTACTTACTGGTGAAAGTGTTCCAGTTAACAAAGTTAAGGATGATAGCGTATTTATGGGTACGACAATATCTTCAGGGCAAGGAGTGATGATTGTTGAAACAACAGGAGCATTTACAAAAATGGGGGCGATTGCTAAACAAATACAAGAACAGGAGGAGGATTCTCCCCTTCAATGCCAACTCAAAATATTCAGTAAACAATTGGTAATTATAGTAGGAGTGCTAACAGCAATAGTGTTCATTATTGGCATTTTGTACCGTTTTAATGTGACGGAAATCTTCGTGACTTCTGTCGCTTTGGCAGTATCCAGCATTCCGGAAGGGCTTCTTGTTTCCCTTACCGTAGTTTTGGCTATCGGTATGCAAAAGATCGTTAAGCGCAGGGGATTAGTGAGAAAACTATCGGCAGCTGAAACACTTGGCGGGGTAACGGTCATCTGTGTAGATAAAACTGGTACTTTAACCCAAGGGAAAATGGAGGTCGTTGACCATATCGGAAACGAAATGGAATTAGCACAACAGGTACTTTTAGCAAACGATTTAGATGACCCAGTTGTCATCTCTGCCTTTGAGTGGGGACGAACAATTATTAAAGACTTTGTTTCCGAACATCCCAGACTTGACAGCATACCTTTCTCTCCAAGAGAACGTTTTTTTGTCAGTCTCCATCAGTGGTATAAAGATAATAATGTGCTTTTTGTGAACGGAGCGCCTGAACTTTTACTGGAATGGACAACGTTGTCAGAAAAAGAAAAAGAGGATATCGTTTCAACGATTGATGATTTAAGCAAACAAGGGAAAAGACTTATTGGTCTTGCTAAAAAAGAAGTTTCCGTTGAGAAAAAAAGTATAGAAACTTCTGATGCTAAAGGAAATCTTACCTGGGTAGGCATATTGGCTTTTACAGATCCGGTTCGTTCGGGAGTTAAAGAAGCTCTTGATTTAGCTAAGACGGCAGGTATCAAAACCACCGTGATTACGGGGGATTACCCCAAAACTTCAGAGTTTGTCTTATCCGAGTTAGGAATACCAGTTGATAAAGAGGAAATAATGACAGGCGACGAGTTAGAGAAGCTAACCGTTGAGGAATTGGTACAAAAAGTAAAATCAATACGGCTATTTGCCAGAACCACCCCCGATCAAAAGCTAATGATAGTGGAAGCTTTGAAAAGAAATGGGGAAATTGTGGCAATGATGGGTGACGGAGTCAATGACGCACCGGCATTACACAAGGCTGATATTGGTATTGTGGTAGGTGAAGCGACTGACGTTGCTAAAGAATCAGCAGATTTAGTTCTTCTAGATTCTAACTTTTCTACGATAATAGGAGCGATAGAAGAAGGAAGAGTAATGTTTGAAAACATCAGAAAAATAATCCTATATCTGATGTGTGATGCTTTTGCAGAGATTCTGGTTGTTGTTGGAGGCATAGTACTTGGATTACCCTTACCAATAAGCGCTGTCCAGATTCTCTGGATAAATTTGATTTCAGACGGATTCCCAAATTTAACATTAACAATTGATCCTAAAAGGACGGGTATTATGAGAGAGAAACCCCGTCCGTCAGGAGAGCGCTTAGTGAATAGATGGATGATTGCTCTCATAGGTTTTGTGAGCTTAGTGGCGGGTTTAATAGCGCTGTCGTCATTCGTTATCGTATATAAAATGTCTGGCGATATTATCATGGCTCGTTCTGTAGTTTTTATTACCTTGGGGCTTAACTCTCTGGCTTATGTTTTTTCCGTAAGAGCATTATTGACTCCATTTTGGAGAAATCATCTTTTTGAAAACAAATGGCTGATAATTGCCGTTCTTGCCGGGTTTAGTTTACAGGTGTTGCCATTCTCAACACCCACTATGATGCAATTTTTTGGGTTAAGTAATCTAGGTTTGAATTATTGGCTCATTGCAATAGGTTTATCGGTTCTTATGTTTTTCATTGTCGAAACGTTTAAATTAGTCTATCGGCTAAATGTAGTTCGAAGATGGTTAAAATAAATTCCTACACTTGAGGTTAAATTTCATGACAGAGGCTATTATAAGGCATAATCAGAAGATAAAAAGAATAGTTTTTTCCACCAACTTAGAAACAACTACCTCAGCGCAGAAAGAAAGGTTAATGAAAACACTTGTCGAAACACACAAAATTCTTTTTAGAAGTGTCCTGGAGCGATATATTTTATCCCTAACGACTCCAAAATTATCTTCAGGCAACGCGTAAACAGTTTAGCTTTTCCAGTTTCCGATAACGACAGATACTTCTGGCTATAGCTGGACAACCTAGAGAGTGTTTGTTGGCTCACATAGCGTCCATTTTTAGTTCTCAGACGGTACGGGTAGTTGGCAAAATCTTCCATTGGTTACCTCCACAACTTCATAATAGAGCGGATTATTGGCTAGTTTTTGTGCTACTTCGAGTTGGATCCTAAGTCTGGCAACCGTTTCCCTATTGAAAATCTGATATAGTGTAATCGGCGTGGTGGCGAGCAGCGCACCATACGGTGCACCGCTACGAGGTATACCCGACGGTATACCTTTTCGCCACGATAGCGTGACTAAAACTGTTGTGCGCGTTGGGATGCGCCGGAGTGATGAATCGTATGGTTCGTCACGACTGGTGCGTCCTCACTATTACTCATGTCGAATTTCTATTACGTGTATGTTCTAAGTAGTCTAACAAAAGATTTTATTTACGTCGGTTTTACTTCAGATCTAAAAAGACGTGTACAAGAGCACAATTCTGGTTCTGAACTTTCTACAAAACCCTATATTCCCTTTGAGCTCATTCATTATGAAGCGTATCGCAATGAAAAAGATGCGAAACGCAGAGAAGAATATTTCAAAACCACCAAAGGAAAAACAACGTTACGAATGATGATAAAAGAGTTTTTGGGAATAAATTAGTTAAAAAGTAATAAATTTCCTGGATTGTTATATCTAAAACGATCCCGGATCGGCGAATCGCAGGCAGATTACATCAGGTAGGGGTAACGTATTTCAAAAAGTAGGAAATGGAAGCATAGATGGAATCGGAGGGGCGGATGGACTTGATGGAGGTGTGGGAATAGTTGGAAGGATTTGAAAAGTAAAACTAGGCAAAGGTATTTTATAATTACTCTCTGATGCAAAATAGACTTCAGGTAAACCACTTCTAAGATCTAACCATGCTATTCCTTTTGATTTTTTAATGAAGGTTATCTTAGTGTTTCTTGCTTGTGAATCATCTTGATAGGTAATTCTTGTTTCAGGTATTAATTTATTTCCATTTTTATCAGTGATTGTATAGTAAATTTCAGTGTTATAAAAAGTTTCAGGAGTACGATCTCTAAAATCACTCCAAGCAATATAATATTTATCATCATAAGCTGATATCATTGGTGATCCCCCTTGATTGTCGGAATTGATCGGAAGATCAACTAGAATTGTATTTCCATTAGTGTCCATCTTTGCTAAATGACCTTGTGCAATTCTGCCGTTATATCCGATGACGTAATTCACACCATCCCACTCTATATCCCAAAGTTGTGGACTAGGTTCGTTACTCTGTAGTTTTATATCACCTAATATTTTCTCTCCATTTCTACTTACTTTAGCCATGTAAATATTTCCATCTCCAACTCCACCAGTACATTCTCCACCTTCTCGGCTATCATTCCAAAAAATTGCATAATTTTCCCCATCCCAGACCATTAAAGGGTGATAATCTTGCCAAGGATTACTAAAAGCATCACTTACAGGTATTTCTTCACCAATCATGTTGCCATCTTTATCAACTCTAGCAAAAAAAGCCCTACCTCTTGTACCAGGAGGATTACAAGCTGGTGCATCCCGTACATCCCACCAAACGACACCGTATTCTTCACCATTCCACACTGCTGATACATGGATGGCATAACCCTTTGAATGAACTTCTAATGATTTATTATCAATGATTTTCTTTCCATTTTCTTTAAACTGAGTGAAATATATTTGACTGCGGCTATGACTCCAAAATAAAGCATAATCTTTACCATTCCAAACTAAAGCAGGTGTTTCGTCGTGCTCTGTATCATCAGTCAGTTTTATTTCTTGACCAATTTTTACTCCACTATTGTTTATCCTGGAAAAATATAGTTCTAAATCAGCTTCTCGATTATCTTCCCAAACTAAACCGTATTCATTTTTTGCAGACACTAATTGTAAATAAGAAGGATTTACATTACCTGAAATTATTTTATTAATTTTCCAATCTTTAGCAAAAGAGGTACTGACATTAAAAGAGAAGAAAAATAGGGTTAAGGAAAAAATTATTGTTAATGTGAGTTTCCATTTAGTCTTCATTTTAATATTAATTTAAATATAAATCTCTTTCATCCGTATTATATCACCGTAATGCAGACCATTTTTTCCAGAAAATATTAGCCGTATTTTTGAGACACTTATTCAGAATTTTAATTAAAATATAAGGGGGTATATGGGGGGTTACAAATAACCAAATAGTTTATATACTATATCTATTGCTTTAAGCTGTTCTCGTCCAGAACAATATTTCATCACGTTATTAATTAATTTAACAGTACGTTAAGAGTATAGACTCTTCAGCCTCAAGAATCCTGTCTATTTCACTTTTGATCTTAATATTTTTTAATTTATTGCAACCTATCGCACCAGCAGGGTTGGTGTTTTTTACATCATAAATCTAAAGAGCCGCTTTTGTTGCATTCCTGAATTCCAAATATTTACGGACAAAAAGTTGTTGTTTTAGTGCCATAATGGCATTATACTAATTTTCATATGTTGCAATTAGTATTCAATTTCTTTTTCAACAGGGAATTTTTAACTCAGTTTCTTTCAAGCGCATTAGGAACAATTAGTTTGAGGACCGTCCTTGGATCATATCCTTATGACAAAATATCCATTGATGCAGTTTCTATTGATCGATTTGAGTAAATGGATGAGAGGTTTGTAATTTCTAAACTTTAATCTACCTTTGCCGCATTTCTCCTCTGTATCCTACATGCTGAAAGGTTTGTATAGTAGGTATGAAATCCGTGGTTATGACGTCGTCAAGCGCGGGGAACACTATCATTTTAGCCTCAAAATTAAGTGCTTGCATAGATTTGCATAGATTTGGTATAATTTGCATAGATTTGCTCATATGATGATGCAAGATAAGCTTTTGTCCATTGGTGAGGTTGCCGTACTACTTAACGTCTCAATAGATACCCTGAGAAGATGGGATTTTGCTGGTCGTTTACCTACGTTTCGTAGTGGTCCTCGAGGTCATAGATTTTATCGTCAGTCAGATATTGATCATTTCTTGTTAGAGGTCGACATTATTGCTCGGAATTGGGTAGAAGTAGTTCAAGCATCGGAACCTAATCCCGATATGTATTGTCAATCTCGTGACGTATTTCAAGCAAGACTTGAGAAATTTCAATCAAAACTAAGCAGTGTAGCTCCAATTGAGATTGTTTCACTTATTACTGCCGTTGCTGGAGAGATTGGGAATAATTCTTTCGATCATAATTTAGGAAACTGGCCCGATATACCTGGTATCTTTTTCGCATACAGTATTCGAAACAGGAAAGTAGCATTAGCAGATCGTGGACAAGGTATACTTACTACATTAAAGAGAGTGCGTACGAATTTGAAAAGTTCAGATGAAGCTATAAAAGTTGCTTTTACAGAAACTATTTCTGGTCGGTATCCAGAAGCAAGAGGAAACGGCTTAAAATTCGTTCGATCAATTATTGTAAAAAATCCCTTTACACTCTATTACCAAACTGGTAATGCCGATTTATACTTAAAACAAGGTGATGATGATTTAGCAATACATCAAGCAAAAACTTCAATAAGCGGGTGTTTGGCTATAATTCATTTTGAAGCAGTAGCATGACCATACAATTAAAGAAATTCGGTACAACTTTAGTATCACGTCCTTCAGGAAAAGAAGCGTGGTTAGCATTTCAACCGGTGCTAGGCCAGATATCTACAGAAGAAGAAGTTATTGTGGATTTTACTGGTGTTATAGTATTAACCCCTTCTTGGGCAGACGAATTTTTAACTCCGCTTCATCAGAAATTTAAAGAGAGGGTTAGATTGGATAACATCAATAATCCTTCTGTTGAGGCTACTTTGGCTATATTAAAAAAACAGTAATCATATCTTACTGCAAAAGATAGGTTTGCAGTTTCTTTATCTCCACCCACCTTTGCAGCAACTCTCCTCTGTATCCCACATGCTGAAAGGCTTGTATAATAGGCATGAAATCCGCGGTTATGACTTCCTCAGGTGCGGGGAGTCAATAAAATTAGCCTTGAATTTTCTTCATCCCGAGTTGGACATTTGCACCTTTGATATACTACCCTCATGAAAGAAAAAGATTAGATCAACTTTTACCACTCGGGCAATAATTTATTTACAATACTCTTTTTTTTCCCATACTCCAAAGATAACCACAGCGATTATTGAAACCAAACTGACTTTTCATCACTACCTTTTAGGCTTTCTTCTCATAGTGTTAGGCTTCATCTTTAGAAAACCTCCTCAATCTAAATACCTTATTTCTATTGGTTTTGGTATTATTGTTGAAGAATGGACCGTCATATTAGAAAATATGGGAATTACATCTCCGATTCGTTACTTTTCAGCTTTCGATATTTCTGCAGGTTTACTCATTTTTGTAGTTCTTTATTTCACTCTGATTCACTTTATAAAGAAACAAAGCAGTTCCTGATTTGTTCTACGACGAGAAGCCAATATAATTAGTCTCATTTTTTAATACCCTTTTTTGGATCGTTCGAAACTTCTGTTATAATTTCATCATGGGAAAAGTAATTGCTGGAATGAGTATGTCTTTGGATGGATACATTAACGATTCCAAAGGAAGTGTAGAAAAGCTTTATTCAGATTTTAGTGAACTACATGATGCTCCAACTTTTCAGGAAATGATTAAAAACACAGGCGCTGCTATTATGGGAAGACATGTGTATGAGATGGCAGACCCATTTATGTGGGCTAACGAGACTTATGAATTTCAAACTCCCATTTTTGTCTTGACACATACACCTCCAGCAAAGTATCCCAAAGGAAATGACAGACTTACCTTCACCTTTGTAACTGATGGTATTGAGAGTGCTATTTCTCAGGCAAAGAAAACAGCGAGTGACAAAGATGTTCAGGTAATAGGCGGCGCAAGCACCGTTCAGCAATGCCTCAATGCGGGGTTATGTGATGAATTACAGATAGATATTATGCCTGTTCTTCTTGGAAAAGGACTAAAACTATTTGAAAATATAGACACAGATAAGATAAAGCTTGAAAGAACTAAAATAGAAGAAACTACCCCTGTTAGAACAAGTATGACTTTTAGGTTGGTTAAATGAATATGAATAATTCCAACACGCACAATCAACGGATCGCAAATATGACCATCGCCTCGGTCTATCCCATGTATGTCGTAAAGGTGGAGAAGAAAGGGAGAACAAAAGAAGAATTGAATCAAGTAATAGAGTGGCTAACTGGCTTCGACAACAAGAATCTGCGGGAACTAATAAAAGAAAATGCTACTTTTGAAAGATTCTTCCAACAGGCAACGCTTAACCCCAATGCACGTCTCATCACCGGAGTAATTTGTGGATATCGCATAGAAGAAATCGAGAATCCGTTGACGCAGAAGGTTCGGTATCTGGATAAGCTGGTGGACGAGTTGGCAAAGGGTAGGAAGATGGAGAAGATTTTTCGGGGTTCATAGATTCTTGGGGAGCTTCAAATTGTCAAATAGTTGCATAAGCGGGTCGCATTCTAAACTCTATTTCTCGGTACCTGAACACATCTGCAAAGTGGGGAAGCCAATAGAATTATGCTATTTAGATTGTTGTAAAGGTTAGTTTGAGGACCGTCCCTAGACCACCCGCTTCAGCCGGTGGAGTGGCCCGTTGACTTTAAAGAAGATCTATAAACACCTACAATAAAACCCAGACAGGTGATGGAAAATCCAGCGACGAAGCTAACTCCACTGAGTATTTCCAAATTGCTCATTATCCTTTGTATCACAGCATCTTGTGGCGATAATCCATCAGGACCGATTGGGAAAAATAGACTACCCACCAAAACCACTAAAGCAAATGATAGAATACCGACAATAATGAAAGCAACTCCAACACATTTCATAAAGAATAATCTGCCATTTTTTTTCAGTCCGTATTTTTTTTGATATTTGTTGTGATATAAAGTGCGGTCGCCCATATTATTGTTCTGGTGATTTTACTATCTATTTGATAGTAAGTAAGATTATCACAGAGCTTTTTAGCGGTCAATTGTGCGTCCTTAATAGCGTTCGAACTTTGGTATAATTAACTGATGAAAACTAGAATTATTTTGACCCGTCAGGCCGAGCCATCAAAGGTTAGGTATTTTGATTTAAGATTTGGTAGACTAAAAAAGTCCATATGAGAAAGATCGTCACTACGACATTCATGACTCTTGACGGCGTGATGCAAGCTCCGGGAGGACCCCAGGAAGATACATCAAACGGTTTTACATACGGAGGTTGGCAGTTAGGCGGAGACTATGAAGACGAAGTGTCGAGCAAGATAATAAATGATTTTATGACCACTCCTTTTGAGCTGCTCTTGGGAAGGCGCACCTACGAAATCTTTGCTGGTTATTGGCCGACTGACACACAAGCACCTCACATAGCCAAACCGTGGAACGCTACGCGCAAGTACGTTGTTTCACATAAACCCTTGAAACTTTCTTGGAACAATTCAGTGCTCATTACGGGAGATATAGTGGCGGAAATAAAAAAGCTGAAAACTAATCCGCCAGCTGGCACAGGTCCTGATCTCTGGGTATGGGGTAGTGGCAATCTTATACAAACGCTCCTACAACATCATCTGATAGATCGAATGCACATCTGGACATTTCCGGTGACGTTGGGCACCGGCAAGAAATTGTTCGCAAACGGCACACAGCCGCAGCTGTTTAAAGCGGTTGACACAAAAATCACCTCAACCGGAGTAATAATTGCAACATACGAACCGTCAGAACCCATCAAAATAGGATAATTCTGAAGTTACTTCCTCCACCAAGTGGAGCCAGATATTTTAATCTTGAAAATTCAATACCAAGAGTTGGACATGAGAACCTAAAAAAGAGGTAAATAGAAATTAGGAATTGTTCGGTAACTTGTGGTAGTTGAGCGAAGAAAGTTATTTGTCTTCTGGTATTGCGTCGAAGTCTTTTTGAAACTTTTCCATCCACTGTTTCACCGCTGCTTCATCCATGTTTTTGTGCATTTCACCCATTTCCTTAATTGCGTTACCATGTACCTGGTCTCCTTTGGCAACCATATCCATTGCATGTTTTTTACTATTCTCCATCATTTCTTCTGCGGTTTCGCCATGGATCAGGGAATCACATGGTCCATATAGTTGTTTACATGTCATTGTTTTCATTATAAATGTATTATACATACGTATGAAGTTGAAGTCAATTTGAAATAAAATATGTACTCATATTTTTCATCACGCGCAGCGGAACGTCATGATATAATCATTGTGTGAAAATAAAGATAACGAGTGTATTTGTAAACGAACAAGAGAAAGCTCTGAAATTTTATACAGAGATTTTAGGTTTTGTGAAAAAAAAGGATATATCTGTTGGGGACTACAGATGGTTAACGGTTGTCTCACCTGACGAACAAAATGGAACCGAGCTTCTTCTGGAGCCAAACGTAAATCCAGCGGCAAAGCAATTTCAAGAATCTATTTTGACGCAAGGTATACCAGCTACACAATTTTTTGTTGAAGATATTCAAAAAGAATATGAAAGACTAAAAGAGCTGGGTGTGGGGTTTACGATGCAACCAACAAAAGTTACGGGATCAACGATCGCTGTATTTAATGATACATGCGGTAACCTTATACAAATTGTTCAATTAGATTAGGTTATATCTTGGTTTGCAATACAAATTTCAATCTTTCTGTTTCTGAACATATCAACTAAAGAGGCAGTTAATAAAACTATGCTTTGTTTAGGTTGTTGTGGTAACTAGTTTGAGGACCGTCCTTGTATATGATTGTATATGACTTGATAGCGAAGATATATAAAGCCGTTCGGGAATCGTTTTTGGTTAACTAGTTCAAGGTTTACGCGAACATTATCAGGTAACCAAGCATTACCTGACCCTATTGTGACAGGTGCTATAAATTGGTGATATTCGTCAATAAAGCCAGCTTTTATAGCCTCAGCAGCAATATGAGGACCACCTATGCTTAGATCGCTAGTCGAGCTTTGTTTTCGTCGTTTAATATCTTCTGGCTCAAAGTTCGTTTTTATAAACGTTTTAGAACTCGATACTTTATCGAGCGTTTTCGAGTAAACTATTTTGTCGGCTGTCTTCCAAGTTTGAACGTGGTCTCCTGTAACACCTGGTTCATTCTCTAAATTCATAGTACTCCAATCGACCAAAGTCTCGTACATTTTTCGTCCATATGGATAGGTGCCGATTGGTCGTTTTAAGTCACCCATAAAAGCGTCCACTTCCTTGTTTGGCTTAGCCCATGTTCCACTTTCGTCCGCCGGCGCCATATAGCCATCAAGAGAGGTAATTAGCGAGTAAATAAGTTTTGACATTGACATAAAGTGATTATATTAAGCTGTGGGCATTCTAGCATAAAGTGCCTATACAGTTGGTTAATTCGGTAACCAATCTTTAGGCGTATACCGGTTGAATGTCAAAGGTTTCAAAAACCGTTTGGATAATTTGTAACCCTTTCTTGTAATTTTTCTTTCTTTTTTTTAGTTTGAAGACTACGTTTGCAAGTTTTTCTTCATATATCATAGACATTACTTTTTCAGGAAAACTTCGTTATATCTCTATTTTTTCATTATTTAACATTAAGTTATAATTAGAAGTATGGACAATGACGCTCGTTTGGAGGGTAACATAAAGAAATACTACTTGTTTGAGGCGTTTAACAGCCTTGCCTTCTTTTTTCCAGTTATTGTTCTTTTTTGGCAGTCAAAGGGTTTGAATATGACCCAAATTTTTACTTTGCAATCAATTTATGCTATTGGAGCATTGATATTGGAATTGCCAACAGGCGGTTTTGCTGACTATTTCGGTAAAAAGATAAGTCTGATTTTCGGCTCACTATTTTTTAGTATTGGTCTATTTTGGTATGGTTTAAGTTCCCATTTTTGGCAGTTTGCTATTGGAGAATTGACTATAGCTGCAGGTATGGCTTTTATTTCTGGTGCAGATAGGGCTTTTATCCATCAAACCCTAAAATCTCTTGGTAAAGATAAGGATTTCAATAAAACAGAGGGTGGAGTTAGAGCGCTAAGTCAAATCTTTCAAGCGCTGGGGAATATCGGTGGTGGATTTATTGGTTCAGTCTCGTTGGGTTTAACTCTTATTGCAACAGGCATTTCAACTTTTATAGCATTAATAGTTGGTTTCTCGTTTTCAAATACCGAGAATGAATTGCCAAGGGAAGAAAAAACAAATTATCTTCGAATAATCAAAGAAAGTGTTCAGATAGTAAAATCAAATAGCAAAGTTCTCTGGCTCACTTTATATTTTGCTACAATTAACTCTTTGGTATTTGCGGCTTATTGGTTTCCCCAACCCTATTTCCAGATGCTTAAAGTTCCGATTGTATATTTTGGTTTTATTTTTGCCTCTTTCAGTTTGTTTTCCGCTTATTGTTCAAAATTTTTAACTTATAAGATTGATTTGTGGTTAAAAGATAAAGCTTTTGTTGTTATTGGTTTACTTGCTATATTTTCAATGTTTATTTTGGGGGCGTTTCCAAGTATCTTTGTTATTCCATTGTTTTCAATATTTAGTATGATTGTTGTTGTAAACCAAACTTTAATAAGTGGAAAGACTTTAACTTTAATTCCCCCAGAAAGGGCTGCGACTATTTTGTCGTTTCAAAGTTTAGTCAGAAGATTGATTTATGCCTTATTTATTCCGTTTTTGGGTATGATAAGCGACCGTTTTGGAATTAGGATAGCTTTGCAGTTTAATGCCTTAATTCTTGGATTATTACTAATGATTTTGTTCGCTTTTAAGAGATTTAATCAGACTAAGGCTGGCTGAAGTTGAACCGTTTCAAAGACCATTTTGATTTTAGTTTAAACTTAAATCAAACTCTAACTTGTAGTTGCAGAAAGTCCTTTAGGGGGAGCACTTCGGCAAGTTCAATGAGAGCTGAAATAGCCGAAGAGAATCCTACCAGGGGTGCAAAGTAGCATCAAAACTAACTCAAACTGAAGTGTGGTGCAATTTAACCATGCTAAGTGAAGACGGAACAGAAATTTCGCCACCACAAGGTCAAACTGGTGTTGAGGTTGATTTTGCCGAATTAAATTTTGAGGAACAAATTTCAGACTATTTGGAATCATTTGGGTTTGATCGAGCGGATGAGACAATGGGACAACAACATAATACTCTGACAGTGCTTGGTAAACTAAGGGAATGGGATATTGTCAAATATGTTCCAAATACTCGAGTAATTCAACAGGTGTTTGAAAATCATAACGCGCTCGTACTAGTGAACCTCGATAGAAATACTATTGGATTTACCGATTCATTTAGTCAGGCTGTAGGAGTAGTACACATTCCCACTAAAAAGTATTCAAATGAGCCAACCTTAAGTATAGGACAAGCCGCTCGAGTAGATTATTATCGTTTACGCCCCCATGGATATAAGCATGGTTTTATTGCTGTATCAGAACAGGTAAATGGATTTAGAGGGGGATCAGCATTCAACGATCCGAGAGTTTTAAAAGTACCTTGGATAGGTAATTTGAACCAGGAACAGCGATTTGTCAAATGGATGAGCTCAATTGCTAAAAGCTAAAATTCCGAACATCCTCCACTAGGCTGAGTTAGATATTTGCAACAATTTAAATCACTTCTACTTCAAATTAGAGTAAGACTTCTGATATACTTTCATGTTAAGAGAGTCAAACAGATGTTCCCTCAATGTCAGAGTAGCAATTGTACGGGGGAGCGGAAGAATCTACTGAGGTGCAGGCACATACCAATCCCAGAATGGAAATCACTCAGATTGCCACACTTTTTTCACTCTTAAAGCATTATGACGTATCAAACATGCAGGCATAAAGGATCAGTACACGTGTTAACGATCCGTATAACGACGATCAGAAATTACTTAAGCCAGAATAGTTTGAATGTAAGTTCTAAGATAGAATGTTACTTCTATAATGACGACCTATAAGAAAATATTAATCGACATATTAATCCTTAAATTAGCCTCATAATTACAGTTTAATGTTAATTATATAATAACCTATATATTGACAAACCTAGAAACTTTTGTTATCCTTCCACATTCTACTGATTCATAAGTTTTAACAACTATTGATATATGCCTGTTGAAGATGGAAATTCATATTTGCCTTCAAGTGAGCGTCTTGTAGATGTATTTAATGTAGTGGTGAAAACCCACTATACGGTTGGTAACACAATAGAACATGTGAGAGATGCTCCTTGGGAAAAGGTAGCCCAAGCAACCAGTGATTTCTTCACAGCAGGGGTAGCTTATTTTGCCAACAGAGGGCATGATCAGTATATGCAGGAAGTTGGAACAACCGCTTGGTGGATAATGAATCAGCTCCGGGTAGCTACGGCGCTTACCGATAATATGATTGCTGCAGCAATTCAGCTAGGTATGCCTCCCCAATTAGCTCTCACAATGCAAAGCAAACATGACGAACCACACGTCTTATTTGCGGCGACTAAAGGCAAACAACAGGTGGAAGAAGTAGCGTACGTACTCATACCGCCTGAATTTATTGTTAAAGCACAAACCAAACCGATTGAGGCACTAGCCACAATGGCCTGGATTTGTTCTCATGTACGGGACATGGCAAATGGCAGGTTGACTGTCGATCAGCCGAACATTAACCCAAGGGCTGAGGCAACCGAAGCACATTTTCTCCATCATGCTGTTGCACAACAATCGGAGACAATTTTAGCACCATCGTATAAACGCGTTATGCTGAAATATCCGCGAGGAATCAACAGTCTCCCAGAACGTATACGGTATAGAGGAATATCAGGTTTAGAGTTTACAAGCTCGGCTAACAACTGATATGGGATAAACCCCAATGTACTATTGTTACATTCTATTAAGCTCAATGTCTCAAATATATTCAGCAGGTATATTATGTATAACCCTCAAAATAACCAGCTGCATTTTTAGAAAATTTGTCATCAACTTGACATACAGTTAAAATTCTTCTATACTGGTATGTATGTTGACATACACTTTTCCATCCACTATTTCTGCCCGCGAAATTCAGCGCGGGTATAAAAAAGTTTTTGCTCGGGTCAAAAAGACCAAACGGCCAGTAGTCGTGATGACCAATAATGCTCCACAAGCGGCGATTATCAGTTTGGAGATGTTGGACAAATACAACGAACTACAGCAAGAACAAGCAGCTTTTACTATGATTGATGCCATCCGCAAGAAAAACCGAGATAAAAATCCAGACGAAGTGTATAAAGAAATAACTGAGATTACGGAACAAGTTCGACAAGAGTTATATGACAAAGCTCAGAGTAACGATTGATACTAACGTTTTCGTCAGTGGTATCATCCTTGAGCGTGGATTCCCCTATTTAATTCTTGAATTGTGGCGGGAAAACAACTTTTTAATCATAAGCACTCAGGGTTTATTTATAGAAGTTGAAGAGGTACTTAAACGTACAAAATTAACTGCGAAGTACCACCTTACCGACAAAAAAATCGCCGCATTTCTCAATTTATTTAAACGCAAAGCTAAAATGATTACACCTATTCCACATTCACCTGTAGCAATCCGTGATCCGAAAGATGCCAAAATAATTACTTGTGCACTTGGTGGTAAGGCAGACTATCTGGTTACCGGGGATAAAGATCTTTTGATTCTCAGAAGTCATCCTCCACTTAAGCGGTTACAGATTATTGAACCGAAAGTTTTCTATGAACGTATCGTACAAGTAAAAGAAAATTAGGATCTATTTTTCCGCCAGAGGTGGACTGGCGTGTCGTTCAGCTTCGTTCAGGGTAAATCCTTAGACAAGCTCAGGATGGTGAGGATAATCGAACCATAACCCCCGCAATATAACTACGATTGTGTATAATTAGTTCGAACTATCATCCATTGCGTACAGACCGACTAAACAAAAATCGGTTGTAAATCCTTTTCACCTTCAGTAAAATACGTTCGAAGTACGCTAATATTGGGGAGTCAAGTCAAGAGATTTTTAAAATTAAACCAATTGTACTTGTCCAAAAGGTATCTTAGTTTTCAATCGTTTTGCAAGTTTTGGCTTTTTAGCTATTTGAGTTTCGAGCTGATTTTTAGTAATAGGTTTTAGAATATCTGGACTATTTTCGCTCAAATCTCTGACTATTGGGTATGCTTCCATGTCAGATTGCGGGTAAACGTCGAGGCATTTCAAAAGAGTGACCATATCTTTTTCATCGGGATCAAGCCATGTATTCTCATCACTTTTTCTTAAAATTGCGGGTTGTCGATTATGAACTTTGGATGCGAGGGGATTGGGTTCGGTAGTGATAATGCAGTAGCCCTTAATTCGTTTGCCATTCCGATTGGTATATTCACTCCACAGCCCAGCAAAAGAAAAATTATCCCTACCCTTCAATTTAAATGCATGAGGTATTTTGATTCCTGACACTGGTGCCCACTCCACCCATTGAGACGCAGGGACAATACACCTTTGTGATAGAAACGCTTTTTTAAAGAAAGACTTGCCTTCCTTTATACTTTCAATTCGTGCGTTAATAACTGCTCTGCTTTCCGGAAATCCTGGCCAATCGGGTAAATAAGACCAGAGCATCCCTTGTGCCTTATTCGGTGAGTTGCGGGTGACCACGACATTTACTGTTCCGGGTCGGATATTGTACCGCGGAGAAAGTAGCGCATCATCAATATCGTCCACTCCATAGAGTTTTTGAAAGTCAGTAGGAGTAAGTTCTGCTCTGGCGTAAAATCCACACATGAAGGTATTATACAGTGGCTTGCCAAGTAAACAGGTATTCCCTTAAAGTCCGAGTAGCAACCGTCCGGGGGATCCAATAAAACTATGCTATTTTTAGATTGTTGTGACGGTTAGTTTTAGGACCGTCCCTGGACCATAAGATACTTTTCTAATACTTGAGATTTTGAATAAGGACCACTTCTGTCGGTATCATATTGAGGTTCATCAAATTGAACCCAGTATGTATTTAGAGGTCCATTTCTTCCATCTACTATTTCTGCGTCGGAAATGATAGTTCCCGTAGGCTGAGCTGGCCATGGACCAGGTCCAGACTCTGGATCACTGAGAATTTTAACTTTAGTCCCAATTGAAAATGTGTCATCAGTTGTTGACATATAAACTTATTATATAGTAATTATGAGTTCTAGGATGAGTGCGAGTGTTTGAGACTTTAATCTTGACTTTTTATAAAATCTAAAGCGATATAGTGATTTTCACCCATTGACATTTAGGAGATGTCTAGGAATATTGACACTGGTGTAATCCCACCCCCCGGGTGAAATAGCTAGACACCTACCGATTTAACACATTCTTTCTATTTAAAATTAAATGCCTGATATTTTCGAAGTTTCTTTGGTAACTAATTTGTTCAAAAGTAAATTGTCTTAACTTTAACTTGTGCTTACTTCATTGTAAATTCAGGAAATTCTTATTCCGTAATCCAGTCTGTTTCTCGGGAAGCGGTCTATTTTTCGAGCCAATAAAATTAGCCTCATTTTTTTTATACCCTTTGTTGGACTGTTCGAACCTCTGCTATAATTAGGTGGTGAAAAAAAATCGAAAACATGTACTTCTAATACTAAGTACATTACTTGTATTATTCTTTGTAGCATTTCTTGTATTGGTTTTTTTAGGGAATAACTGGTTAATAGGTAATGGGTGCCTTTATGATGATGGTAAAGGGTTCATCGAGTTGAAAAACAAGGAACGTTTTCAAACAAATTCAGGGATACAAGTTATATGTAAAAACGGAAAAATAGTTTTTGATAAGTAATTGGACTGTTCGAGCCTTCTGTTATAATTTCATCATGGGGAAAATAATTGCTGGAATGAGTATGTCTTTGGACGGATACATTAACGATTCAGCAGGAAGCGTAGAAAAGCTGTATTCAGATTTTAGTGAACTCCATGATGCTCCAACTTTTCAGGAAATGATTAAAAACACAAGAGCTGTTATTATGGGGAGATATGTGTATGAGATGGCAGACCCATTTTCGTGGGCTAACGAGACTTATGAATTTCAAGCTCCCATTTTTGTCTTGACACATACACCTCCAGCAAAGTATCCCAAAGGAAATGACAAACTAACATTTACATTTGTAACTGATGGTATTGAGAGTGCTATTTCTCAGGCAAAGAAAGCAGCAAGTGACAAAGATATTCAGGTGATAGGTGCAAGCACGATTCAGCAATGCCTTAATGCGGGGTTATGTGATGAATTACAGATAGATATTATGCCTGTTCTTCTTGGAAAAGGACTAAAACTATTTGAAAATATAGACACAGATAAGATAAAGCTTGAAAGAACTAAAACTGAAGAAATTACCCGTGTTAGAACGAGCATGACTTTTCGGTTGGTTAAGTAGTTAGGAAATAAGTTCTGGTATTTTCCATCAGGTGGAGCCATTAAATGTTAGATATTTTGATATGAGAAAAATTATAACAACAACATTTGTTACCCTTGACGGGGTTATGCAGGCTCCGGGAGGACCGGAGGAAGATACTTCAAACGGATTTAAGTACGGAGGTTGGCAGTTAGGCGGGAACTACGGGGACGAAGTGGCGGACAAGATTTTGGATGACTTCATGGCTATTCCTTTTGAACTACTCTTGGGAAAACGCACCTACGAAATTTTTGCGAGTTATTGGCCAACTGATAAACAAGAACCTCGTATAGCTAAGCCGTGGAATAGCACGAAGAAGTATGTTGTTTCACATAAACCTTTTAAACTTTCTTGGAACAATTCCATACTTATCACTCCTTCGACTCCCTTCGACAAGACTCAGGGCGGGTCGCTCAGGACAGGCGGAGATGTAGTTTCGGAAATAAAAAAGCTGAAAATTAATCCGCCAGCTGGCGGAGGTCCCGACTTGTGGGTATGGGGTAGCGGCAATCTTATACAAACGCTCCTTAGGCACCACTTAATAGATCGAATGTACATCTGGACATTTCCTGTGACGTTGGGCATCGGCAAAAAATTATTCGCGGAAGGTACTCGTCCCCAGCGCTTTAAACCGGTTGACACAAAAATCACCTCAACCGGAGTAATAATTGCAACTTACGAACCGTCTGAACCCTTCAAAATAGGATCATACTGAAGTTAAGATAAGATCACTTTAGACTTGTAATCAAAATTATATTGAAGAATAATTTTTATTAAGTTTTGAGCTTTCGTGTAAATTTTCTAAAATTATTTTTATATCCATTATTCAAAAGTAAAAACAAAAGTTTCTGAGGTGTCCAATTTTTACTACAATTGAGCCGTTGATATAATTGCTTTATGGCAGAACCAAAAACAAAACCAACAGATCAGGATCCCAAAGATTTTTTAAATACGATTGAGCCAGAACAAAAAAGAGTAGATAGTCTTGTCCTTCTTGAAATGTTTACAAAAATCACCAGAGAAAAACCTGTTATGTGGGGATCAAGCATTGTAGGGTTTGGAAAATATCACTACAAATCGGAAAGAAGTAGACAAGAAGGAGATTGGCAATTAGTTGGATTTTCGCCCAGAAAACAAAATTTAACCCTTTATATTATGCACGGCAATGAAAAAAATAAAGACATACTTACTAAACTTGGCAAACACAAAGAAGGCGGTGGATGTTTGTATATTAATAAACTTTCCGATGTGGACCAAAAAATATTGGCAACGCTTGTGGAAAATTCATTTCATAGTAAACGGATGTATTCATAGTTTGGGTTGTAATAAAGTTATAAATTACCTGAGTAAAAATATATCACCTTTAGTTGTAAATGTAATATTAGCCTCATCACCTGATATGGTAAGGACAACAATACTGGAGTGTGAATAGAACTGTGAATGAAGCAAGCCCAGTTTACTATTTTTTATTAGCGTCGCCTTGGCTATTTCTAGTCGGGTCTGTATTCTGGTTTGCGTTTTGGTATTGAGTGAATTTCGAATATCATCCACTAAGCAGAGCCAGAAGTACTCATCCGTATAGTTTTATTTATGATACACTAATACTAGTGAAGAAAAATAATCTTAAAAAAATCATTATTACTACGCTAGTGATTACAGTGGCGATCAACGTAGTTATCGCCATAGTTATTAGTGCACGCATCATCTACCAAAAAACCCAAGACGCAATAACAAAACAGACTGCTAAAAGTCTGCAAATTCCCAAATTTCCCGGAAGTGGCGACAGGTCTTCATTTTATGGCTCTGGCCAACCTGTTTGTGTAGACGCTTCTGATTATCATACAGAAATTATCTATATCCGGGCCAAAAATACCACCAGTAGGTATCCAGAGATGGCACCAAAACTTAGGTCATGGTTTAAAAGTGCCGATGGCATAGTTAGCGCGGAAGCGAAAAAGTTTAATGTATCTGCAGATTTCAAAGTTTTATGTGATCAAGGAGAAATTTCGGTAATTGAAGCAGTCCTGCCAAATACTAGCGATTACTATTTTAACGCTTCAGATACACGAGGTGTTTTAATCCGAGATCTTGGTGTGCTGGGACATAATAAAAAGACTGTAAAATATGTGGTTCATTACGATGGTAAAGCTTCAGGTTGCAGTCAAAACGGTGCGGTTGCCCCATGTATTGCTCAAAATAGTTTAAAAGGCCCTGACGATCGGCTGACAATTGATAATGTCTATAACTCTGGACCAGATTATGCCTTTTCTTATAAAGTTGATGAGGAGGTGATGCGCCAATATTTTGGAATTGGTTATGACATGATGGGCCCAATTCTCATCCTTCACGAATATGCCCACACTTTGGGAGCTGTCCAACCCAGCGCTCCTCATGCCACAAAAAAAGAAAGAACAGATGGACAAAAGCATTGCATTGATTCTCAAACTATTGGTAAAGGAGGCACAGATATCATGTGTAAGTCAGATGGCCCAGGGGAAGTGTTTGGTAATTTGTGTCCAGGACTTTTCCCCTTCCACTTTGATTGTAATAACGATGACTATTTTAATCCCAAGCCTGAACCGGGTAGCTATCTAGCTACGCATTGGAATTTAGGCTCCAATCTGAATCGGTTTATTAAATTTGGGCAATAGGGTAGTTTAAGTCTTAATTCAAAATCACAATCGCCGCATTCAAAACCGTAGCAAAACTTACCCACACTAAATACGGTACCAAAAGATAAAATGCTAACTTTGATAACGGATAAAATTCCTTCATTGTGATCACAATCATTATCCACATCGCTACAATGGTGATCAATCCAAGTAATGGTGCTCTGAGTCCAAAAAAAATGGGTGACCACAAAAAATTGAGAACAAGTTGAACCAGAAAAAATATTCCTGCGGTTTTTATTTTTTTCTTGCGCCATCCCTGTTTCCAAATCAGATAAAACGAAACGCCCATCAGAAAGTATAAAAGTGTCCAGGCTGGTCCAAAGATCCGGTTGGGTGGAGCGAAGAAAGGTTTATTAAGAGTTGCGTACCAGGTGGGAATGGCGGAGAGCGTAAATGGAGTGCCAAGAATACCAACTAACTCACACAGGAGAACTGAAACGATTAAGTTTTTCCAGTTTTTCATAATCTCTTGTTTATAAGCCAGGAGCTGTAGCTGGTTCGAGAGTTGGTTCTGGCGCGACTGGCGCTGGACTAGTTGCTGTTTCGATAGCAGGTTTTGCAGTCTCAATAACTTGTTCAATGACGGTGGAAGTTGGTGAGGGTTCTATTGCTGGACTGGCAATTGGCACGGCGGTGACTGCCGGCCTCGGGGATACAATTGTGGTGGTAGTCGTTGGGTTGGGGTTGAGAAACGGGGCGGTTTTCTGAATAATTTCTTTTTGAATTTCTTGGGGCAATTCTTCTGTCAGAGGAGTGGTGGTGCCGGTTTGGGCAGAGGCCACAATTTCCTCGATAATCTGTTCTTCTTTTTCGGCAATCTCTTCATCGGTGGGATCGTCTGATTGGATAATTTCTTCAATAATAGTTTGTTCGTCGGAGACGACGTCGGTTACAGTATCATTAACTTTTTCAACGGATGTGATTTTTTCCTTGATAACGGTGAGATTGGTGGAAAACTCTTTTTCAATTTGAGTAATTTCTTCACTCACTTGTTCGGCAACTTTTTGTTCGTCTTGAGGGCTTGTCTCAATTTGTTCTTCTTGTAAAATTTCCTTGGCTTTGGTTTTTGTTGGTAGTTTAGTGAATTTAGTTTGTTTGGCTTGATCGATATAGCGTTGCTCTATTTGATTTGTGAGCTCTGTCGTTATTGCATTGGTTTCCGGTGTTTTAGAATCGCAAGCTTTTATAGATTGGTTCACAAATTGAGCGACTCGGATATCGAGAATATCTGGTTGAGTAGTTGCTTGGGTGAAGAAACGGGTAACTTTTAGACTTTCTGGATTTTGGCCATAGTTTTGACACAACTGATTGTCCAGAATAGTTTTGAGAGCTTGGAGATGTTGCAGTTCCACCGAGGGGTTTTCTGTAGGTGATTTGGGAGCAACCAGATTTACCTGTGCTAATTGAGTTTTTATTCCTAACACCTTCGGTTTCTGGAGTCGAATTTCGGTATAGGCCAGGAGCCGAATATCGATGGGATCACTGCTGAATAAGGTTTGCACAAATTGTTTCTGACTGACTTCAGTATCTAAAGCAGTCAAATGAGTTTTAAAACTTTGGGCAGCTTTGTCTTTAAAGTTGGCTGTAAGGAGTTGCATCTCTTTCGACGTAAAGCTTTTGGAAATTAAGTTGTAGGCTTGAAACTTACGAATCGGATTGCCGTGAATAAAGCTGGCATACCGTCTAATAAGTTTTAAACGTTCAGCTTTGGATAATTTGCTCAGTTTAACTTCGAATTCTTTGTGCAGGAGCGATTGGGCAATTTCCAATGACTTATGGTTTGTTTCACTAGCATTGTTTTCTAGGTCTCGCAAAATCGCCATTAAACTTAACCGACTGTAGTTGCTACCGACTTGAGAAGAAAGGACTTCGACCAGTTGTTCACTAAATACTTCAGGAGTACGATTACTGGCTACGACAATATCCGCCAGACTACCTAAGTGTTGAACACGAGTTGATTCAATGGTTAAAAAGTCGGCATTGTTGAGTCGGTCTTCTTGTTGTTGTAGTAGGACTTGATGTTTTAAGTACTGACTGGCAAAACGGAAGGCGTCATCCTGAACCGTGGCCCTGTCAGATGATTTGTCTCTTTTGAGTCGAGCGATAGTTTGTTGTACTTGATCAAACTCATTCCCCACGTTTTCCAGAGTGGAGTTGGCGAGTGCAATAAGTCGGTCATGTTTTTTAGTGTCTTTTTCGGCAATAGCTTTTTCGAGCAGTAACAAAGCTTCTAAAGTTTTTTGATTGCCTTTTTTTAGTTGTAAGTGTGTTTTACCAATCTGATCAAAGGTAAAAAAGATTCGTAAGTTGCGTCCCCAGTCCTTCAAAAAGTAAAAAGGATGGTCTGGCAACATGCCGATCGTTTTCACTGTGGCGTAATCTTGCGGATCAAGTTGAGCTTTTATATCCGAAATCTGAGGATTGAGACCGTTAGTCAATATGTCCTGAGCCAAGGTTTTAACTGCCTGCTGCGTTTCAAGGGAAAAAGTAATAGTAGGAACTTGAGCGAAAACAGAACTAACGATTAAAGTTAGGACAAAAATTATGGTGAAAAGGGTACGAAAATGCTTCATAGTATTTAGTGTAGTCTTTTTTTATTCGCAAAACCATTGTAAGTAATGAAAAAAAGATTCATACTGGAACTATGGCAAGAAATGAAAAGACATTTGATTGGCGTGATTATATTGCTGCTACTACGGCGGTGATTGCAGTTTTGGCAGCCGTTACGTCTCTGCGGGCGGGTTCAGCCGCTAGCTCATTGTTACTAGAGAAGAACAATTCCAATTATTACCAAGCCAAGGCTAATAAAGAATGGAACTCTTATCTAGCCAATGATATTGCCAATCGAATACTTAAACTTGCTAATAATCAATCAGATCAGCAGAAACTCCAGCAGCAAGTCAAAGGGTTGGAAAAACAGGCAGATGACTCGACGGCCAAGGCAACTGCTTATTTTGCACGAAATACTGAGTTGACTACTGCCGGGACGTTTTTTGAGATTGCGATTGCCATTTCAGCTATGGGGGTGCTGGTAAAAAGGAAATTTGTTTGGATTTTTTCACTTTTGCTCTCAACGGTGGGAATTTATTTTTTAGTGCTGGGAGTGATGTAAGGATCACGAGTTGATTTGGATGCTGAAGGCATGGTCGGAGTAAGCTATTATCCTGATAATGGCTGAAACGTTAGAGATTGCAACGGTAGGAGAGATATCGGCGTCAAGATGCCGGTAGATTTACAAAAGGCGCTGGCGGCAAATCCTAAAGCGCGGAAGTTGTGGTCGGAAATCACACCCCTTTACACGCAGGGATTGGATCTTGTGGATTACTACTGCCAAGAAAGCTGAGACCCATGCGCGGCGGATTAACGTGGAATGCTCGAAGATATCTTCCGGAAAGCGACGGGTGTGCTGTTTTGGAGGGATTAATTGGCTGATAAAAATGGACAAAGCCAGAATAGCCATAAAATAAATTTACTAAAATTTATGAAAAATCCAGTTAAGATAATTGGTTTGGTGACACTGGGAATTTTAGTAGCTTTTGGGGCTTTTATTTGGAATTGGCAAAGACCAATAATTTTTTTTGATGAAAGCAAAATTCCTAAAAACCTGGTAACAAGCATGCCTGTTGAGTTTGAGAGAATTTATAAAATCTCCAAATTCCGTTCGGAAGCGGGGCACGACTATTCAAATACATGGAATGGCGAAACATGCCGGAGCATGAAGCATTATATAAATGATGGCAGAAATATGGATCAGGTAACTCGTATGCCTATTCGTTCGTTTCCAACAGCAGATCAACCCAATATCAAGATTTTTGCTCCTTTTGATGGAACAATTACCGATATTTCCTCAGAACAAACTCCAATAGGTAAACAAGTCCATGTGCGCTCCAATCTTTACCCCGACTACTTTGGCAGATTATTCCACATAGATTTGCTTCCGGAATTTAATAAAGTGGGCGTAAAAGTTGCGTCCGGTCAGCAAATTGGCACAATCGGCCCCAAAGACGGTACGGATTTTTCTATTGAGGCAAACATTTTATTTAAAGGGCCGGTTTTGCTTTCTCTTTTTGATGAGATGACTGATGCGGCTTTTATCCCTTTTGCAAACATGGGATTTAAAAGAGAAGATTTTATAATTTCAAGAGAGTATAGAGATGCTCATCCTTTGAAGTGTGGGGGTGGCCACAATAATGAAGGTTTTTTAAGAGATCAAAGTTATGATTTCAATAGTGATTTCATTTTTTTGAAGGAGGATCCTTTCCCTAACCCCGGCGCAAAACCCGTCCATATCGGTCCGCTACAAAAGTGACATTTTCCTTACGCCTTGGAGCAGAGAGCTTTTTCAAATGCTGTGGGTATTATTTATAGTGTTTATGAAATCTGTCATAGACACAGTCTAAGAAATGGACTCCGGAGAATGCTCTGATTTGTCCCTTACCAACTATCATAATCTGATTGACAAGAACTCACATTGCATATTATACTTAACCGTTAAGTTAACTATTATGATCAGGTCACACGCACCACATGCCCTAGATAAGGTTTTTGTAGCTCTTGCCAACAAGCACAGACGAGAGATGATTTACGTTTTAGGTCTCCAGCCTTATTCAATAAGTCAATTAGCATCTTTGCGTGATCTCTCACTTCCAGCAATTCACAAACACGTAAAAATACTTGAGGATGCAGGTTTGATCAAGCTCAAGAAAATCGGCCGAATTAAGTTTCTTACAATTAATCGACAATCTTTGCGTGGTATCCAAGATTGGCTTATGCAATACAATTCTTATTGGGGCAGTGATGAAGAAACTTTAGAAAATTATGCGGCCTATCTGAAAATTAAAAAACGACCCGCCTAAGCTTACCTTAGTCCTTTTCAGAACTATTCGTTCTCGGACTGAAGAGCACTTGAACAGCGGGCAGGAAGGAGGTGAGAAAAAATGAAAAAATATGTATTTGTATATTACGGTAGTGTACGACCAGAAGATATTGATAAAGCGCACATGAAAGAAACAATGGATAAATGGATGGCTTGGTTTGGCACATTTAAAGATAAGATGGTTGACGGTGGTAACCCATTTGCTCCTGGTGCAAAATCTGTATCTGCGAAAGGTACAGAAACTATTCCAGCTGATATGTGGCCGGCAAAAGGTTACACCATCATCAATGCAAGTAGTATGGATGATGCAACAAAAATTGCTAAGGGATGTCCAGCACTTAAAGATGATAGTGAAGGCGCTGTTCGCGTATATGAAGCGATGCCAATGTAATCTATTTTTTTACAAAAAGCAGTTTAATATTGAAAAGAGCCGTCAGGAAGCTTGTATAAAAAAACGAGGTGACTGGCGGCTTTTGTAGTTATAACTTTTCTTTCATAAAAAACAAACTTTTATGACGGATAAATTTAAATCCGTATTTTAATAAACAATTGTTATAATAAAAACCGCATTCTATAATAATTTGATCTTTGTGTGGCACAAGAGTTCGGAGCAAATATAACTATCCATTTTTTTCTGAACGATCCCTAGGAATAAATGATATGTCAATAAAACCAAGTGAAAAAATTGATCGTTTCATAGCAGATCTTTCCGACCCGCTTCACGAGGCGAGCTGGCGTGGTAAAATGCTTGCTAAAATTCGTAAAATTATTCATGAGACGGATATATTTCCACCTCGGGGGTAGAATGGCTTGATATTTCCACCTCGGGGGTAGAATGGCTTGACACCTAGGGATTTCCCGATAAAGCAAATTATAAAAGCACAAGCAAAAAAAATATTGCCCAAAAGAGCAGCAAAACTATAAGTGGGTGAATTCAAGTGAAGCATTAGAGCTGATGAATGTTGATGGGGTTAAGCGTGTTATTCAAAAAGTTATTAAACTTAGAAGCAAGTGGTTTATTCATAGTAGGCCAAAATAGGATTTTGTTATAATGCAGGAATGCATATTATTGACTTAACTCAAACACTCTACAACAATATGCCGGTATATCCAGGTGACCCAGCGGTGAGTATTCAAGAAATCCACACGCTTGAAAAAGAGGGTTGGAATTTACGACAACTCACACTTACGACTCATATAGGCACACATGTAAATGCGCCCTACCATATGGCTCAAAATGGAAAAACGCTCGATGATCTTACCCTCGAACGTTTTTTCGGCAAAGCTGTTCTTTATAGTTCAAACATGACTTTTGATACAGATATAGGTGTAGTATTTCACTCACAAAATATAGATATGAAATTGGTACGGCAACTGGTAAAAACTCCACCTAAATTTGTTGGGCTCTCAGCACAGTTCGAGTTTGATATCCCAGTAGAAAAACTACTCTGTGAAAATGATATTGTTTCCTTCGAAAATTTAGCCAATACCGACCAATTACCAGCTTCATTTACTTTTTACGGACTACCGCTGAAAATTAAAGAAAGTGACGGATCTCCAATTCGTGCCTTTGTAATAAGTGGTTAGGAAGATCTAAATATATATTGCCAATCCTGGTGTTGACTTAAACTATTATGTCCGAGTTAAAAACAAAACCTACTACCCAAAAGCAGAAGATTTTCTCAACACGGTCGAACCGAAAGAAAAACGGCGTGACAGCTTAGTGCTTCTTGAGTTGTTTCATAAAATCACCGGAGAAAAAGCAGTCATGTGGGGGACAAGCATCGTGGGCTTTGGGAAATATCATTACAAATCAGAAAGAAGCACACAGGAAGGTGCGACGGATATTGGGAATGGTATAGAAAACCTGCCTCGCCGGCAGGCGGAAATAATATGAAAATGCGCTCGGGTTATTTTGCAAAGGGCAAACAAGTAGGAAAGTGGACCACATACGACAAAATGGGTGAAGTGCATAAGGTAACCAAATTTAATAAGAAATAAATTTTCAGTCAACTGAATCAGTTGGATCATATTTCCATCCGCATCTTTTTATCGTTCAAATGAGTTTATCCACCAGCATCTTGGACTTCTTGATCAAATATAGTTAATGTGTTAAACTATTTAACAGATAAATAAAACTTATGAATAAGCAGCACTATATAGAACAGCTATTCAACACCATGGGCCAGTTGCACAAATTTCTTGATGCGCAAACTCAAGAATCGCATGATGAACGAATTGCAACGTTTATGCAATTTTCAGCACTCAAATTTTTGATAGAGAAAAAGCTAAGTACGGTTGGGGATATTGCTGGACAATTAAAGCTGTCAAAATCATCAGCCACACAGCTTATCGAGCGGCTGGTAAAAGCCAAACTCGTAAAACGGATGGATGACCAGGAAGATAGACGGATAGTCAGGCTTACTATTACTCTTGCAGGAGAACGGGAAATTATAAACTTAAAAAAGAAATTCATGGATAAGATGAGTAAAATTTTTTCAAAAATTCCCGATCAAGACTTGCGGGAGCTTGTCAGGATTCATATCAATCTTATTGATACGTTACAAAAAGAACAACGAAATTAACTGTTATGAAAATTATTCGTCCATTTTTTAAAAAAATTATTACTCTTAAGAACTCATTTCTGAAAGCGTCCAAGAAAAAGAAATTAGCTATTATTATGGTTGTACTTGCGGTATTTCTTATTCTTGCCTCACCGCTGCGAAAAAAAGGCCCACAATATACGACTGAACCGGTAACTCTGGATACGGTTGTTGATGTGGTTTCAGAAAGCGGAAATGTAACTTCTTCGGGAAGATTTGATGTGTATTCATCAAGCACAGGATATATTGAAGAAGTATATGTAAAAAATGGTGATGCGATCGATCGTGGAGAAAGCCTTTTTAAGGTAAAAAGTACGGCAACTACTCAAGATCAAGCCACAGCTTATACAGCTTATCAAAGTGCGGTGAGTACTCAAAAAACCGCGGAACAAAGTAAACTTTCAGCTGATGCCTCGATGTGGACATCGCAACAAAAAGTTTTGTCAGCTCAAGAGGCAGTTATTTATAAAAACAACCACAATATCAATCCGGATACTCATCTTGAATATACGCAACTGGAAAAAGACACTATTGATGCCGCCCTTACCCAAGCCAGGAAGGATTTTTCAGCGACTGAGAAAAAATTTCTTGAAGCAGATAGTGCGATTGCTGCTGCCAAAGCGTCTGTTAACTCAACTTGGCTCGCATATCAGGCAACCCAGAATGTGGTAATTACCGCTCCAGTCCCAGGGGTGATCGCAAATTTTTCAGCTTCTCTGGGAGATAGAGTAACGGTCAGTTCATCACTTGCAACAGCAGTATCTGGGGTTCCAACACTCGTAATTCTGGGAGATATTTCAAAAACAGTGATCAAAATAGCTTTTAATGAGGTAGATGTTGACAAAGTGAAAATTGGTCAAACTGCCACAATTACGTTTGATGCGTTTCGCGAGAAAAAATTTAACGGCCATATCGCAACGATTGACACAGCTGGAACGAACACGAATGGAGTTATTACTTATAATGCAACGATTTATTTAAATAATCCAGACGCGAATATAAAGACGGAGATGACAGTTACTGTATCTATAGAAACTGCAAAACACGAGAATGTGCTAACTGTTCCTAACGCCGGGATTAAGCCCTATAAAGGAGGTAAAGCAGTGATAGTGGCAGGGGAAAATAAAGATAGCATGGTAAAAAATAAAGCCGGTAAAATGCTTCCTTTTCACTATATACCGGTCAAAACCGGTCTAAAAGGTACTACCCGAACTGAAGTTACTGCAGGTGTTTCTGTTGGCGACTGGATAGTTACGAGCTCAATAAATTAGTTGTCATAAGTATGATGTATGATCGACAAAAAACCTATTATATCGCTTCGGAATATTACGAAAAGTTATATTACAGGTAGCGCAGAATGTCAGGCGCTTAAGGGGATTTCGCTTGAAGTCTACAAGGGTGAATTTGTAGCCATCATGGGTCCATCGGGAAGCGGCAAATCCACAACTATGCATATTATCGGGGCGTTAGATACCCCAACTTCGGGGACATATACTCTCAATAATAAAAACATCAGTGCATATTCCGAAGATCAACTGGCAGAAATCAGAAATCAGGAAATAGGGTTTGTTTTTCAAGCCTTCAATCTTCTTCCCAGAACGACAGTGCTCGATAATGTTATTAGACCCATGATGTATGGCCGGGTGCCTCAAAATGAACAAACGGAGCGGGCGTTTGAATGTTTGCGCCTCGTACACTTGGAGGATAAAGCTTCCAATTTATCAAATCATATTTCCGGCGGACAAATCCAGCGTGTGGCTATCGCCCGAGCAATAGTTATGGATCCGTCCATGATTTTGGCTGATGAACCCACCGGAAACTTAGACAGTAAAACGTCTCATGAAATTATGACATTTTTACAAGATCTCAATAAAAAAGGCAGAACGATTATCGTGATTACTCATGAGTCGGATATTGCCGCGTTTGCCAATCGTATCATTCTCTTAAAAGACGGTTTGATTATTTCCGATAAAGAAAATAATCGATTTATCGCCAAAAAATAATATGAATTACGTCCAAATTATCAGATCTGCTATACGCGCCCTACGGGGAAATATACTCCGGACTATACTAACGATGCTTGGTATCATTATTGGTATTGCCTCAGTTATTCTCATTATTTCTTTGGGACAAGGCGCGAGCAGTTCAATCACTTCACAAGTTTCATCACTGGGAGCAAATCTGATATTTATCGTACCTGGTAAACAAATACCCGGTCGTCCACCTTCGGCGTCGAACTCTTTGAAATACGCTGATATGCTAGCTCTTGCCGATAAAACACGCATGCCGGACCTTGGAGATGTTTCGGCTCAAGTTACCACTCAGGCTGAAGTTGTAACCAACGGACAGAATAAAAATGCCTCGATACTGGGGATTAGTGCCACCTATGCAAATATTAACAGCTTGGAAATGAATCAGGGAGAATTTATAAGCCCGGAAGATGAATCCGGATATAGTCGGGTAGCAGTTTTAGGACCTGATGTGGTTGCTGATTTGTTTGGGGAGGATGCTCATCCGATAGGTGAAACAATTACTATAAAATCACGATCTTTTCGAATAATTGGAGTAACAAAAGCAAAGGGTAGCGTTGGATTTACAAATCCTGATGAAACAGTCTATGTGCCAGCTACTACGGCGATGAAGGTTTTTCTTGGCCAAGATTCAGTTCAGGCAATATTAGCTCAAGCTACCGATGCTAAAAAAGTTGACGAAACACAGGAGCAGATTATTGCTTTTTTACTTGATCAACATAAAATTACCGATCCCGTACTTGCAGACTTTACCGTTAGAAATTCAAAAGATGCGCTCTCGATCGTAAATAATGTTACCGGACTTCTGACTGGAATGCTGGCGGGAATTGCGGCAATCTCGTTGGTCGTTGGAGGAATTGGCATCATGAATATTATGCTGGTGACCGTTACCGAACGCACCAAAGAAATCGGACTTCTCAAAGCGATTGGCGCTAAAAGAAAAGATATTTTGATGCAGTTTCTAATTGAGTCAATAGTTTTGACGGTCTCAGGCGGTATTGTGGGTATAATTCTGGGTATATCATTATCATTTTTGGCCACACGATTTTTGCCTATTCCTTTTGTTTTGCAGCCCAGTGCGATACTTCTGGCAGTTGGTGTATCAACGATCGTTGGAGTGGTGTTTGGAATTTATCCAGCCCGGCGTGCAGCCAAACTTTCTCCGATCGACGCGCTGCGGTATGAGTAGTCAAATAAATTATTTAGGAAAGCAAATATGCTATAAATGGATTGATGCTCGAGTTTTAAATAGATAAATATTTATAAATATGCTGAAAGCTCATATTAATAAACATACCATTGTCATTATTCTAATTGTTGGCGTAGTTATAGGAGGCGGAATTTTTTTCGCATTTAAAAAGCTTATTCTGAAACCTAAAGTTCACTATCACGGCGGATTTATAGTTTTTCAAAATAACCGGAAAATTGATTTTTCAGATATTAAATATATGTACACCAAACCGTGTACAGTAAATGGTAAGGAAGACGAGGAACATGAAAACCCGCAACTGGAGAAAGCGCATCTGCATAACAATGTAGGTGATTTGGTACATGTTGAAGCAAGGGGAGCAACCTGGAAAGATTTATTTACCAATATCAATTTTCCCATTGATGAAAAAATCACCACAGGTTATATAGGGGAAAAAATTATACCTTCATTTTTAAATTTACCCATCCAACCCAATGATAGTCTGGTGGTGTTTATCGGAAGTAACGATCCGGTACATCTTAAGGAAGCAGTGACAAAAGAATATATTACCGAAATGGCTAAAAAAAGTACTACCTGCGGTGATTGAAAAAATTAATTGCCATTTCTTACTCAAGACTGGTAATCATATATTCAGTCGTACCTTTCGGGGCAGTGACAACCACTGTTTGTCCCACTTTTTTACCCACGACTGCCCGGCCAATGGGAGAATGAACTGAAAGTTTTTTATCCCTAGGATTTGATTCAAACCCGTCAACAAGCATGAACTCGATGCTTCCTTTATCATTTTTGATAGTTACCGTATTACCGAATCCGATCCTGCCAGTATGAGTTGCCTTAGTAACGACGCCAAAGTGGATCTGATATTTGAGCCACCTCAGTTGCCGGTCGATATCTGAGAGAGTAAACCTGGCGGCTTTATAAGCGCCATTTTCACTCAAGTCTCCCATTTCCCGAGCCCGCTGCAGACTCGTAATTGCCTCTTTCCGTTTCTGGGTTAGCCGCTCAAACTCATCTTTGACTTTTTGATAGCCTTCATTAGTAAACATGATTTGTCGTGGTGCTTTTTGCATGGATCTATTATACCTTTGTTTCAGTTTCAAGCCACACATCTGATGAACTAGACCTACCATAGTGATAGTAATTTGGAAGAATACCCCATGCAGTTACAACATTTTTAACTTTATTTTAATGATATAATTAGAGTATTGAATCTTTCATGGTAAATTCTCTGTATGGATATAAAGCAACTTACTCAAAAAGCGTTAGAAATTCGTACTAAATACTCAGAGCATGAAAAAAGAAAGACCGGAAAAGAGTGGAGCAATCTTAATCTGATGGAAGGACTGGTTGGAGATATTGGGGATTTAATGAAGCTAGTCATGGCAAAAGAAGGCCTTCGTGAGGTTAAAAATATAGATGAAAAGTTAGCTCACGAACTCGCAGACTGTTTGTGGAGTATTTTAGTTCTCTCTGAAAAATATGAGATAGATATTGAACAGAATTTTTTAAAGACTATGGATGAACTTGAGAAACGCCTTAAAAAACAAAACATCTGAACTTTTACCCTGTATTATTATTTGACTTCACTTTGTATAAGGATAATATATAGACAAGATTCAATTCATGAATATGCAAATACTCAAAGATACGATAGGCAGGGGTTTTGGACTATGGTTTATCGGATATGTACTTTGGAATACTGCTTTTTTCGTTCGTTCCAATTTCCGTAATCGGTTGGATTATTATTCCTATCGGATCTCTCGCCACGATTTGGGTATTAATTAAAAAAAACAAATATAAATCAAAACTCACCTCCAGTATGTAAGCTTGCCTGCAGGCAAAGAATGTTTGACATTCCAGGTAGGTTCATACTAATTTGGGTGCAGGTTAGTTTTTTTTGATAGAATAGGGGATTGAAACTTAACCCTTTATAAATTAATTATGAAAATAATGCTGGTTTGCGGAAGTATTGCTAACAAATCCCATACCCGTATTTTGTTAAGACATATAGAAAAATTGTTGCAAAAGAAGGGAATGGAAACAATTTTTTGGGATTTACGGGAAAAACCCTTATCGATTGCTCTGCCTGAGTTTCATAAAAACCCGCTACTAACTCCCAACCAATTGGTAAAAAATTTCGTTACATTAGTTACTAACTCTGATGGCTTTGTCCTTGGTTCACCACTGTATCATGGGTCTTATTCCGGCGTCCTTAAAAATGCCTTGGATAATTTATACTATGACGCTTTACGTAATAAACCTGTAGCCTTGGTGAGTAACTCCAGCTCAATCCGCAATTGTGCGCATCCGTGTGAGCATTTACGTTTAGTTGTCCGGGCAATGTATGGTTATGCGTTACAGTCTCAAATTGGGACGGCAAATGATGATTACGCGGATAGAGGAACGGAATATGAATTAGTTAATGCAGAAATTAAAGAGCGCTGTTTGCGCTTGGTTGAAGAATTAATCCAACTTAATATTGCTTTAAAATCCCATGACATTAGTAAAGAAGATTAATGCAAAAATATCCCGATTTGCGGATCAGTATTTTTATAGTGAATTAGTTGGTACTTATGTGGTTGATACTGCGCAAAAGCTAGTGCTGATTGATTTGCCTTCATACTCCAAAGAGATTGAAAAATATTTATCTTCTTTCAAAAAGCCAATGTTTGCACTTCTTAGTCATGGTTCATGTGGCATCAGTGACGGCACAATTTGGCAGCAAAAGATTGGCCTCAAAGTATACCTGCATCAAGCTGATAAAAATAGTGAGTGGCTGCGGATGCGACCTGATGTATTATTTGTTCGACCGCCAAAACTGGCTCCTAACCTCGAAGTGATTTTAACTCCGGGTCATACACCAGGTAGTATTTGTGTATGTGAATCAACTTCTAAAGCATTATTTACCGGTGATACGTTTGGCGGACTGCCCAATGGTGAGATAAATGATTTCTTGAAAGGCGCTGGTGACTTTTATGGTGATTTAAAAGAGCGTTTTGTAAGCTGTAAAAAATTGCTGAAATATGATTTTGAAAACGCCCTCCCGTTTCATTATGAAATGATTATGCATAAAGCAAAAGAAAGCTTATTACAGTTTGTAGATCTACATGTAAACAGTTAAATATTTGGCATTAGTAATACAGTATAATACAATATGACTAAGATCGTTATTCGTTTTTTGGTCTTTGATGAGACTAATCTTGAGCATATTAAAAAACATAATGTTACTAGAGTTGAGGTCGAGAAAATCGGAAAAGACTTTCTTTATCATAGGAAAACTCATACAGGAAGATATCTAGTAGTGGGAAGAGTTGGTTCAAGGATTATTACAATGGTATTTAGAAAAGAAACAATGGGGAAATATTATTTAGTTACCGCAAGAGATGCGAGTAAAAAGGAAAGGAGAGATTTAAATGAAAAAGAAAAGTAGAATTCCTAAATTTAAAAATTACACTGATGAAGCCAAGTTTTGGGATACCCATAATGTTACTGACTTTGAAGATGAGACAAAAGAAGTTGATATCGTTTTCGAACTTGACAAACCCAGAGACGAAACGCTCATCTTGCGTGTCCAAAAGGAGATTAAGGATAGATTAGAAAAGGTAGCTCGCAATAAAGGGCTCAATGTTTCGACGCTTGCCCGGATGTGGTTGATGGAAAAGCTTCAGCTAACTAAGTCCTAAAAAATCAAGCAATGAATAAGATTTCCTCAATAATACTAAACAGACAAAATCGCACAACCTTCTGTTTTCTGTGATTATCCCCCAAAATGACACTCAGCACATTTACCGGGGAGTCTTTCTCTTGCTTCTTGTTCGTCCCTAAGATCATAATCTTTTAATAATTGTTTAGTTTTTCCTCGGGGTGATACACGCGAAACTATGAAAATTCGTTCTAACATTGCTATAAATTTCATAAGGATAGAGTGTCGGTATTCGGCAATTTCTGCAACTGCATCTGCAAGCCAAAACGTGTGATTTGTTTCATCCATGAGCGCAATGTACAACCGGGATAGATAGATAAGTTTAGTGTCGGCGGTAATACTGGATATAAAAGCCCGTAGAGCCTATCAAAGCAAAATTTTATACTGGAGAGTGTGCACACAACTTGCATTTTTTACAATGTACGCGATTACAGTGTTTGCTATGCTTTAACGCATGAAAAAAGTATTTCTTATGGGTATTTTGAATGTTACCCCCGATTCATTTTCTGATGGCGGTATCTACTATCAAAATATAGATAAAGCAGTGGCTCAAGCGAAAGAGATGGTGCGTGAAGGGGCAGACATTATTGATGTCGGTGGAGATTCGACACGTCCGGGCTCAACGGGAGTTTCGGCCCAAGAAGAGTTGGTACGAGTAATTCCCGTGATCGACGCGATTAGAAAAGAAATCGGAAACTCAGTCACTATCTCAGTCGATACCAATAAAGCAGTTGTTGCCCAAAACGCACTTGAACGCGGGGTAACTATGGTCAATAGCTTAGGAGGGCTGTTGTTTGATCCTAAAATGGCAGATGTTGTCAAAAAGTTTAACTGCAAATTTATTATCTACCACATTAAAGGTAAGTCCCGGACCATGCAGAAGGGAGAAATTAAGTATAAAAATGTAGTCGGTGATATCGGTGAATTTTTCCAGGGTCAAATGTCACAAGGCGTAAAAAAAGGCATTCAGAAAAGTCAGTTTATTCTAGATCCGGGGATCGGGTTTGGAAAAACAGTTCAACAAAATATAACCATCATAAAAGAACTGCGTCAATTCCAAAAATTAAACTGTCCGGTTATGGTCGGACTTTCTCGAAAAAGCCATTTGGGGATGATTTTGAAAGTAAAACTTAATTTGCCGGAAATCGTGCCGCCTTTAGAGCGACTTGAAACAACGTTAGCAGAAACGGCGATTGCCCTTATCAATGGAGCAACGTACATAAGAACTCATGATGTGTTGCAAACAAAAAAGTTTATTTCAGTTTTTGAAGAATTGATATGAAGAGTATTTTTTTAGGCTTGGGATCAAATGTTGGTAATAGAGAGAAGTATATAAAAACTGCAATCAAACTTCTTTCTAAAAAAGTGCCGCGTCTGCAAAAAGCCTCCATCTATGAATCAAAAGCAGTGGGATATACCAATCAGGCTAATTTTCTCAATACCGTTGTTTGGGGATAAACCAAATTAACGCCGGATGAACTACTTGTTTTTATCAAAGATATCGAGAAAAGAATTGGCAGAACTCCACGTTTTCACTGGGGACCGCGCGAAACAGATATCGATATACTTTTTTACGACGATCTAGTTGTTGCCAACGAAAGTCTTGAAATTCCACATTCACGCTTACATGAGCGGGATTTCGTGCTCATTCCGCTTCACGAGTTAAATCCAAATTATATTCACCCTGTTCAAAAACGTGCGATCAAAGATTTAGTAGCGAAATTTCCTCCAGACCAAAAATCGATTATTAGGAGATTCAAATACTCTCATCAGTAAGTCGATTGAGACTATTTTGATAGCATATTTTGATGCTTAAATCGACTTAATTCCAATAATATTGAATAGTTTTCTGATCTGAGTCTACTTCTTCTTTACGTGTTGATGTTAAATTCAGAATCCCTTTATTGAATATACTGAAAATTGTTTTTCTCATTGATTTGTTTTTTGGCAATCTTATATCTAAATAATCTGGTTTGAGTGGATTGTCTATTGTTGCTTCCTCTTCACGGTATAATTCATAGATATTGATATCAATCGCACCTGCTGTATACAGATCTTTTACAAAAGACAAGATACCATCCTTTTTTATCGATGAACTTTTTCCAAAGGTAGTTAAATAGGTTTCTCTCAACCATTTTAGAGCATCCAATCTCTCAATCCACTTAACTTTGTATCCTGCAATAACAATATTTTTTAATTTCACATAGTCAACATATGTGAATACAGAAAATCTCGTTACCGGGATACCTTTCTTATTTTTTATCACGTCACGGTCAAATACTGATAAGTAATAATCAACAAGCTCTAATCCAAGTTCGCTGCGTAATGATCTTGTAATTGCTGTTTCCAGGGTTTCTCCGATTAGAATTTTATCGCAGAAAAATAATTCATCTTTACGTAATTTGTTTATTAGCTTATTAAACAACCTATTAGACTCTAATTCTATTGCGACAGCATTGCCGTTATTGTCTCTGCTATAAATTGCAGAAAATCTTGTAAAAAATTCCTGCTCTGATGGTTTTTCTAGAAAATTCAGGTATTTTGGAAGCATGCAATTATTATATAATATTGTCAGTTATTCCGGATTATATTATTCTAGTCTAGAGCCTTCTAAAAGTGAAATTAAACATTTGCTATACTTGAACGCATGAAAAAAGTTAGATTTGTGGTGATTCCTGCTGTTTTTCTTCTTTTAGCTCAACAAAATATTCTATACATCAGAGTACTAAGAGCATGAGAAGCATTTTTCCATCTTTACCTGTACATAAGTACTTTTTTTATGGTACTCTAATTACATGAAATAGCCAAAAATATGCAGTAAAAATATTGCAATTTTTGAAAATGAAACTTTATAAAACCAGTCGATATAGTCTTCAAGGGTTTACATTAATCGAGATTCTCATCGTACTCACGCTACTGGGTTTACTTGCAATAGCAGTTTTAATACGCGTCAATACTCAAATTGCCAAAGGTTATGACGCGGTTCGTAAGAGTAATTTGCAAGGGATACACAACGCGCTGATAGTTTATTACCTGGATCATGGAGCATTTCCACCGCTACCCGCGATTTCAACAGCTACAGAGTTTAGTTCAGACAGCGGTATAAATTGGATACCGGGATTATTAGATCAATATTTACGGACCCAACCTAAAGATCCGCGTCAAGCTAATCTAAATGAAAAAATGACTGCCATCTTGATTTTGGAGAGACCACAGAATATTATTTCTTTGGCAAAGGCCACAGAAACTGGCAGTATTGGTTTTTTGAAGTTTTATGGAGGAGATCAACAGGAAACACGCAATAAAATCAAACCCACTTCAGATGGCGGTTTTATAACCATTAATGAAACCAATTCTTATGGTATTCATAAAAGTAGATTTTTAATTACCAAGTTTACTGCTGCGGGGAAGGTCATTTGGTCCAAAACTTTAGATTATGCAACCGGGTATTTGACTGTCCCAGGTATAGCCCAAACAACAGATGGCGGATATGTGGTGGTAGGGGGATTAAGCAGTTCATTGATCTGTTCCTATGGTATATTTATAGCTAAGTTAGATAACCTGGGTAATTTAATTTGGTCAAAAACCACAGGGAATTACAGCTGTACTGGTGATAGAGCAAGTACAGTGATAGCAACGAATGACGGAGGATTTGTCATAGGTGGGCAAACCACTGCCTATAATGTCGCAAGAGGGGCTGCCTTGCTGTCAAAATTTGATAGTTTTGGAAATCAGGTCTGGGTTAAAACAGCTGATAGTCCTGTACAAGAATCCATAAATAGTCTTGCACAAACATCTGACGGCGGTATTATAGCCGGAATTCATGCGATTTCTTCATTAAGCGCAAGTACGGGTACCGTTAATGATTTTGCAGTTATGAAATTTGACGATTCTGGCAATATTGTCTGGGCAAAACTATTACCTCAACAGGGAGCTCAAATAGAACCATCGGTAATAAGTTTGAGCGATGGTTTTATCATAGGCGGCCTTTATAATAACGGTTCGGGTTATGATAAACAGATAGTTAAATTTGATTTAAGCGGTAATTTACTCTGGTCGAAAATTGTAAAGATTAATGAAAGCGGTCTCTTTGGTGCAGGAGGACTTAGTGAGGTACTTTCAAGTGCTAGTGACGGAGTAATTTTAGCCGGTGCAAATGGAGTCAATCCAGCCATAGTAAAGTTAAACAACCAAGGTGATCTAATCTGGGGAAAAGCTATTAGTTTGACCGGTGAAATTAGATCAGTTATCGTAACTCCCAACGGCCATATTTTGGCTGCAGGCAATCACACTTTGAATAATAACACCGGTTTACTGGATTCATATGATGCGTTCGTCCTTAATACAGATGCAAATGGGAATTTAGATAACTGTTCAGATATGATTAATATTACGCTCTCAGTTTCATCTGATACAACTCCGGTTCAGGATTTATCTCTGGCCGTAGTGGCGCGAACATTTACTACTAATGCAGTTTCCTTAACAATTAATACTATCCAGCAGACAGTCACTGATAAGTGTGAAGTTATAATGCCTGAAGTTAGTCCATCTCCTGTGTCAGGATCTTCTCCTGAACCAAGTCTGCCTGGAGGAGTGCAGCCACCTGGTATTTCCACCACTTGCGGTAACAAAAAACATGTTTATTGCTATGTCGTCCCGCCAGATCGCACGAATTTTATCCTTTGGGCTCAGCTTGAAAATTCGAGTGACCAGGATACCATACTGCATTCCACTTCTGCCTGCAGCAATATTACTCCGCCATCTCCTGACTACAATTACTGCATCCGGTCAAACTAACAACAAACCCACCCCCGGGGTGTGTCATACGATTCTGGACGTACCGTCTTGATACATCCTTGGCTATATTTGTCGGGATGAACCGAAACGTCATGTTTAATTTCGTAACTTAGGTTAACTAATAAAGTTAATTTTACACTTCAATCCTGCTTTGAAATAAACCGAGGTAGTTGCAGGCACCTCAGTTGATAGTACTTCTATTCCTGATACGCCTTGCAGCAGGCTCAATGCTTTATCCGTATATTCTTTAAATTGAGGCAAAAGAGAAGTAAAAAAATTACTTTGATGAAAGGTAAGTCTACCGTTATCACTCACATCGCTCTTCGATTCGAAACCTTGTGGAAACGGAGTAAAATGTTCTTTTAATATTTGTTCTTGAAGCTTGTATGTCACACTATCAGGATTTTCACCTTTTTTACCGCTTCGATATATGATCCGATCAGTGTTCCTAAAATCGGGCCAATATATGCTTTTCCATTAATGTATGGAGCATTCAGTAATTCAAGCATGGACGCAAGTTCTTTTTTATCGGCATATATTTGATCTTAACTTCAGTTTGAATGCCATCAGACTCTATAAAAGTCGATTGTGGAAGCGAATATTGTTAATTTAGTTTTGCCAGATAAACTTCTTCTATTGGAATCAAGAGAAAGGGGTTCTGATGAGAATCAACGTAAACATCATGTCCAATCAACTGATCAATGTGATCTACTTTCACAGATTGGGTTTTGTCATCAATTTTAAGTTCTTTTGGCGATGGTAAATTAATTGGCGTCTTGCCTGAAAAAAGTTTTTTGAGAATCTCAGGGTCAATTTCTCGCTCATTTGTGGTTGTATAGAAAGCTAGATTATTACCATGTCTTGTTTTTCCTCCTTATGAAACCTGTGCGACCAACTATTAAAACACTTTTTCGTGTGGATGTGATTTCATCAAAAACAGTTTCATTCATATGGTAATTATATGACCAATAAATCCGATTGTGTTGAGTGATTTCGTGCCGTCTAAAGTGCAAATACTAATATATAATGCTCTATGTGACAGAAAGATTACCCGTAAAAACATACCCATACCCAGATCACAGTTTGCATTATTTAGATTTCGGCGCGCATCCGCCGTGGATAAAGCAACTGTATCAGATGCAAACAGCGAATACTTATGTGCAAGAACTTGCACAAAAACTATTACAGAAAAGTAGTCCAACCGCTGGACTTAAGACCCGACTCACATCAGTTCAGCAGTATTTGCACGATAGTACCCACCATATGACTCACATAGAAAGAGCCGGGCTTTATGGATACCTGAATTTTACTAATGTTCCTTATACGCTTGAATTGATTAGTGACACTTTTAACAGTGTTTATGCAGCTTGTTCGGCACGTAACTTGATTGACGTTGGATTGCAATGGCAAATAGATTGGAACCTTAATCGACTTGTTGGGAGTAAAAATGGTTCTCTTGAAGAAAGTCTGGTGCTACAAGATTCTTTCAAAGGTTTACCACCGCTCCAATGTGCAGAAGAAGCTACGTTAGCAGCCGCTTTAGCTGGGTTCGTTGGAGGTATTCCGGAAGATAAATTAGTTTTTATTGGGTCTCCAGTTCATGTGGCATTATTTATTCGACCAACTGGCAGTTTAAAACGAGGATGTCTTTTTGATAGTAAAATGCTTTATTTTCCTTCCGGTATGAAAAAATTTGGGCAAAGCCCTAAAGAAAAAAAATCAACATATTTTGCAAGATTCGGAGAATTATGGTTCATCGTTCATACGTCTGGGTATGTAAACTTACATGCGAGTCCAACAATTCCAGACGGGGAGATAAAAGAATACGCACGAGAGTTGGACGATTTTTTTCAGATTTAAAAAAATTCTATACGTGGGGTCAAACTTTCAGCAAGGAAAAATTGAAATATTCTCTTAAATTCATCTCGACATAATCCATTATACTAGTAGTTTACTAAACTATGAAACAGCGGCTCACATCACTTGATGGTTTACGCGGACTAGCTATCATCTTTGTCATTTTTACACATTTACCCTTGAGTATTTGGTACAGCGTTATTCCCCGCAGCGCGCATTTTTTACTTGATATATTGCTTGGGACCGGCCCGATTAGCGTTTTTATTTTCTTCATGCTGACCGGCTTTTTCATGGGCAAGCTCTACCCAAATCCACAATTTATTTCATTTATAACGCGCAGATATTTGCGTCTGTTTCCGGCATTTTTGATCATGGTCATAAGTTTTACCATTACTTTGTTGTTTGGGAAAGTATCGCCGTTTATTGCACTGTGCATCGTCGTCTTCGATATTTTGGCAGCCCGCATAGTCTGGAATTTGTTGGATCATTCTCGGTTGAAACGCTGGGTTTTACCCGGCTGGCTGTTGTTTCAACTCGGCGTTGCTCTTTGGTATGCGTTTGTTTTACAACGCGTACCACCAGCGGTTTTTCTGCAGTTGTGGAATCCGCAGCTGCGTACGCTTATTTCCGGCCTCATAAATGCGACGCTCACACTATCTTTTGGAAAATATATTGGCCAAATGGATGGTGTATATTGGGCGCTTACCGCAGAAATGTTTTTTTATCTTTTGTATCCCGTTATTGTTATTCCGCTTCTTAATCTGGTTCGCGCCCGAATATCGAAGTGGTTAAACCTACTCATTTATATAGCCATTTTTCCGTTTTTTATGGGGCTATATTTGATAGGCGAACGTATCTTAGGTTTTGAAATTATCAAAATTCATTACATGTTGTATTTTGTAACTGGAGTGATCATTGGGAGTGAAACTGGGTTTTTCTTGCATATTTTGACGCCATTTAAAAAATTTATTGTTCACGCCAGTTGGTTTGTCATCATGTTTACCATCATTTTTGGTCTTGAATTTGGCCGGGATATATTTCCGAAAAGCTTTGATCCGTACTATCAGTTGATCTGGGTCGTTCCCTTGGCATTACTACTGTTGACAATACTTGATACAGATACATTGAGTAGTAAATTTTTTGGATCGCCGGTTTTAGTATTTTTTGGCACGTACAGTTACGCTCTTTTTTTGACCCACTCATTTATTATTGGAATTGCCGAAAAGTTTATTTCGCATGATGATCCAATAAGCGCATTCGTCTTAACCATCACTGTTTTTGCTTTATCTCTGGTCCTTTCTTGGCTTATCTATCACTCTTTTGAAGCTGCCTATTTTAGACAGCGAAAAACAACAGCGACCAAGAAATTAAATGATATTAAAGTGAAAGAGAGATTATTTTCGCCCCTAAGACTAGTTGCAACCTTTACCATAACGGTGTTCGTTTTACTCTACATTGCCTATAAACCGCCTCTGGCTGTTTTTACTATTGCTCAACGTTTTAATATGAACCAAAAGCAAATTGAAAATATCACCGGTCAACCCCTACAAAAAAAATTCACCGCGAAAGTAAATAACTTGGGCATGATTCAGTTTCATGTCCGTAAAAAACCAATTTCGGGTGTTCCTAATACGGAATATGTAGAGTCGAATCTGGCCGTTCGGTTGCGAAATGAGCAGGGTGAGGAAATCGCAAAAAGTACTTATGAAGTCTATCAAATTCTTGATAGTTCATACCACCCGTTTGGTTTTCCGGTGCAACTTGACTCGAAAGGAAAAGAATACACCATTGAATTTGAGTTAAACAAGGTCAGCCCCACTGAGGAAATTCAACTCGTCAATACTGAAGGAGATTTCATCGTTGTCTATTTTCCGGATAAAAAAACTCTGTTTACGAAGCCGATTGCTGGAATTTCCTGGATGTTGTCAAAGGTGATTGAGCCTCTCACCAATCCGGCTTTTTGGCTCAATTTAGTCTACTGTGCACCGTTTTTGGTGTTGCTGGGAATCGTGGGATTTACTCTCTTGACGGGATAAGTCGGAATAGGGTATAAGAAGAGTAGATATTCACACGATTACTTATGACACTGTTTTTTACATAAAGGGTGCTCGTAATATTGCTAGGGTCGCACCCGCTCTTATTTTTAAAATATAGCCACCATATGTATGGTGGTTTTTTAGTGGGAAAGGAACAATAATGTTAACGACCGCTATCATCGCCTTTCGGGAATTTATGGAAGCATTCCTGATTGTGGGGGTATTTTTAGGGATATCCAGGAAACTTAAACTTAAGAAAGAGGTGGAAATTTACCTGGCGGCGACAATTGGAATCATCTTTTCGCTCTTACTTGCCTTTGGCACATATGTGTTTGGAGATCACGCGCGCACTATCTTAACTGAGCAAAACGCTGATTTTTTGGAAAGTTACTTGCTCATTTTTTCAGGATTATTTATCGCCTATGTCGTGTTTTCTCTGCACCACGTGATGCGCCGCGGCCGGGGTGAGATGCTCATTAAAGCGCATCAAAAATTGCAGCAGGAAGAATTTGATATGTCGCTCTTTTTGACCATTGTGTTTTTGGTTATCCGCGAAGGATTTGAAATTGCCTTGTTTACCGCCAGTGTCTCCCTTTTCTCAGCATTTATGCAGAATTTTATCGGACTGCTTTTAGGTTTTGTGGCTGCGACAGTAGTAGGTATCGCGACATTTTTTGCTTATGTCAGGTTTCCCATAGGCAGAGTATTTAAAGTCACTGAATATATGATTATCTTACTGGGAGCATCACTTGTCCAAAACGGAATTACGATGCTGTTCGAAACGCATTTTGGTATCCATCTTTCAGAAATATTGTCATTCAATTTCCACTTCTTGCCCAATGAAGACAGTTTTTTTGGACACATGTTAAAAAGCTTGTTTGGAATTGACCAGGGTTTTAGCGCAGTGCGACTGGCTATAATGCTTGCTTATATTGGAGCGATGTACTTTCTGTTTATTAGAGGTAGGGAAGGATTAATTTCGAAAATAAAAAATATTACGTAAACGTTTCGTTTTTGAAACAACAGTTTATTTGAAAATTACTGGCAAATTATACGTAAATAATAGGTACTCTATAAAGCACTAGAGACGGGTAGAATATGAACATGCGCAATCAATAATTTTTGACACTATAAATCTTACGCAAATATTGTTTTTTTAAATCTATGTGCCGAAGCATTAAAATCCTTTTTAATTTTAAACCTTCGGCATCTGAAAAAGAGATAGAGGAAGCTTCACTGCAATTTGTGCGAAAAATTTCGGGATTTAGAAAACCTTCTCAAGTAAATGAAGTTACCTTCAACCAAGCAGTTGCTGACATATCAGTAGTTGTAAGAAAAATGGTCGATTCTCTGGTGACTGATGCTCAGCCTCGCAATCGCGAAGTTGAGGTGCAACGAGCTCGCATTAAAGCTGCTCAAAGGTTTGGAGCAAGACAAGCTTTGTAGGCATAGGCTAAAACGTATCGAGTGAGCCACTAGTTTGAGTTTGGGCAGCACCTATTGATAACATGTTGTACAACATGTTATAATATTGCCATATGGTAAAAACTTACTTGTATATTCCTGAACAGTTAGACGAACAGATAAGTCGTGCGGTTAAGGCTCAAAAAAAGAGTAAAGCGGAGGTTTTGCGGACAGCCATTCAAGAAGGGCTTGATGCGATGAAAAAACAAAAGACAGGAGGAGCAGAAACTCTTTTAAAACTTGCCGAGATAAGCAAAAAAGCCAATTTCAAAGGACCAAGAGATGGTTCTATAAATCACGATTACTATTTATGGGGTTTACCAAAGAAAAATCCTACAATAAAACCATGATTATTGTGGTTGACAGTGATGGACTGATCGGAAGCCTTAGCGCTACTGATACGCATTATTTACGTTCACAGACTATTCTTTCAAATTTGGCTCAAAAAGGATCAAAGCTAATTTACCCGGTTACTGTCATTGCTGAATCAGTTACCTTTTTCCAAGGTCGACTGAATAGACCTGATCTGGCAAACCAAATATTACAACTTGTAAAAGCAGATCAACTGTATATCGAATCTGTTGATGGCAATATCTTACAAAAAGCAAGTAGTTTAATGGATCTAAAAGCAAGTAAACACAACACTCTTTTTGATTGTATCGTGGTGGTAGTAGCACAAGAATACAAAGCAGATGCCATATTTAGTTATGACAGTTTTTATCAAAAAAAAGGCTTCAAATTAGCTTCAGAACTTTAATTTATAAATAATCAGCTGAATAATCTGAATTAATTCTTTAATCACTGCGTATATATTTGATCATGTGAAGTACTAGTAAATAAACTTCTTTCACTATGCTAAGGGGTGCATCTTAAATATAAATTTTTGAAGATTGATGCGGCACAAAAGGTCGTAGCAGAAAATAATACTAAAAGTTCTTTTTTGGATGCTCCCTATGTTATTATTGATTTGATGCTGGTATTAAAAAGATTATTTATTCCACTTCTTGGTTTGGTAGGGATAGTTGTAGTTTCGGTGATTTTTATTGTACTCTTTAAGAAGCCACAATCTGCTCAAAAAAAAGTTCAATTCAATTCTCAAATTGGCAAGTCAACTTGCCGTAACGAAAATATTTTTATAACTCTGCCAATAGATCCGGTTAAACTTTTATCCGTTACTCCACTTGGCAATATCAATCCACCCGACCATACTACTCCTACTGATCATGTGTACTTGGTAATAAAAGTGAATAATGAGGTACACCCGGATCTTGCTACAAAAGTATTTGCTCCTGCAGACTTGATAATTTCAACTATTACAAAACAACAAGTTAAACAAAATGGCAAAGTGATAAATGAAGACTATACATTAGATTTTTCGCCCTGCAAAGATATCAAATCTAAATTTGGTCATGTCACTAAACTATCTCCCGGACTCGTAAGTCTTTTTGAACAACAAAAAACTAACTGTCAAACTAACGTGCCCCGACCAGAGAATGAATATACTTACTGCAGAGCTGAACTTAATTTTCAAATGAATGCGGGGGAAGAAATGGGAGAGGCGGGTGGGGGAAGTGCGACCGGATTGGATTTTTGGGCTATCGATATGCGTACACCAGAACTGACATTTGCCAATCCAAAACGCTACAACTCATATGAATTACATACGATTTGCGCCATCGACCTTTTTGCGAAAAATAAACAAGCAATTTTAAAGGAAAAATTTGGCAGGTATGAAAAAAGACGCACTCTTGAACCATTGTGTGGAAAATTAAATCAAGATGTAGTTGGAACAGTTGCCGGAAATTGGATGACCGGTCCAGGATTTATTGAAATGCCTGAGTCCTGGTCAAAAAGTATAAGTTTCGTGCATGATAATGTGGATCCGAATATCGGGATACTTTCAATTGGCGGCACTATAACTATTCCTATGAAAATTCAATTTAATCCGGTTTCAACCGGGACTACTAATCGGGAATTCAGCCAGGTGCAAGACACCGGATTGTATTGTTATGAAGGTC
>JAHFKJ010000003.1 GCA_023245415.1 Candidatus Gottesmanbacteria bacterium | reverse complement strand
ACGTTCAGAACTCTCAACCAAATAACGATCCTTCGTGGAAGATTTATTTAATATTTTAGTTATAAGTCGTGGCATAGGAAAAAAATTAACCTACTGAACCTTCCATTTGCAGTTGGATCAAACGATTCATTTCTATCGCATATTCAAGCGGCAGTTCTTTAACGATTGGTTCAATAAAACCATTGACGATCATCGCTTGTGCAAGCTCAGGAGTTAACCCGCGGCTTTCTAAATAAAATAATTGTTCCTCGCCGATTTTGGAAACGGTAGCCTCATGCTCAATTTCGACATCTTTTGACTGAATTCTCATGGTCGGATATGTATCAGATCGAGAATGTTCGTCCAATAGAAGCGCGTCGCAAACAACTTTTGATTTTACTCCTTTGGCCGTAGGAATTACATGTAATAAGCCTCTATATGTAGTTCTTCCGCCATCTTTTGAGATGGATTTTGAAGTGATACGGGAAGTCGTTTCTGAAGCTAAATGGATAGCCTTACCACCGGCATCCTGATGCTGTTTTGAACCGGCATAAGCAATTGACAAAATTTCTCCGCGAGCTTTACGACCGACTAAATACACACTCGGGTACTTCATAGTCAACTTCGAACCTAAATTCCCATCAATCCATTCTCCAAAACCTTCTTCTTCCACCCGCATACGTTTTGTCACTAGATTGTAAACATTTGCTGACCAGTTTTGGATCGTGGTATATCTCACCCGTGCCCCTTTCTTGACAATGATTTCTACGACCGCCGAATGCAGCGAATCAGTCGAATAAATCGGAGCTGTGCAGCCTTCAACATAATGTACGTAGCTGCCTTCGTCGGCAATAATTAATGTCCTTTCAAACTGACCCATATTGGCAGCGTTGATCCGAAAATATGCCTGTAGTGGTAACTCTACCCGTACGCCTTTTGGTACATAAATAAATGAACCGCCTGACCAGACAGCACTATTCAAAGCGGAAAATTTATTGTCAGCCGGAGGAATAATTGTGCCGAAGTACTGTTTTACAAGATCCGGATACTCACGTAACCCCGAATCCATATCCAAAAAAATGACGCCCTTTTTATGAAGTTCACCCTGAATACTTTTATAAATTACTTCACTTTCGTATTGAGCCGAAATTCCACCTAAATATTTTTTTTCGGCTTCCGGAATTCCAATTCGATCATACGTATCCTTTATCTCTTCAGGTAAATCAGCCCACGTTCTAGCTTTATTTTGAATAGGTTTAATGTAGTAATAAATATTATTAAAATTAATTCCCGTTAAGTCTCCACCCCAACTCGGCATTTTTTTACTTAAGAATATCTCATACGACTTCAGTCGAAATAGCCGCATCCATTCAGGCTCATCTTTATGTCCCGAAATCATTTCAACAGTACTTTTGAATAAGCCTTTATCAGCTTTGAAAACATAGTTCTCGGGTTTACTGAATCCATACTTATAATCACTTATTCCGTTAAACATAAGTGTAGCCTTTCTTTTCAATTTGTTTAGCCAATGCAAATCCACCTTCTGTTTTGATGACACCATTCATTATTATGTGCACACGATCAGGTTTGAGATAGTTTAAAATTCGTTGATAATGGGTAATCAATAATATACATACCCCTTCTTTTTGCAATAAATTAATTCCATATGAGACTATTTTAAGGGCATCGACATCAAGGCCTGTGTCTATCTCATCAAATATAGCCACCTGCGGCCGCAGAAGGAGAATTTGCAGCATTTCGGCTTTTTTCTTTTCTCCTCCGGAAAATCCGTCATTAATGCCTCTTTTTAAGAGTATTGGATCTAGATCCAATAGCTTCGCTTTAGTCTGCATTAATTTATGAAACTCAATTATAGACATGGCTTCTTTGCCATAAATCTCAATAAAAGCAGTACGCAGAAGATTAGATAAGGTTATACCAGGAATCGATAGCGGATTTTGAAAAGCAAGCAACAAACCAATTCGAGCCCGCTCATACACTTTTAGTGGTAATAAATTTACTTGATTTAACCATATTTCACCTTGAGTTATCTCATAACTTGGATGACCCATAAGCGCATATGTCAGCGTAGATTTACCACTACCATTGGGTCCCATTAAAATGTGTAACTGGCTTTTTCCAAGTGATAAGTTAAGTCCCTTAATAATCGGTTTTTTTACAACCGCTACATGAAGATCTTTAATTTGCAAAACCTGATTCATTTTTTATTTATACTAATATTGAGATAATTAGGTATTTTACCACGGCAAAGTTAAATTCACCTGCGAAGATACGGAGGTTACAGCGGTATCCCACGATACAGGGATATCCTGTTTACCCGCGGTTGATTTGAAGTATAATTTCTTATTCGTCTTTCCATATTCATACAGTTTACGAGTAATATCTACATCTGATAAACAATATTTTTTTAACTTGTCCATTTCCTTATTTCTAAAATACTCTATTGCCAATAAACCATGACCGTTTTTTTGTGTCAGCAGGGTCTCTTTAGCCAGGTCATCCAGGGAAATCCGATACCCTAAACTTTTCTCTACATGTTTTAATAAATCTAATGTCGGAAATTTCTTTAAATCCCCTACATAATATGTACTTAGAGCTCTCAAATCAAAATCTATTACGTTAAACCCAATTATTATGGTGGAATTTTCAAGGTAGCGGAAAAACTCGGGAAGTTCAGGTTCTTCGAAAGCCTTATATAAATCAGTTGCATAATCATACAAACCAGCAACCGATATACGCAATTTTTCAGGGTAATATCCACCTACATCGCGAAATGTCATTTGGGTTTCGACATCAACAACAACAGGTGCAGCCATAAAAGAATTTTATTATACGCACATCATAATTGTTTACACAAGGGATAAAATCTCCTATACTGATATCCTTAAAACGAAAATTTCTATTCATGTTTTTAAATAACAAGAAGCCTGTTGCTTCAATATATATATCTAATATTTCAGAGGACGTATGGCCGTTTATATCTGCAATCTCTGACTCCCAAACTAAAGTATTTGAAATTGAAGAAAATGCAAGATTAGCAGACCGGGATCTGTTTACCAATGCAGATGAAGAAAATTTACTTTTAATTTTACCTTCCGCACCTGAACCTGATTTTGTAAATTATTATTTTAACGTTTTTGGGAAAAGACAAATGCAAATCCTAGTTCCCAAAATCCATACGGGTGAAATTTGCGAGGATATTCTAAAAGATCAGACAATTATATCTCAAATTAATCAGACAGCATCGTTGTCCCAAAAACTGGAAATTATAAGCTATTCCACGTCTTCTCAATTCCTCCATTTAGTCAAAGAACTTAAAGAAAAATTCAGTAATATCACTACTCCGGAAGCCCCTGAGGAAGAAGACGCTTGGACGGTAAATTTTTTTGGTAGTAAGTCTGGAATTAGACAACTTGCACAACAATCTGGTACCCATGAACCGGATTTTAAGATGGCAGAAGGTTTGATTTGCATGGGTATTGAAGATGCGGCCAAAATTGCCGCCAATATGTATGTAAATGAAGACGGTGTAGTTATTAAAACTAATAAAGGTCATTCGGGCGCAGGTGTTTTGATCTTTCGACCTGGAGATTTACCTCGGGAATACACAAGTTGTGTAGTGACTATTTTAGACCAGTTTACAAAAGAAAGTTACTGGAATAAATTTCCAATTATAATAGAAAAATATATACAGACAAATATTTCAATAGGTGGAGGCTTTCCCAATGTTGAATTTAAAATACTCAAAAATGGAAGAATTGAGTTTCTCTTCTTTGGTGGCATGCGGGTAACTAAGGAAGGGGTGTATAAAGGCATGGACATCGGAAACGACTCACTATCTGATCGAATAGCAGCAAGAATCGTTGATACCGGATTCTACTTAGCGGAAAATTTGCTCAAAGAAGGTTTTCGCGGTCATTTTGATGTAGATTTTATAGCAGCCAAAAACGGTGAACTCTACGTCACAGAATCTAACGTCCGCAGAACAGGCGCCACACATGTATATTATTCCTCGCTGGCACTTTTTGGCAAAAACTTTATGCATGAGACGTACTCTCTATCAAATAATCTGTATCAGATTACAACAGAGAATATTAATTGGAATTTCCGAAAACTTTATCAAGCTTTGGAATCCATTTTATTTAATAAATCCACAAACGAAGGGTTAGTAATAGTTGGTGTAAATTTACTTACACAAGGCAGATTTGGTTATATAATTTTCGGAAAAACTAAAAGACGATCATTGGAAATAGAAGCTAAAATGGAACATTTATTGAAGCATGTCACAATCTAGCGATTACATGCTTGGTTAAACCACTCAGCGATTAAGTTTAAAACCGGCAACCTGTACTTATTAGTAAATGCATGATCACCATTCTTTACTATATGTAATTTTTTCGAGACGGTTAATTTAGAAAAGCACTCAACTGTTTGCCACAGGGGAACACGCTTATCTTTTGATCCGTGAATAATCAAAATAGATTGGGTTAATTTCTTAATTGTTTCTAATGCTTGATATTTTTGTAAACTTATCCAAAACTGTGGACCCACGCGTGTTTTACGTTTGTCTGCCCATTCAATTTCTGAGATAGCATCCGGATTAAATCCCCGCTGGCGTTTAAACCATTTGGCAATCGCGGCGTAGGGATCAAATGGCGGACTCGTAAATACTACGGTTTTTACTGAAGGCAATGGCAATGCAGCAGTAACAATGACTGTACCAAAAGACTGAGCTAATATCCCAATACTCTCGCTATTTGTATACCTATCTTTGCGCACATACTCAAGAATATCTTTAAACTGCTGAGATTGAGTCTCAATTGTTGTGTTAACGAAGTTTCCTTCAGATTTTCCCGTGCCTTCAAAACTAAACTGAAAGGTTTGAAACCCATTTTTATAAAGTATTTCTGCAATCTCATCAAAGAAACCGCTCTCATGCAAATCCATTCCAAATCCGGACACCAAAATCACCGTCGGAAATTTGTTTCCCTTTTCCGGAATTTCCTGTAATACTTCAAGATATTTATTAAAACTATCACGGACATTTATTTGATACTTCATATATTATGATTTTTTTGGAAACTACCCATATTCCAAAATTTGAATGTGCTAAATGTGCGCCAGATTCTAAGGTTAATTTAATAATACTTAATACGCATAATGATTTTAGCATTTTTATAACGCTAAATCTGTAATGTTGTAAAATCTAACCCACTCGAAAATGAAACCATTAGAATTGGAGCGTAAAAAACCGATATTAGCAGGATCTTTAATGTTTATTGCTGGTTTAATTTGCATATTACTAGTACAGCTCATATTAAATAAACAAATTATTTCGCCACTCTCTGATACCAATAATAGTGGCGGTATTCTCGCAGTCACAACTAAACAAATATTCTCAAGCCCCTCACCGGATTCTTCAAAGTTGAATATTCTACTCTTAGGTTACGGCGGATTAGGACTTGACGGCGGTTTTTTAACCGATGCCATTCAAGTCCTTCATATTGACTTTGAAAAAAATAAAATGATATTAATTTCAGTACCCCGCGATCTTTGGGTTACACTTCCTAATGGTCAGGAATCAAAAATTAATGCAGTTCTAGTTTCATCTGCGGCTAAAGCTGAAAAAGACCAATTTATTACAACTGGCGCACACGGTGTCAAAAAACTGATAGGAGATATATTAGGGCTACCTATAGATTATTTTATTGGAGTTGATTTCGTTGGTTTTCAACGCGCAATTGGCATCCAGCTCCAAGGAATTGATGTTGATGTTGAAGAAACTCTCGATGATCCTTGGTACCCAATCTCAGGTGAAGAGTTAAATACCTGCGGTCTGTCTGACAAGGAAATAGCTGATTTAACTACAAAATATTCCGGTTTCGAGCTCGAACAGCAGTTTAAATGCCGTTATGAACATTTGCATTTTAATAAAGGTATACTAAAAATGCAGGGGGGAGACGCGCTAAAATATGTCCGTTCCCGTCACGGTTCCACCGATGGTGATATTTCTCGCGGAAAACGCCAACAACAAGTGCTTTCAGGCATTAAAAAAAAATTATTTTCACTCGAAGCGCTTGATAATATTCCGAATTTTTATGAAGCTTTTTCGAAACATGTCCAGACTGATATTAGACTTGAAATACTGAAAAATTTAGCCCCTGCTTTAAAAAAATATGGTGACTATTCAATTATTTTCATTAATCTCTCACCAACCAACGTCTTGGCAAATTCAAGATCATCAAACGGACAGTCAATTTTACTTCCAAAAGAAGGCGATAACCGCTGGGAAAAAGTGCAACAGTTTATCTTTAATCAATTAAATTAAACTTCAGCTATTTTTCAGTAACCAGGGTATAATTAGTGAGTGAGAATTCTCGTGGTTGAAGATGAACATCGGATTGCTAATACTATAAAAAAGGGGTTGGAACAGGAAAGAAATGCGGTAGATGTGGCCTATACCGGTACTGATGGATTTGATCTGGCAACCAGTGAAGATTATGACTTAATTATTCTCGACCTCATGCTGCCGGGAATGGACGGTATATCTCTGTGTAAGAATCTCAGAAAAAAAGGGCTTCATACTGGCATACTCATTCTTACAGCCCGAGGACAAATACACGATAAAATTGCAGGACTGGATTGCGGAGCAGACGATTATCTGACAAAACCGTTCTCGTTTGAAGAACTCCTGGCACGAATTCGTGCAATAGTACGTAGACCAAGAACTTCCATAAACACAATTTTGACAGTCGAAGATTTACAACTTGATCCAAAATCATTCATAGTCAAACGTCAGGATATGCCTATACAGCTATCGAACAAAGAATTCGCCTTGCTTGAATATTTACTTAGAAATACGAACAAAATTCTTACGAAAGAACAGATTATCAGCCACGTTTGGAATTATGATGCTAATATACTTCCCAATACGGTTGAGGTCTATATACGAAACTTAAGAAAAAAAATCGATGTTCCTTATAAAACCAACCGCTCATTGATTCAAACTATACGCGGATTTGGATACAAAATTGGGATCCGTTAATTAGCATAATTTTTGGACTTTTGAATTTTGATTTATAAATTATTTTTTGTATGTTTCATTCAGCTCGACTAAAACTTACCGGCTGGTATCTGATTATCATCATGCTCATTAGCATGATGTTTAGTCTGGTGATATATCATGTATTAATAAATGAAGTAGACCGATTTGAACATGCGCAACGTTACCGTATCGAAAGACGGCTTCAGGAAGGAGAATTAACACTTCCGGATATGAGATATCGTCGCTTAATTCCACCAGTTCTCATCAACCCGGAACTTCTTGATGAAACCAAACAACGAATTTTAGCGATGTTAATTGCCGTTAACTCAATAATTTTACTTTTATCCGGAGTCCTCGGTTACATTCTTGCCGGTAGAACTCTTCATCCTATTAAAGATATGATGGATGAACAAAATAGATTTGTGAGTGATGCTTCACACGAACTGAAAACCCCTCTTACTTCTCTTAAAAGCGCGTTTGAGGTATTTTTGAGAAATCAACACCGCACACTTAAAGAAGCAGACACCTTAGTTACTGAAAGCATACACGAAACTGATAAGCTCCAATCGCTTTCAGAATCAATGCTCCAATTAGCTCAATACCAAACTCCTAACGAGGATACACAAAAAACTAATTTATCATTAAGTCGTGTTATTAATGAAGCATTACGAAAAGTTGATCCAATCGCACAACGGAAAAAAATTATCTTAGAAAACCAGGCTCAAGATACCAAAATAGCAGGTAACATGTACGGATTAATAGACCTCTTTGTGATATTGCTGGACAATGCTATTAAATATAGCAAGGTCAAAAGTAAAGTTCTCATCTCTACCGAAAAACATGATAAGTTTATCAAAATTCACATCCAGGACTTCGGTTTAGGTATTGCTGAAAAAGATGTACCGCACATTTTTGAAAGATTCTATCGGGCAGAAATCGCACGATCGAAATCTAATCATGCCGGTTATGGACTAGGACTAGCCATTGCCAAAAAAATTGTCGATACTCATAAAGGCCTGATAAGAGTACAAAGTCAAGTGGAGATAGGAACTACATTTTCTATCCAGTTGCCGCTAAATTAGCAACTATTTAAAAAATGATTTCAGCTTAATTTCAGTTTATACGCTTACACTTTATTAAAATGAATATAATTCATAGAATATTGCAAAAATTTATAGAACTGTGGCAGCGATTTTTAAAAAGCAAAAATATTACTAAGGTCTTAATTATTGCCGTATTACTGGTAATCAGCTGGCTTACTTTCTCCAATGTTAGTAAAAACTCGGCACAAAAACCTCAATATCAAACTGCTCGTGCAGAGATTGGTACACTAATTTCTTCAATAAGCACGTCAGGTCATGCACTCACATCAAACTTGGTTAATATCGCATCAAATGCCAGCGGTGTAGTAAAAAAAGTGTACGTGAAGGATGGGGAACAGGTAACTGTAGGGCAAAAAATTGCTGAAGTTAACCTCGATAGGGCTGGACAACAGAAAAATGCTCAAGCATGGTCAAGCTACCTTTTAGCTAAAAATAGCCTCGACTCAGCAAGCGCTACCTCTTATACTCTGCAATCGGATATGTTTAGTAAATGGGATACGTTTAAAAAGATTGCTGAAAGTTCTACATATCAAAATTCCGACGGATCTCCCAGATATGAACAGCGAGCCTTACCTCAGTTTCATATAGCCGAAAAAGATTGGCTGGCCGCAGAAGCAAAATTTAAAAATCAACAAGCTGTCATTGATCAAACAAAAGCTTCTATAAATAATACGTGGCTATCGTATGAATTATCTTCACCAACTATTACTTCCCCAATTGCAGGAAATGTAGGCAGCTTAACAATAGTTGAAGGCATGGTTTTAAGTGCACAAAGCACTTCAACAACAGATTCTACTTCTTCGCAAAGAGTAGCAGTAGTACAGAACGAAACAAATCCACTCATAACTGTGAACCTAACAGAAATCGATGTTCAAAAAGTGAAAGTAAATCAAAAAACCACTATTTCGCTTGATAGCGTGCAAGATAAAACATTTACCGGAAAAGTGGTAACAGTCGACCGAATCGGAACCACTACCAACAACGTCACCAATTACCAATGTATTATTCAGCTTGATACAAATTCGCTTGATATTTTACCCAATATGGCTATAAACGCGAATATAATTCTGGAAACGAAAACCGACGTACTTTTAGTTCCAATTACTGCTATCCAAACCCAAGGGACACAGTCAACAGTGCGAGTTTTGAAAAATGGCCAGGAACAACAAGTCACTATTCAAACCGGTCTTTCTTCAGATACCCAAACAGAAATTTCTTCCGGTCTTACTGAAGGCGAAGAAGTGATAACGGGAATAATCCCCAATAATACAACCACACAAAGATCCGGAGCATCTGTTTTTGGCGGAGGAGGTTTTGGAGGTGGAGCCTTTAGACCTGGAGGTGTCGGAGGAAATAGATCAAGACCGTAAAAATCCTTATGATTCAATTATCTGATGTATCAAAAATATATAAAAATGACTCTATTGAAACCATAGCTCTTAGCAATATTACGTTCGAGATAAATCGGGGTGAATTTGTGGCGATAATGGGTCCTTCCGGTTCAGGTAAATCAACACTCATGCATATATTAGGTGCCTTAGATTTGCCTTCTGCGGGAACATATATTCTTGACGGAGAAAATGTAAGTCATTTAGGGGATGATGAACTTGCGGATATTAGAAATAGAAAAATTGGCTTTGTCTTTCAAGCGTTCAATTTACTTCCCCGAACATCAGCCTTAAAAAATGTGTCATTACCAATGGTATATGCAGGAATTCCTAAAACAGAACGCTTTGTTAGGGCACAAAAATATTTAACAATGGTCGGACTTGAAAACAGACTTTTACATACACCGAGTCAACTTTCTGGAGGCCAACAGCAACGGGTCGCCATAGCTCGTGCGTTATGCATGAATCCGGCTATTATTCTAGCTGATGAACCAACGGGCAACATCGCTTCTGTCCAAGCAGATGAAATCATGTCTATATTTCAAAATTTAAATCAACAGGGTCATACGATCATCATGATTACCCATGAGCCGGATATTGCAGAACACGCAAAACGCATCATTAACGTTCGAGATGGCAAAATAACAAATGATGGTGTTGATCACAAACAAAAAAAATTAATCTCTAAATTTTTTCCATAAAACATTTAAAAAGTCACTGACATAATAATATTTTTTAAGCCCAATATGGAATATTCAGAAATCGTTATAGAAGCAGTAAGCACACTTACTGTTAATAAATTAAGAACATTCCTGGCAACACTGGGAATAGTTATAGGTATTGGCAGTGTTATTGCTCTAATATCACTTGGACAGTCCTCTCAAAAAGCAGTTCAAACACAAATTCAATCTTTAGGATCTAATATGTTAACTATAATTCCCGGTGCACAAAATACAGGTGTCGTAAGAGGCGCGGCTGGTGGAGCAACAACTCTAACATTTGATGACGCACAGGCATTAAAGACGTCAACCAAAATTACTGCGGTTAAAAATGTATCTCCGGAATTCTCAAGAAGAATTCAGATAACCACAGGGAAAAATAATACCAATACACAAATCCTAGGAGTGACTCCCGCTTATGAAGAAGTCAGAAAAATTACTTTGACCTACGGGACGTTCATAAGTCAGAAAGACGTTGAATCTCTTACTAAAGTTGCCGTTTTGGGACCACAGGTAGTAGCCGATTTATTTGGTCAAGACTCTAATCCGGTAGGCAAGATGGTGAGAATAAATAGTCAATCTTTTAAAATAATCGGGGTCACGGTTTCTAAGGGTGGAACGGGATTTCAAAATCAAGACGACTTAGTCTTCGTTCCTATTAGTACTGCCCAAAAACAATTATTTGGAGCAACGAATTTAACTTCAATTTCAATCGAAGCACAAAATGAAAATGTCATGACAGAGGCTCAAGATCAGATAGGCTATTTACTCCTTGCCAGACATAAACTGAACGATCCATCACAAGCAGATTTTACGATATTTTCTCAGAATGACCTTTTAGGTGCTGCCTCTCAAGTTACCGGCACTTTTACGGCACTTTTATCCGGTATCGCCGCAATTTCCTTATTGGTAGGAGGAATTGGAATAATGAATATTATGCTCGTTACGGTCACCGAAAGAACTAGAGAAATTGGACTACGGAAAGCGCTTGGGGCCAAGAAGAAAATTATAATTTTTCAATTTCTTATCGAATCGATCATATTAACGTTTGCTGGAGGATTAATTGGAATGATCTTAGGAATTGTTATTTCTCTTATCATCGCACATTTTATCAACGTACCATTTACAGTTTCGATAAATGCGGTAGTTCTTGCTATCGGAGTTTCTGGAGCTATAGGTATCTTATTTGGTTGGTATCCAGCACGTAAAGCTTCTAACCTGCAACCTATAGAAGCATTACGCTATGAATAAGTTAAATATTGAAAATAACTTTCACTCCCCCACTTTGAAGTCAGATTGTATCTTTTAAAGATATAAGTTGAAAAACGCGAGGAGGTGATCAGAGATGAAAAAAAACATTTTAATCATGATAGTAGTTTTAGTTATAGTCGGAGCTGGTGGTTTTTATGCTGGTAAAACATATGCGGAAAATAAACGTCCTACACTTTCAAGACAATTCGGAAACGGACAAGGAGGAAGAAACGGAAATAATCGAAATGGATTTCGACCTGTAACTGGTGAAATTATAAGTAGTGACGATAAATCAATTACAGTAAAACTACAGGACGGTAGTAGTAAAATAGTAATACTTTCTGGTAAGACAGAGGTGAATAAAGCCAGTGTCGCAGGACGAGATGAACTGAAAACGGGAGAAAAAGTTGCAGTATACGGGAGCGATAATTCTGACGGCAGCGTCACAGCACAAAATATCCAACTCAATCCAATTTTTAGAGGAATGCAGGGAAGTCCGCAACCAAAGTAGTAGTTATTTTTTTAGATATTTATTTATACTGATCAATCAGAATATCCAATAATGATCGTTAAGGTATTCACAGCATTCTTTTATAAAGGAGGTGAAATTTAGTGACTGAAAATAATGTAGAAGAGAAAAATAATGCAAAAAATACTAGTCCATTTATGGTCGTAGGAGTTATTGCGCTTGTTGGGCTAATTGGCTTTGGCGTCCTGTTATCAAAACGCAATAATGAAAATGGCTCGCAGCCTTCTGAGGCGCTGCAAAAAAATGACCAAGCATCATCAGCATCTGCTCAAACGAGTCCAACTGTTGCCGGAGTGGAAGATGCAACTATTCCAAGTGATGTGAGAACGGTAGAAATCGAAGCTGGCAGTTTTTATTACAAACCAGCTCAGTTGCGAGTAAAAAAAGGTGAGAAAATTAAACTCATTTTAAAATCCGTAGATATGATGCATGATTTTAATATAGATGAGTTAGGACTCAAGATCCCGATTACAAAATCCGGCAGTACAGCAACTGTCGAATTTACCGCTGACAAATCAGGTACGTTTGAATACTACTGTTCTGTTGGCCAACATAGACTCAAAGGGCAGGTTGGAAAATTAATTGTGGAATAACTGTAATAAGCCATACTTACTTGAAAAATACCCTCCGATATTAGGAGGGTATTTACATTTTAAGCGTTTTTTCAGTTTACCCATCTAAAGTAACATCATGAAACCAATGAGTAATCACCAACAATTGTCCTACTACGTTGCAAGTCTTTTATCTTTTGTTACTCAAGTTACATCGTTTTCACCTATCCTTATTATTTTGGCTTTAATACTAGCCTGTAGTCGAATAAAAAATAATATTGAAGGGAGGTGAATATATGAAACAAAAACTAATCGTATCACTCGTTGTTATTGTAGTTTTAGGAACTGTAATACTTGGAACAACGAAAGCATTTGCCCAAAGCCCCACCAATTGGCATGCATCAATCATTGAAAAACTAGTGCAAAAATTCGGACTTAAACAAGCTGATGTACAAGCGGTGTTTGACGAATCAATGAAAGATCGTCAAGCTCAAATGCAAACTCGAATTGAAGACAGACTAACTCAAGCTGTAAAAGATGGCAAATTAACTGAAGCTCAAAAACAGTTAATCCTCACGAAACAGCAAGAATTAAAGACAAAACGAGAAGCAGAGCGACAGAATTTGCAAAATATGACTCCGCAACTGCGACGCGATGCCTTTGCAGCTCAAAAACAAGAAATTGAGTCATGGGCCAAGCAAAACAACATTGATCTTAACTACTTCTTCGGCGGATTTAGAGGAGGTATGAGAGGTCTAGGAAAACATATTTGGTAGAAAGGATTAGTCCTTTACGTGAATTATACAGCTCTCGTCACAACACCGAGAGCTGTTTAATAGTGTCAACCCTGGTCGGAACCCATTAATCTGAACAAGTAGTCTCACTTTAAATTTGTTAAGTCTAAAAACATTTGAAGCATGAATTTATTGATCATAATTACTTGCCCACAATTATATGATCAATGAAAGATGAATAATACACCTGCAAGATTATCAACCAATCCGAGTAGATTTTTATCATTCATTCTAATGGACATAACTGGTCTAGCCAGATCTATATGCGCTGACAGTAAAATTTTCATAATTTTACCAGTATACCACGCACGTGTTATTAAGGAAATTTACTGTTAGATAAACTTCCCACGATCCAACGATTGGGGATTTAAATTAGGAGTTTTAAATTAAGTCTTAGAATATCCTCATATTATATGGAATACACCCCAGAAGAGAAACTTAAGCCTGTGGAGGCAATCGGTAAACCACTCTACATTAAGGATAGGACTTTAATGTCTCCTAACCTCAAGAAATCTTTGCTAACAATTCCGTAGCTTCATTATCCAGTATTTTGGTATACCGGAGTGTGAAGCTACGGCAGGGCACTGTCGTCTCGCTTCACGGCTCGCTTGTTTCCACCTTCACCGAGGCTTCGGCGAAGAGGACAACGCGGCGCCTTTACACTGAACTTGCCGAATGTGCCCACCAGCAGTGCCATAGTTTATCCGCCTTTGGCGGACTATTTTTTGCATGCGCGAATTTTTTGCTTGCGAAGTAAATCAATTTATTTGATAACTTTTGAATCATTCGGTAATTCTGATTCGGGCGTTCTCTTTACTACATTGTAAGTTTTATATATAGTTGGTGTGTAAACAAACTCAAAATTATCAGGTAACTTTAATTCTTTAAAAATATCTTCTTTACTTTTCTCAGCATATAATTTTTTACAGTCATTAGGTGGTGTATCCGAGTAAGTTTCGGTTGTAAGATCAATTGCGTATTTTATGGATTCCATATCAGCAATGCAGGCTGCTTTATCAGTCTTTGTAATTGAGATGTTGTTATTAGAAGAAAGAAGTTCTTTAAGTTTTAACCCAATCTGAATCTCATTAAATTTATTTGATGCCATGTTGTAGATATAAGCTTTTGAAAACCCTAACATCAAGATTTTATCTATTCCATAGATCATGGAATATCTATGTATCTTTTCAGGTAGCTCACTCGCTTTTAACAGAATGATTGTCGATTTTTCGTCAGTGAGAGGAACTACTGCAATTGCATCTGTTTCAAAAGATTGTTGATTATTGCTGTCTTTTGGAATATCTCTAATATTTAGAATCATTCGTCCTTGACTATCTATACCCATAAATTCTTCTTTACGATTGTTGATGTAGTCATTTGAAGCGTCTGTCATTCGTTGAAGAGGAGATGTTGTCAATGAACTTGGATTAAAAAGTGAGTATGTACACCCTTCATAGCACGAGCTACTAACATAGACATTCCCATATTTTGTTATCTCATTTCCGATAGTCGTCTTTAATTTCGTAATTCGTGATGTCCTTTGAGGCGGTAAATCCACCTTGTATCCAAGTGATGCACCATATGCACCGCCAATACCAAAATAATAGGTATCATCTACAACTTGGCTTGTTATATACCAAATTTTTTCCCAAATTGGTTTTTCTAAAGATATATCAAAGGTTTCACCCGTATCTATGTTGTAAGTACGCACCGTTCTAATTTGAGATTGTAGTGTATAACGCTCAGAGGCTGGACTTCCCAAAAAAGCTTCTCCACTTTTTTCTATATAATGTTCTTGATTGACCCCAAGTAAAAAATTATTCCATCTTACAACTGGACTAGGTAAATCTTTATCATAGACTTTTAATCCTGTTGAGAAATGTGGACTTTTACTGATGTCAATTATTTCCCAATAGTTTACCTCGCTATCGGTGTTAACTTTTACATCAACTTTCTTTTCGTTTGGATTTTTAGGTGTGGGCAATACTTCAGCTGATTTAATCTTGCCACAGATACTTTTTCTCGTATATTTGACGCCATCATTAGTGAAAATGGGTACACATCTTTGATAAGCAAAATAAAAACAAAGTACTACTAAAACCAAATAGGGTAAAACTATAAAAATTATTTTAAATCTACCGAACTTTTTTAATAATTCCGCATAATGAAGTCGTAACGATGCAAGCATATTGCACTACATTATATAGCAAGGTTTTGTAAAAATGAAACTCCTCGCGGCAAGCCGCAAGGGTTTGTCACTGCCGAACGAATCGGGAATCTTCTTGAACAGATCCCCGCTTTGGTTCGACTTCGTTCACCAGTTCTGAGCTTGCTGAAGGATCGCGGGGATGACAAGTGTACATACGTCGTAAGGAGCGAGGAATTCCTGCTTTCGAAGGATACTTAAAAGAGATTAAAAAGTTCTTTAAAATGTTTGCGTTTTCTATGAGACAAAATCATTCTGGTTTTGTCTTTACGAGCCGACTGTTTCGGAGGCGCGGCGGGTGGGAATACGACAAACGCTATCTCCCTACCTCTTTTCAACTCTTACTTGCTGCCGGACCTGGATTTGAACCAAGATAAACGGATTCAGAGTCCGTTGTCCTACCGTTAGACGATCCGGCAATAAATGTATTATAACAAAGCGGCTAAAACGAAGCTCTCAGGACTTTCCAGCTTACCTGAAAAAATACCCACAAGGCGACTGTAAGTCGCCTTTTAAGAAGTTTATGAACTTCTCACGTTTATTGAGTTGTCGGTGTTGAAGAAGGACTTAAAAATTGGGGCAATGAAAAATCTTTAATTTTTTCAACTTCGGTTATCGTTAAATTTTGTGAATTCCACAACCCTCGAAGTCGTACTTTATCTCCTTCTTTGAGATCACCTAACGTAATCGTCTCGTCTTTACGGTTGGTATAGTGTGTGTCAGATTTAATAGTCACTGTTTGTACTCCTCTTTTACCTGTATCGAGAACAAATCCAGTATCAGATTTTGTATTGATAGTGCCAAAGAAAACTCCGAAGCGTTTTTGGATCGAGAGATCTCGAATAAAATAGGCTTTTACCCTATACACTGTTTCATCATCCCAAATCCCGCGAACATTTACTTTGTCTCCTATAATCATTTCTGCTATTCCGGTATTACCCCAATACTTGCGATGAAATCGAGTTTTGTGATCAGTTACAACGATATAAGTCTTACTGTCTTTTTCAACAGTAATTTTTGAACTCTCGATAGTTTTAATTTCCCCACCGGAAATTTCAACCCTAGTTCCTCTTATGACGTTAAGTGTATTTGAACGGGATGCGGTCCTTTCCTTCTCTTCATCCTGAAAATCCTGTTTGAGGTCATACCTTGCCGATTCTTTCTTCTCAATCGCAGAAACCGGAAAAGTTACTGATATTGTTAAAGAAGTTGCTAAAACAAATCCAAAAATATTTTTATTCACAATCATTTATAAGTCCTTTCTATTCAAAATGTGATACATATAAGCTTGCAAAAAGGTTCATAAACAGGATCCTAAGGTTCATAAGTTACCTTCACCTCTGTCTCCCGATAAGCACCTTGGGTACTATTTGCTCCTATGACAAGATAATTTTCACCTTCTTCCAATGTATAACTCACGCTAAAATTGCCATTTGCATCTGCCTTAGCATCTATTTCATTCACAAAAACTTCTGCGTTGGCCAATGTTTTACCTTTTACTAGAATTACCTGAGTCTTTACTGTACTGCCATTTGCAGGAGAAATTAGTGCAAGTGTCAATTTTTGACTTTCTGTGTTAGAAATTATACTTTTTGGACTGGACCCAATTACATCTGTTCCATCAGGAATATTTTGGGAGAATTCATTTTCAGCGGTCAATTTAGGAGTTGTTTGGGGATGAAGAATTGCAGGACTCAACTTTCTCTTTGACATGATAATAAGAAGCAATAAGACTAAAGCAACTCCAATTATTCCAAAAATCGTGTAATTTATCGATTTTTCTTTGTGCGGCATATATATTCCTTTTTCGTGATGATAAGCATATAGATTTTTACATTTAAGATCAAGTTAGGTTATTTTATGCCTTACAGATATGAACGGTGAACTGTTTCTGATGCCGTTTAATTTAAAAATCAATTCCTGGCAATCATCAAGCTTTGGCTGCTTTTGATTATTTCTATTTCTGTGTTCATAAAGATTAGATCGGATATAGTATATGTTACAATTACCCCTATGAAAGTTGGTAAAGTTCTATTGACCGGTCGACCCAACTCGGGCAAATCAACTCTACTTAATAACCTTCTGGGGCACAAAGTATCCATCACGTCACCAAAACCACAAACCACGCGCTTTCCTCTGGAGGCGGTATACGAGGACGAAAGAGGTCAAATAATTTTTATAGATACACCGGGAATGTTTGGCAAAGCCGAGGATACTCTCTCACGAACAATAAACCACAATTTGGAAGCGTTTTATAAGCAGGAAGAGTTTGACTTAGTCGTTTACGTAATTGATCACACCCGTTCACGTGATAAAGAAGAGAACCGTATATTGGGCTGGGTTAGAAAAATTACCAAACCAAAGATACTCGTTGTAAATAAAGCTGATATAAAAACACCTGATTTTTGGGCGGAATATTCTTTTTATGAAGCGGAGTTTCAACCAGTGATACAAGTCTCTGCTCTAACTCACTTTAATTTAAATCTCTTAATGAATGCAATCTTTGATCTACTGCCTATAGGCGAGAAACTCGTTGACACAACGAATATGATACAACCAGGACTAAACTTAGACAGCAAACTTTATCTTTCTGAAATTATCCGAGAAAAAGTATTTTTACTAATGCGTAAAGAATTACCATATACAGTTCAAACACAAGTTGACACTATCGAGAATCGCAATCAACATACCCTGTATATAAAAGGGCGTATAGTGACAACCGCAGATCGTTATAAAGTCATGATTATTGGTAAAAATGGAGCGATGATCAAAGAAATCGGTATTTTAACCCGAAAAGAACTTGAGGCAGCAACTGGCAAAAAAATATTTCTCGATCTGCAAGTGGATGTAAACCCACACTGGCAGGAAACTTTTTAATAATTACTCTACTTTTTCCATTCGACTTAACACCTCTTTTTTACCCATAATATCGAGTGTTTCAAATAATGGTAGTCCGATTTTTTCACCGGTAACGGCGAGCCGTAAAGCCATAAATGTATCTCGAATTGACAGCTGTCCATCATTAACGATTTGCTTACAAATTGATTCAAGTTCAACAGCATTCCAATTTTTGATGGTGTTAAATTGTGGCAGAAACTTAGACACTAGTTCATGTTGATTGTTTTCGAGTTTTACCGTCACATAATGAAGAAAAGGTTTAAGATACATCGTGAAATCATTTAAGGTTTTCATCCGATTTTTAGCTAACGCTGCAATTCTTAATGTGCGTTTTTTATCTACATCTTGAGGAATTAAATTCTCGACGCGTTTAAAGAGTTGTTCGTCAGACAATGATCGGATATATACTCCATTCATCCATTTTAATTTTTCGATATCAAAAATCGGAGCCGATGATTTCACATCTTCAATTTGAAAATTTTCGATAATTTCTTGGAAACTTACAATTTCCTCAGCTACTCCTTTTAGTTTATTCCGTTCAATAATTGCTGGAGGAATCGCCCATCCTAGTGTAGCTAGATAATTAATCATTGCTTCGGGAAGAATACCCATATCTTTATATTCGGTCACCGAGGTTGCACCATGCCGTTTACTTAATTTAGTTTTGTCGGGGGCATATAAAAAAGAGAGATGAGCAAATTGAGGTGGAATATATCCTAACGCATTAAATAAAAGTATCTGCCGCGGAACTAGGTTTAGAAAATCCTCTCCGCGTATGGCGTGTGTAATTTTCATTTCAATATCGTCAATCGTTGCCGCTAAATTGAGTAGTGTAGTACCATCACTGCGAGCGATAATAAAATCCCCAAATAATGAAGTGTCAACAGTTATCGTCCCGCGAATAAGATCTGTGAAAGTAATTCGAGCGCAAGGATTTTTAAATCGTACGGCAGGTTTGCGACCCTGGTCTATTAATTCTTGTGTGTCGGCCTTCGTTAATAAACTGCATTTTCCGCTATATTTAGTTGCGATCTTTTGCTGTTCTTGCAGTTTTCTCTCCGAATTTAATTCATCTGGCGTACAGTAGCAGTAATAGGCGTTTCCGTCATACAGCAGTTTTTCTAAATAGGTGTGATATGTATTCTTACGCTCACTTTGTCTATACGGCGAATATGGACCGCCGATATCAGGGCCTTCATCCCATTGAATACCTAACCACCGTAAACTCTCAATGATGTTTATTTCGTATTTTTTCTGAGATCGAGATTGATCGCTATCATCAATCCGCAAAATAAACTTGCCCTTAAAATGCCGGGCAAAGAAAAAGTTAAATAATGCCGTGTGAGCCGTCCCAACATGTAGATTTCCACTCGGAGATGGCGCAATTCTTGTTCTTACTGTCTGCATACAGGTTGATTCTAACACGCTCGCACCGTATACTCAAAGTGATCCCGATTAAACCGGAATCATCCTAAGGAATAAAATTACAGAAGATCTTATCACAACTAATAAATAGATAGTGTATGGCGACGCTAACAGAAACTGCCTATTATTCTAGAAAAATTATCAAATGGAGCATAATTGGATTTGTAGTTTTTATATTCATTCGTCTGATTTTTATTTATATCGTTGACGTGATCAAAAACGTTCTGCCGCCACCACCCTTAAGACCTAATAACTACTTTGGGAAACTTTATAAACTAAATTTCCCGGAAGTTGCCTCACCTTCGGGACAACTTAAATTTACTCTTCAAACGATTGAAGGCAAAATACCAGTTGCATCTAGTGCAGCACGGGTTTATTTCATGCCTAAAAATAGAGTGAACTTACTTTCACTTTCCAAAGCGCAAACTTTTGTAGGTAAACTAGGTTTTACTTCTACTCCCCATTTGATAAAAGATACGGTGTACCGTTGGATTGATACCAAAAATCCTTTACGTCTAATTGAACTGGACACTGTTAGCAACCATTTTACTCTCGAATATGCATACGCTCATGATCTGACACTATTTACTGAAAGAAATGTTCCTACTAGGGAACAAACCATGGGCGAAGTAATAAATTTTTTACAAACATCGAACCTAGGAATTTCAGATTTAAACATTGCTAAACCAACTTTTACTTATTTAAAGCTCGAAGGTGATCAACTTGTTGTAACTACTAGTCAATCTCAAGCAGACGCCGTCCGAGTTGATTTATTTCGTAATAATTTAAACGGATTTAGAGTTCTGACAGATAGACCAAATGAGGGGTTAATTGAAATTATTTTGGGCAGTTCTAAAAAATCGGATAAACGTATATTGTATGCCCGTAATAATTATTGGCCTATTGATATTAAGACTGTTGGTATCTATAAGTTAAAAACGAGTACGGAAGCTTGGGAGGAACTACAGTCTAGTCAGGGATATTTTGCCTCATATACTCCTAATCAAACTCAATTTACAATCACAAATATTTCGCTTGCATTATACGATAGCCGGGAATCACAATTTTTTTTACAACCTGTATTTGTTTTTGAAGGTGAAAACAAATTTTTAGCTTATGTTTCGGCTGTGGCTATGCCGTGGACAGAATAATAAATCTTTATTTCATTTCTTTAGGACCCAACTCCTGCCAGGCAAAGTTAGGAAAAACCCAAGTAACCAATTCTTCGGTCTCTTTAAATCGATCTGTGCTTTTGAGTACGACAATAATAATTTTGTGGTTATTTCTTTGTACTGTAGTCACGAGTGACTGACCTGCTGTTTGGGTAAAACCGGTTTTAAACCCGGATACCCCGGGAATTTTTCCTAATAATTCATTAACGTTTTTCAAATTGTGAAAAGTCACGAAATTAATGTCGGATACCGTTATTTGAGGCACGCTGACAATTTTACTAATGACAGGATTTTTTAGAGCAAATATACTAAGAGTGCTAATATCTGAAGCGGTTGAATAATTTTCTGGATCATCCAGACCACTAGGATTTGCAAAATGCGTATCCTTCAAATTAAGCTCAAAGGCTTTTTCATTCATTCGCTGTACAAATCCTGCAACGCCTCTGGGATAATGCGCTGCTAAAACATACGCTGCATCATTTGCTGAATGTACCAATATTCCATATAATAAATTCTCCACAGTAATTGATTCGTTTGGCTTCAATCCCATTACCTGGCCTTCGTCTGTCAATTTTTCTACAGTGACTACTTCTTCAAGCCGATATGCTTCTTGAGCGACAAGTGCCGTCATAATTTTGGTAATTGAGGCGGGATACAAACGCGCATTAGCGTTCTTTTGATACATCCTGACATTCGACCCAACATCCGTTATTGCAATGGCTTCAGCTGATAGATCAGGTGGACTGGATATATGTAAATCAACTGGCACAGACGCTGGAATAGGAGGCACTAATTCAGTCTGAGTTTCGTAGGTTTCAAAAATAGAACGCAACGCGTATCCATTTTGCACAGGCAAAAGCATGACCAAAATACTAATTCCTATGATATATAACCATTTGTAAGAAATAGCTTTCCCAAAGGTATGAGATTTTATATTTTTATATGGATTTTTTTTGGGCATGCAATGTTAAGATATATTAGTCTCAAGCTTATTTGTGATTTGATTAATTTATACCCAGAATCAGGCCTAGTTCTGCCAGCTGTTTTTCAGTTACCTGGCTTGGCGCATCCATAACACTCGTCTGTCCAGAGGCGGAAGTGGGAAACGCCATAACCTCCCGTACACTTGGTTCTCCCAAAACTGCCATCATAAATCGATCTATCCCGGGAGCAATTCCGCCGTGAGGAGGCACACCGTATGTAAAAGCCGTCAACATATGCTCGAATTGTTGTTTTTGTCGAGGAGTAAAACCGATAAGTTCAAATATTTTTTCCTGAACTTTTGAATCGTGAATTCTGATACTTCCTCCTCCAACTTCGTATCCATTAAGCACCAAATCATGTTGTAAACCTCTAACTTTCATGGGATTTTCTTCAAGCAAAGGAACATCATCCGGGTGCGGTGCGGTGAACATGTGATGAGATGGTGCGAATTTAGAATTTCCCGATCCATAGTAATAATCTTTTTGTGATTGCTGTGTAAACAACGGAAAATCAAGTGTCCAGGAAAATGCTAATTCGTTGGGATCCTGTTTATTTTTGCGTATGTCAGGTTTGTCTGTACCGTATTTTTCTTTAGCTATTTTATGCGGGATTCGCGGCCAGGGAACTTGAGAAATATATTTGTCTGGAAAAATTTTTGAAATAACCTGCGTAAACATATCTTCGGTAAGACGCAGTATATCTTCCTGGGAAACAAATGATAATTCCATATCCAGCTGAGTAAATTCTCCATAAGCCCGATCTGCACGCGGATCCTCATCGCGAAAACAACGGACGATTTGAAAATAGCGTTCGACTCCTGCCACCATCAACAGTTGTTTGTACTGTTGAGGAGATTGAGGCAGTGCGTAAAATTTACCTCGTTGCAACCGTGATGGTACGATAAAATCTCGCGCTCCCTCCGGAGTTGTTTTGGTAAGTAGCGGAGTTTCTATTTCTACGAAGTCTTGGGCGGTGAGGAAATTTCTTATAAACGTCGTCACTTGAGAACGCAGCCTGAGATTTTTAATCATGCGCGGCCGTCTTATATCCAGATACCGATATTTAGATCTAATTTCTTCGTTTATTTCATATCCATCTGTATTAATTGGAAAAGGCAAATCTTTGGCTATAGTTAAAGTAATGAGCTTTATAACCTCAATTTCGATAGTGCCGGTCATTAGTTTTGGGTTTATCAGATTTTCCGGTCTTTTTTTAACTCTGCCTTTTACGGTAACTACATCCTCCAATCCGACTCTTATCCGTTCGTTCGTTGCTACCAATTGAATAATTCCACTGCGATCCCGTAGATCCAAAAAAATAATTTTTCCATGACTGCGGATCTTATCAATCCAACCACACAACTCGATTTCCTGGCCGATTTTGTCTAGTGTTTGATTTGCAAGAATTCTCATATAATTATATCTTTTAATTTTAATTGTAAATTAGTATACCCATTCCATTGATTTAAATCTACAGCATATGCTATATCAACAGGCTTATGGAGCGAAATTTTACTATAAAGATGACCCAGGTTAAACCCAACAACATCAAATATCTGATTTTTATGAAGCGAATCCTCATCATTAACTTTTAATTTCAAATGTTTACCTTCGGCTCCTAACAATCGCTTGTCTGTAATATTCACGTTTTTTGAGGCAAATACCGGAATATAATTTCCTATTCCAAAAGGAGCAAATACTTGGATACTATCCCAAAACTGACGAGTTATAACCATTAATGGAATTTCTGCGTCGACGATCAGTATTCGTTCAAGTAAACTTTGACTCAATTTATCTTCGATCGCTTGTTCGAGTCGATTCTGAAGAAGTTTCAATTTACTTGTCTCGACAGTAAAACCTGCTGCCATGGGATGTCCACCCATATCAACCAGCAAATCACTACAACTGCGAATAAATTCAATAATATTGAAGCCGTGTATTGACCTTGCCGAAGCTTAGGAAACAAATTCACCCCGGGCAACAACAATCGCCGGACGGTAATAGGTTTCAACAAGTTTCCCCGCTACTAAACCGATGACGCCCTGATTAAACAGATCATCTGCTACAAAAATTAATTTTGATGAGCCGCTCTTTTGAATTTGCTTTTCTAATATAGATTTAGCATTCCGGGCTGTTTCAGAAGTCAGATCCTGGCGCTCGCGGTTAATTTCACCTAACTTTTGGGACAGGGTTAGCGCTTTTTTTTCCTGTTTTGTACACAATAACCGCAATGCATCCAAAGCATGATCTAGTCGACCCATGGCATTCAACCTTGGAGCTATAACATGAGAGATTGAATAAGCTTCTATACTACCCATCATTAAACCCGATTCTTTAATTAACGCTTTTAGACCAACACGACTGGTCTTATTAAGTTTCTGCAATCCATATCTTGCGATTGCTCTATTTACATCGATTAACGGAACCATATCTGCAATTGTTCCGATACACGCAAGTACTAATAATTCGTCCGAGAATTCGGGGGTTAGCTGATCAGCTATTTTTAGCAGCTCTTTTGCAACAAACCAGGCAACGCCTGCACCACACATTTTGGTTGTATGAACAATGAGACAGTTCGGCAGTAACAGAGGTTTGACATGATGGTCAGTTACGATAACTTCAATATTCTGTTTTTGGGCATAGCTGACTTTTTCACGAGCGGTAATCCCGTGGTCAACTGTAATAATTAATGAAGGATTATATTTGCTTTTTACTGCATCAATACCTTTGACAGACAATCCATATCCTTCCTCAACCCGATGCGGAATATACGGCATAACATTGGCCCCTAAAGTATGAAGTGTTTCCCACATGATAGAACCGGCTGATACTCCATCTGCGTCATAGTCCGCGTAGACAATAACTGATTCCTTACTTTCAATCGCTTTTTGTATTCGCGTAATTGCTTTTTGAAGAACATTCTGGTCAATTTCTACTTGAACAGGCGTAAAAGTATTTGGATCTGGTGGATCTAAAAAATCGGATATAGCACTATTAAATATTCCCCGATTATGAAGAATAGTTTGTATAATTGTTTCTGGTGAAATCTCGCCGTTATTTTTTTGAAAAGTCTCTTGAATTTTCCAACGGTTATACATACAAGGTATAATACCAGTATGCTACAACTACCACAATCAGTTTTATCCATAATAAAAACGTTTACCGACCAGGGCTTTGAATGCTTTGCGGTTGGAGGGTCAATTCGTGATCTGCTCCTGAATCGTCCTACACATGCATGGGATTTCACTACAAATGCAACTCCGCAGGAAATTCAAAAACTATTCCCCGACTGTTTTTACGATAATGAATTTGGCACAGTAGGTATAAAAATTCGCTCGTCAAAACGTCAAACAAATGAATCTTGGGTAGAAGATGTGTATGAGGTTACTACCTACCGCCATGAAAGTGACTACACTGACAAACGACATCCTGATAAGGTAACTTGGGGGAAATCGCTTGAAGAAGACTTAGGGAGACGTGATTTTACGATTGGTGCGATCGCTTATGATGGTAAAAAGTTAATTGATCCATATCAAGGACAATTAGATCTTGAACAAAATATAGTAAGATGTGTTGGTAATCCTGACACACGCTTTCATGAAGATGCATTGCGTATACTTCGAGCTATTAGAATAGCTACTGAACTTGGATTTACCATTGAACCTGCGACATTTACGGCAATTCAACAAAACGTAAAGTTACTTAAAAATATATCAGCAGATCGCCTTCGTCAGGAACTCATGCACATCATGAAAAGCCACTATCCTTCTGATGGCATAATGTTGCTTAAAAACGCGGGAATTATTGCGCAAATTTTACCAGAGCTTGAAACATGCTTCGGAGTCCCACAACAAAGTCCCAAACGACACCATATATACGATGTAGGCACGCACTTGATTTTGTCACTTAAACATTGTCCCTCCGTAAATCCGGTGGTTCGTTTTGCGACATTATTACATGACATTGGTAAACCTTTAGTATTTCATAAAGATGAGCCTTCAAAACTAATTACATTTTACAATCATGAGGTAGTTGGTGCCAGAATAACTAAAAATATCGCTAAACGACTCAATTTTTCAAATAAAGATACTGAAAAACTGATTACGTTAGTTAGATGGCATCAATTTACCGTTGATGAAAATCAAACTGATGCAACACTACGCCGTTTTATAAGAAGAGTAGGCATTGAAAACCTTCAAGATATGCTTGACTTGCGTATTGGTGACCGTTTAGGTGGTGGGGCACGTGAAACTTCCTGGCGACTTCGACTCTACATGAAGCGACTCGAAGAAGTTCAAAAACAACCGTTTACGGTCGCTGATCTCAAAGTGGACGGATATGAAATTATGAAATTATTTAATCTTAAACCTGGACCCAAGGTGGGAAAAATTCTCAATGAACTTTTTAATGATGTCATTTCAGAGAAGCTTAAGAATAACAAAGAGGACTTGTTGCAATATTTACGTAACAAGATTAAAACTGATCAGTTAATTACTTCGTAAAGTCTAAAAGTTCTAAAGAAATTTTGTCTTGGTTTAATAAAACTATGCAGATTATAAAAAGGTTGAACTATTCAGTATAAAAAATTTATTTATTCATTTTCTTTTATGTCGAATTTTGTGCCATAAGAAAAGTACTGGGGCTGCCACAAACGGAGAAGAATATGTTCCGGAAATAGTCCCAATTAATAGCGCTAGTACAAACCATTTAATGGTCGCTCCTCCCAGTAAAAACAGTGCTAGCAACATAAACACTATCGTGAGTGAATTATTCAATGACCGAACCATGGTTTCATTCATAGACTGATCTATCAGTTGTTCAAAAGGAATACCGGATATTCTTTTCTGCAACTCGCGTATCCTATCAAATACCACAATCGTATCATGCACCGAGAAACTCATAGTCGTCAAAATTGCAGTTACAAATAACGAATCTACTTCAACTCCCCTAAAAAAACCTAAAAATGAGTAAACACTAATAACTATAAGCACGTCATGAAGCATGGCTATAATCGCTGACACGCCAAAGCGCACATCTCGAAAAGCCCAGGCAACGTATGATAAGATCACAAGAATTGCAAGAATCGCCGCTACAAACGTTTTTCCGAGTAATTCTTTGCCCAATATAGGTCCAACCGTTTCAAATCGCGATTCAGTCACCTTACCCAAATCTTTTTGAAATGCATCCAAAAGTTGCTGATGTTGATGGGTATCAATCGGTTTCAGGCGCATTAGAAATGCCCGCACTCCGGTCTCTTGAATTGAACCTACTTCCAGTTTTTGCGTATCAGTAATTTTTTGAATATCAGATCTGCCTACTGCAGTATTTCCCGAATCAAATATAACTTCAATGAGAGTCCCTCCGGTAAAATCTATTGCCGGCCTAAGACCAAACTTGACAAGAGAGTAAATTCCAGGAATGATAATAAGTCCTGAAATAATCAAATAAAGCAAACTGAAGCGCATGAATCTGATCATAAGCAACTCCTAATTTGTGACTTTTAATTTTTTAGGTCGATAAAGAGTTCGAATTAGATTCCTAGATACCACAATCCCGGTAAATAAACTAATAATAACCCCGAGCAACAGTGTTAAAGCAAATCCTCTTACAAGTCCCGATGAAGGAATAAAATTCCAACTAAGCGGATTGTAAAGAATGAGACCAGTCATTATTGTCGTGAAATTGGCATCTCTAATACTATCCCAGGCACGACCAAACCCTAATTCCATGGCTATATGCCATGGTTTGCCTTTTCTCTGTTCTTCTTTTATGCGTTCAAAAATAAGAATATTACTATCAACTGCCATTCCAATTGAAAGTATAAATCCGGCAATTCCCGGTAATGTCAAAGTTACCGGAATTAATCTAAACAAAGCATATGACAGTAACCCATAAATAATGAGAGCTAAGTCAGCAATAAGTCCGAGTTTACCGTAGTTTAGAATCATAAATAATGCTACCAGAAATAGTCCAACTTCCCCGGCCCGAATGCTTTTTTCTACAGAAGATTGTCCTAAAGTCGCTCCAATATTTTTTTGTTCAATAATTTTAATAGGAGTTGGCAAGGCGCCTGCAGATAACTGCAGAGCTAAAGTTTTTGCGGCGTCTGGGGTAAATCCGCCACTGATTGATCCTCTACCATCAGTGATAGGATTTTTAACAATCGGATCTGAAACTACAAAGTCATCCAAAAAAATCGCCAGACGTTTTCCGACTAATCTGGTTGAAACGTCAGCAAATTTTTTACCTCCCTCTGAAGTTAATTCAAATGCCACCATAGGCTCTCCTGAAGTTTGATCGAAAGCTACTTCTGATTTTTTTAAATCGGCTCCTGTTAAATTCACGGATCTAGTATTTTCGAGTGTTGCGTAATATCCGGATAAACTAGATTCTTTCGTAAATTCACGAAACTCAAGTTTCGCAGTTTGTCCCAGTGTTTCCAGGGCTTGATTGATATCTTTGACTCCGGGAAGTTCAATAATCACCCGAAAGCTTTCACCTGATTGAGCTGTTTGAACGACGGGCTCAGAAACTCCAAAGAAATTAATCCGCCGGTCAATAACTTCCCGTACGCTTTCCAAAGCCTGGTTTCTCTGGGAAGATGGAACATTTTTCATATCTGCCTCAACCACCAGCTGAGTACCACCTAATAAATCAAGGCCTAAATGCGTCGATATTTTTTTATCAATTCCTAAAAACGGAATTTGAATATGTGGAGATGTAACTCGATTGATTTTGAACAGTCCGATATTAAATTTAAGAGGCAGGTTATCTGGAAGACTAATTATAATAGAACATACAGTAAAAACATAAATAACTAACAATATAATCTTTGATTTTTTCATGATACTAACTCTTCTTCATCACCAATAATCATAAGCCTCGCCCCGCTAAATACGCCTAATATAAATGGATCGCGTCTTCGTTTTCGAAATATAAATTCCTCTTCACTCATCACTGTGTAATTAATTTCACGCCCCCTACGATTTTCCTCAATCCGTACCAATTGTGCCAGTTCCGGTAGCACTACTGTTCCAACGACTAATATATCTACGCTGCCCGGGCTTTGGGTTAAATTTCGAACAAATTTTCCGGAAAACATCACAAATTTAATTTTTCCAATTTTAGCTTTGTTTTTAAGAATTTCTCCTCCCAACCCAGTCGTCTTTGCAATTAATTCCAGTAATTCAAAATATAAAGAATATGATTTGCGAAATGTGTAGAATAAACGGTTTGCCCGAGGCTCCTTCACTACCATCGCATTTTTTTCCATGTGCAAAAGTTCCCGGCGAACAGCGTTGATCTCTTCATCAATTTGACGTACAATTTCACGTACGTGATACATTTGATCAGGCTTACTCAAAAGTAGTGTGAGGATTTTTATCCGTACCCGTGAAGTTATCAAATCTTTTAACATAGATTTTAAATACGTTGCGGAAGCATTGAAGCAGGAATTCTAAATATTATACAAAATATGTCAATTTAGGCAGTGATGATTTTACCCAAAGTTTTTTTATAACAGCTGTGGGCAGATTAATTAGTTGCGATTTTCGTATCTAGACTCACAACATCAATCCAAATTTGTCCCGGATTAAATTGAATTCCCTTGCCTTTTTCGTCAAAAAATTTCGTTCTAGCAATCCGGTTTATTTTTTTCCAGGTACCTGAAATCTCTTTTCCATCCTGGAAAATTAACGCTTTACCGGTACCAATCGTACCATAGATTACGTGTCCATGCTCATCGACTCCTATAGTCTCTTTTGCAAATTGAATCACCACATTTTTGGGAGCTAATTGTTCATTTGTTTCCAGATCCATATGTGGCTTTCCTCCGGTCGAACGCTTATAGGTGTTTGAGGTCTTATCATATTCAAACTTTACCCCATATTCGGCTACCATGGACTCCCAATGTGCAAACGAGATTGATTTAACTGATCCATCAACAGAATCTTTTGGCTCTTCTTTAAATTTCCAACTTTCAAAGTTTTTATTCCAGGCTACTCCATTTTCATCAACATTTGTCCATTCACGCTTTTTTGCCAAATCATATAATTTATCTGAGTGACAAACCATCGTGTGTTCTGTTGCAACCGGATGATCTAACCGGTCGTAATTGCGAAAACAGGTAGGAAACGGAATTCCGAATTGATCCATATCTTTTATTCCGTACTTACCAATTTGGCATAACGCTTTTGCCCGATTATCAACAGTATCATCATTGCAATTTCCTGCCCCACCGACATGATTATATAAAGCATCATATTCTGATACCCAATCCACAAAATAAGTTCTTGCGCTTCTGACTGGTGCAAAAGCTAAATTCTCGACTGCGATACCGCAATAAAATACTCCCATAAACCGAGTCACTCCACCTTCTGCTACCGTTTCATAAATGATATCAGCATAAGATAATCCTGACTGCGGTCGAGCTTCCTCGTGATTTTCAATCATCACGGCTAATGGACGTCTTTCTTCCCATTTCTTACGTTCCATTTCCGTAAATTTAAGGCCGTTAAGAGGACAGACTTCGGTTCGTGGTATAGAGGGGTCTATCACATGTTTGCCTTTGCTAGTCGCAGGTACATTTGAAGGAACTACTGTAAGTGTGGATTTTTTTTGATCTGCTAATGTAAATCCTGCATACGAAATTCCAGTTGCAACTAAATATAGAACTATCGCACCAATTATATAAAAAACGTTTGATTTATTTTTCATGGCAGTGTTCCTTTCATCGCTTTTTGTAAGCTTTGGGTTTCTTCATTTGATAATTCGTGCTCTACACCTTTACCTTTTTTTACTGTTTTAATATACCAGCGTACTCCAGTACGCGCATATAATGATGTAATTATAATACCAGACTCCTGCAAATTAAGTAAGGCAAGAACAAAACTTTGATCTCCACCTGTATCATTAAAAGGATTAAATCTAACCAGTCCTATCCGTTGGATAAAATGAAAAGACCTATTTTCCAATTCCTGAATCTTGGATTTAACATGAATCGCTTCTTTTTCAGATAGTTCTTGTTTTTCAAGCAAGCTTGACAGTACTTCGGACAATGTTTTTTCAGTTACCCCGTATGTTAAACGATTGTAATTGGATAAGGTCTTAAAGAGCAAAAAGCTCAAAATTGTCAACCAAATTCCAATAATTACTAAAATAAGCCAAACTATCATTCTATTTATTGAACACCAATGATATGCAATATTGTAACGGCTGTCTTAAATGCTGTCAATGAATTGTATTATGAGAGGACGTATGAGTAGGGTACTATTTGACAAGCTGTAAATATTTGTGATATATCTCGTACACCAACCTAAGTTATGCCTAAAAAAACGCGCCAGCAAAAACAACTTACAGATTTAAGAAGAGATAAATTCAGTATTACACCACAACCTTTTATTTTCAATGCTGCTAAAACCAGCATACATCCGCAAACCACAACTTCACCACAACCTGCGCAGGATTATATCGTTAAGAAAGATTTGATAAAAACTATTTTAATCAGCACGTTTTTTATAACCGGAGAAATAATCCTGGCAGTTTTTTCAAATAGATTAGGTTGGTAAACTTCGTGGAAGGGGGTGAATAACTGTATGGCAGAAATGTATTGCGTCAAGTGTCGAGCAAAGAGAGAAGATCCTAATGCAACACGAGTCACAATGAAAAATGGAAAACCCGCAATGAAGGGTAAGTGTCCCGTTTGCGGAACAGGTATGTACAAGATCGGCGGTTAACCTATTATTACGACAAAGAATTTAAATTCTTTTAACACAACCCCTCATCGAATTGATGAGGGTTTGTGTTTTTTGTTTAACTTAAATCGAGTTAATTTTCCACCTTTGGTCTATATTGTAAAGCCTCAGCTATATGTTCAGTTTTAACGAATCTCGATTCCGCCAGATCTGCAATGGTTCTAGATACTTTGATTACTTTGTAGTAACCGCGTGCAGAAAGCTTAAGCTTGGTAACCGCCTGCTGAAGTAAACTCAGACAATCGGCAGTCAACGGACAATATTTCTTTACAAGTTTGGTTGACATTTCTGCATTAGAAAATATTCCTGAATTTACAAAACGTTTCTCCTGATGCATCCGCGCACGTTCAACTCTGACTTTTATTTCTTTTGATACTTCAGCCCGTTGAGCATGTTTCTGTATAAGTTTTTCAGTCGGCACTGCCGGTACATCAATATGTAAATCTATTCTATCCAATATTGGTCCGGAAATCCGTTTTTGATAACGAGAAATAATCCCTGGAAAACAGATGCATTTTTTTGTCGGATCCTGGTAGTTCCCACACGGACATGGATTGGCAGCTCCAACAAGCAAGAATTTGGCCGGATAGGCTATAGTTCCGGAAGCTCGCGATATGGTAACAATCCCATCTTCTAGAGGCTGCCGCAATGCTTCAAGCACAGCTCGTGGAAACTCTGGAAATTCATCTAAAAACAACACGCCTCTGTGAGCCAGTGAAATTTCACCTGGCTTCGGGTGTGTACCTCCACCAATCAATCCATTTCGGCTAGTAGTATGATGAGGCGAGCGAAACGGTCGATATTTGATAATTGATTCTCCTGATGGCAAATTACCGGTAACTGAATAGATTTTTGTAACTTCGAATGCTTCTGCCTCAGATAAATCTGGCAATATTGAAGGCAGGCTGCGCGAAAGCATTGTCTTACCAGCCCCTGGAGGCCCTTTAAGAAATATGTTGTGACTTCCTGCGGCAGCTATTTCCAATGCTCTTTTTGTCTGTTCCTGACCATGGATATCAGTAAAATCAAATTCAAAAGCTTGGTCTTTTTTTATCTGACTGAAAGGCGTGTAAGTACTTGCTTTAATTAGTGCCGTTTTATTTAAGTGCCGGAATAGCTGCAAAAGCGTTTCGACTGGATAAACGGATATACCAGCAATGACTGAAGCTTCAATACTATTTATAGCTGGCACAAATACATGATTGATCTTTAATTCCTTAGCCAGCAAAGCTAACGGCAATATACCGTTAGTATGTCTTAAACTTCCGTCAAGGGACAGTTCACCAACAAAGAGCATATTGTCAATATTTACATCCAGCTGACCCGAAGCTAAAAGCAACCCCACCGCAATGGGTAAATCATATTGCGGTCCTTCTTTCGGTAAATCTGCAGGTGCTAAATTCACTGTAATTCTTCTGGCTAAAAAATCCGCACCTGAATTTTTGATGGCTGCGCGCACGCGCTCTTTTGATTCGTCAACTGCTTTGTCCGGCAATCCAACGATCGTAAAAGAAGGTAGAGTTCCACTCGATATGTCAACTTCCACGGTAACTAAAATACTTTGTAAACCTAATGTGGCTGCAGAAATGACTTTTGCTAACATAAGATTTGCAGGCAGGACTACTTTACTTCCAACCAGCCTCCGCTGGAATGACCGGAAACATCAGGCGTATACATTTGATAAGCACTAGCCGGCGGGTAGTGATATTTTCCTGAAGTAGTGGCTCTGACTCGGTATGATACTTCATAGACGCCTGGCGATAAATAGTCAGCAAATAGCGTCACCCGATCATCATGGTATTCCTTGTGATTAAAATAGAGAAATTTATGCACATCTACGATCTTTGGCTGTACTGAATTTAAAACACTGGTATTTTTCAAACTCTCATTCACTGCTTCAAGTCCTGCTGGCAATATATCTTCAACGACTACATAATGCCTTTCTGCGGGAGCAACCACAATTAACCGTATCCAAACTTCGGAATTTTCAATTATTGCATCTGTAGGCAATACCTTGCCTTTATCATTTACAAACTCGCGTATAACTACCATTCCTTGTTCCAAAGGAGCAATTTCCGAAAAAGGCAGGTAGTATTTTAGATTAATATTATAATATAAGTTGCCTTGACCATTTTTTGTAAAGCGCAATGTATTTTCAATGCCTTGTGTAAAATCTTTAATATTTATTACATATGTTTCAAGTTTTAGTAGGTCTTCTTTTTTAAATTGACCTTCCTTTAATATTTTCCCATTTAATTCCAATCGATACGTTTCATTTACTCGCTGATCACCTTGATTTAAAAGTTGCGTTGCTAAAGCTTTGATAACTGTTGCGGTATCACGTGTGGAACCCCAATGATCATCTGTTTTTGTGGTCATTAAATGCCTGACGATTTCAGGAATCAATGGATTTTTACGGTCGAACAAAACAATCATTCCTAAGACTGTGGCTGTGGTTGAGGTATTGCTACCCATCAACTCATAATCAGCTTTAGTTTCTTCCCAGGCAGTAGTTGTGGCAGTTTTCTTAGCAAGGCTTAAAATTTCCTGATATAGCTGTGAAGATTGTCCATTCAAACCCGGAATAGATTTCATGGCAATTGCTAAATAACTTCTTGATTCGATTGACAATTCAAAACGGCGCTCAAACAAGTTGGCCCCGTATGAAACAAGTTGTGTATTTTTGTCTTTTAAGACATATAAAATATAAGCCTGTAAATTTAAATTAATCTTCTTCTCACCCTGAGCCAATAGGCTTTCCAAATATGCCCGCGCTTTTTGAAGCGTATACTCTGAAACTGTAAAACCGTTATTTTTAGCTTCTAATAAACCGGAATAAGCATATGCACTTAAATAAGGCACACTGTCATGTTCAATCCACCATCCCCATCCTCCATCCGTATGCTGGCTGTTATTTAATCTTTGTATACCGTCATTTACTACGGCTTTGAGTCGTTGAATATCTAATGGGCCACTTTTGTCTATTTGCGCATTAGAGAGAACGTGATATGCATAAAGTGCGGGTAAAAATCGGCTAATAGTCTGCTCGGTGCAATAATATGGATAATCAAATAAATATTTGAACCCATTTAAGCCATTGCTACTTAAGGAAGGAGATAAAGTAATTTGGGCGTTTCCTTGAGTCGTATCAACTTGGGGTAAGACTATTTTTTCTGTTGCAGTATCGGCAGCAAGTCCGGCCGTTGCTACTATCTCGGGAATACTATACGTTTTAACCGGTAATGTCACCTCTACTGCATCAGTAAATTGGGAATTAAGTGCAGTTACGGAAAATTTGAACACTGCACTTGTGGTGCTCTCAGCCTGAGTCGACCAGAGTAATTTAATTTGCCCTCCATCATCAACTTTATTCTGTTTTGTTTCGGAATCTTTAATGAGTACACCTTGAGCGTTTAGTTTAGTCTGAATCTCAAGCGGCGATCCGCTTGTATTGGAAATGATGGCGCCTAATTGTGCTTCATCTCCTGTTGACAGAAACCTTGGAAGAAAAGGTCGAATCAGCAAATCACGACTTACTACTACTTCGCTGGTGCCTGATCCAAATGCGGCGTCTTCACTATTGGCAATAACTGCCAGTCTCCAGGTTGTCAAATTATCAGGTAAATTAATTTCAACTGTAGCTTTACCCTGACTGTCAGTCAATATATGCGGATTCCAGTAGGCTGTTTCCGGAAAATTACGCCTTGTTGTATCTACCCCGCCGTCCCCTCCACCACCACCGCTACCGCCTTTGGCACCTAAGTTCGTGTTGGCGTTGATTCGATCGAAGGAAATGGTCAGAAGTTGTGAAGTTGACACTTCTAAATTTCGCGGCTGATAATAAGTTTTATAAATATCAGGAAGCGCTGAAATAGCCAAGTCCCAAACTGCCTTATCCACAAGCCCAACTGCCAACTCTGTTGCTACTGGTTTTCCCAAAAGATCTTTAGTTTCGATATAAATTTTGGCTTTTTCTTTCGGTTTATATTTCTTCTTATCAGTTGAAATAGTTACTACGACTTGCTGTTTTTTATCAGTAATTTTAACCTCTGAATAACCAATCTTAAACTCTGGCGGATTTTTAATTTCAGATCCCGGTTTTAGAAGTAATGCGCCGATATAAATGTTTGGTGCATAAGTATCTTTTATTGGCAAAACGAAATTATTAGATGTTTCATTCGTATCAACTATCTTGTAATCCAGTACTTTTCCTCTTTCTGCAGTTAGCAGCGTTTTGGCTGAAACAGACGCAAAAGGAGTCGCTACAAAAAGCGATAAATTCTCGCCTACTAAATAATCGCGTTTGTCAGTAACCAATACCATGCGATCGTGGTTTTCCCGAGCGGTTTCAAATCCGTATCCGGAAACCCAAATAAATGAACTGCTTGTATTTTGGTTACCTCGATCATCCTGAACATGAGCGACTATCTTATATGTCCCTCCTTCAGATGGAGTAAATCCAACTTGACTCCTACCTATCGAATCGGTCGTGGTTGTAGACTGCGATATTAAAGTATCTTTTGGTTTACTTACATAATAGAATTTTCCGTCTTCGGGGTTTTTCTCCCTCACACTTTCCCAGGTTCTTTTGTAAAACGTCAGCGCCACCACCTGATTTGAGAGTTCCTGTCCTTTATTGTTTACCGAGACTAAATCAATTTTAGACTCTCTATTTGCTGTATTGGCGTAACTAAGCGGATGCAAACCGACGTAAACGGAGGCTTTGTGAACAGTAAACTGCGAAGATGCAGCAATTGCTTGATTGTTTACGTCTGTAACAGTTGCCTCAACGAGCATTTTTTGACTTGTTTTATATTTACTGATAGTTAGAGGGAACGTGACTAATAAATTACCATGACTGTCGGTAACACCTTTACCCTCGGTCACTTTTTCACCCGTGTTGTATGATGACGTATAATCCCACCAGGGTCGTGACCAATAGGAATCTGAGTCTCCGAATTCATATCTCCAATCTTTGTCCCAACGAAACGCTTCATCTTGAGTCTGCAATACCCATTTTACCGGCGCCTCAGCAACTGGGGCTCCAAAATAGTATGCACCGTTTATAGTCAGGTTAAGCACCTCATTTTGCGCATATTCTTCTTTTTCCGGAGTGACCGTGACTGCAACTTCCGGACGACGATATTCTTCTACCTGAAATTGCGTTGAAAAACTGGATCCTGAATACGAGGTAGAAATTTGATAATTTCCTAAATTTGCATCAAGGCTTGTACTAAAATCTCCGGAAAATGAGCCAAAAGAATTAATTGCTAAACTCTCACTGTAAACTGACCTGTTACGTGCATCGGTAATAGACAATTTTACTTTTTCACCCATCTGTACTTTTTCATATAGAGCGTCGGTGTCTTTTCTGATCAATCCTTTAAAGTAAACTTTACCTCCAGGCCGATAAATTGATCGGTCAAGTGTTATAAACAATTTGTATTTTTGCTGCATTTCATAATCTTGTCTTTGATTGGAGTCGTAATAAGACGGCAAACCAAAATCATAGGAATTTATACCTTCACTCCAGGCAGTTGAAGCTACTGTCATTTCATCCCCTTTCTGACCAAAAACAAATAAGTTGTTCCGGTTAAACAAATTCACATCCTGCATCAGTACTCCATCAGGGTTAGTAGCACCTGAGCTTAATACTTTACCGGAACTATCAGTAAGCTTCAGCTCCATATTGGGTAAAACTTGACCTGTGGATTGGTTAACGGACCAGACAAACAATTGTTTGTCGCTTTTTTTTACGGTTAACGCGGACTTACTTACGATCATCACCAGATTGTCATGGGGTCCTTGAGAAATACGAACGTCCAGATAATAAAAACCGGGAGGGATTTTATCACCTGGTTGCGTGAGTACTTTAGTTACTACCTGCGTCGGTACGTTAAAATCACCGTTAAACGTCTCACTCCAAGAATTAACAGTTTCTAAATTTTGAGGATTATAATTTTGCCAGTTGCTGCAGCCTATCTGTTGACCACATTGGTTTTCATATCTACGGCGATATAAATCAAGAAAGTCATCGTTTTTCAACTTATATAATTTATAATCAACTCGATTAGCATTGATTACCTGAACTACTACTCTGGAAACAATTCCGGCACTGAAGGAACCGAAATATGTCCCTTGCGGATGAATACTGATAGATGGTTCGTATGCAGCTGTAGCAAAAGAGAATGAATACGGCACACCTATTGACACTCCATACTGGTCTGTTACGTTTGCACCAATGGTAATCGTATAATTTTGGGATCTGCCCAAATATGTACTGATTGAGAGAGAGTGACGATCATTGTAGCTTGAGAAGTAGTAAGAAATCGGATGATCCTGCTTGGGAGAAATTGTAATATTATTTTTAAAAGACTCTTCATCCATAGGAGTTTTAAATAATACTTCGACGTTTTGTTCCCCTTTTACTTCTTTGTCGCCATTTTTTGGTGTCGTTTTTATAATAAGTGGCTTAGCCGCCACATTGAAATTCCAGGAATAATCGTCTTCCAAACCATTTGGCCCTTCAGTATTTTTAACCCCTCTACTAATCACCGCTTGATAACGGCTTTCACGTTTCAATGGTGCAAACGCATAAAATCCAAACACGCGACCATTTGTTTTTATTTGACCTGGCACAGGATGGGAATTTTCATCGTATAAAGTGAAATGATCTTTTAATGATTCGTTGTCTAAATCCTGATTAAATTGGGCTGATACTGAAGCTGTAACTGAAGCATAATCGTAATCCTGTTTTGGCGTTACTTCTTCAACTCGAGGACGACTACTGGAAAACTCCCATGAATAATCTTCAGATAGTACGCCTTCATCTTGTGAACGCATCCCTTGAGGAATAGTAACTTTATATGTCGTTCCTAGCTTGAAATTTTCTACGGGCCGAAATTGATACGCAGTTGTGCCTAACCATCTTCCTTCACCAATCACCGGTGGTGAAATGGTAAAAGCTGATTGCTTTACGGCACTATTAGTTGCTGTTGTAAGTGGGATCATTTGCCGATCAAACACTACCGTGATTGGTGTTAGATTTTCCAAAGCTTCATTAAGTGGTGACGCAAGAATGACCTTGGGATTTCCAATCGTCTTGAAATTTAATTCTGTGTTTCCTCGTAAAGGGACTAAAAAATTTGACAAGAGTAATCCTTTAAATTTCACAGTATAATTACTAGCTCTTTGTAGTTTATCTTGCGGTGTAAATATGAATTTTTGGTCGCTTTCCCAGGCCATAGTTCCAACAATTGGCGGCTCGATTTGAAAATTCTTTTCAATCGATACTTTCAACATCTTTTTGGAAAAAATTATTTCAATTTTGGTATCGAGTGGAACCTCCATGTTGGTGTTACCGGGAAAACTTGTGGAAATTTTTGGGGGGACAAATAACGGCCAAATGTTCATGATGATACTGACCACAGCAACGGTAAAAACTGGAATTCTGATCATCTGCCACCTTTTTGTCCGATCCGACTGTTTAAAATTAACTAGCCATATTCTTAACTGCTTTCCGAAGAAAATTAGGAAGATAAAAACTAAACGAATAAATTTCAGAAAAATATTAATCCCTTTAAATTCAGAAACCCGATTTTGCCAAAGATAAATTGTAATAACTGCGATGAATGTAAAAATAAAAAGTATAATCACTCCATAAATTTTGAAATACGCAGATATATAAAATTTATTATCGAATATGAACCATAAACAAAGCCCTAACAGTATTGCAATCACGAGTAGTAAAAATTTTTCACTCTTTTTCAGAGGTCGTTTCGGTTTGTCATTTATTCCCTTATCAAAGGACCTTTGAATCTCCAATCCAGACTGTCCATCGATAGGCGGATTACTATATCGAGTCAATTTGTTTCTCAACTCTAGGAAAAAATTTATTATAAATTTTTTCATGTTATGATAACACTAATAATACTCATTATAGTTTAATCTATTATGCTTTTGTAATCTACGACACTGAACTTCACTTCAGTCGATGAGGTACTTGTGCCAGAAACTGTATGACCAATAGCTTTGAGACTATGACTGCCAACGACTGGTTTCCATGAAACCTGAAACGGGAAATTGACTGTAGTTTGGTAGAGCGACTGATCGACATACCACGACACAGTATGAATATCGGCCGAAACTTTGACTTCAAAGACCACTGCCTGCTTAGGCAACAATTTAGGCGCTGATTCAAATACCGCTTGATTTATTGGTGAGGTGACTTCTATAAATTCTCCGTCACTGGTTCCTAAATCTCCAGCACAAAGTGGTGAAAACTGCTGTGGTATAGTCTCCAGGTGTTCCGCCACTGCCCAGGAATATACTTGAGGAGGATAATCAACGAAAATTTTTTCTTTAATATATGGACTGTTGCAGTTTCCCGCTAATAAATTATTTCGGATGTCTATATTAACGATTTTATGCAACGTAGATTTACTGTTTGGTTGAGTGCCATCAATAAAATACTCTTTAATTTTTTCCGGACATAATCCATCAGGCAATTGTCCACTTGACTTACAGATTTCGACTTCTTTGATACCGACCGGCTTAGTAAATTGTTCCAGTGGTTTATCTTTCAAAAACTCCTCAAAAAATTGATTCCAGATTGGGGCAGCGCCGACTATACCGGTAATACTGCGCATCGGGTGATTATCATTGTTGCCTACCCAAACTCCAACCGTAAATGTAGGTGTGTATCCAAACGTCCAATTATCATGCCAATCTGTCGTGGTTCCTGTTTTTGCTGCTGCCGGACGGGAGAGTACCAATGGATTCTTTTCTCCGAAACTCAAGATTCTGGCTTTTGGATCTGCTAAGATATCCGTGATTAAAAATGCGATCTGCTGACTTTTTTCGCCGAATACTGCTTTGGCTGACACATCCTTATGCTGATATATTAGTTTCCCCTGGTCATTCGTAATTTTTGAAATCGCATATGGAAGTATGTATCTGCCGCCTCTGGCAAAAGTCGCATATACATTTGTTAAATCCACAAGTTTCGTCTCTGCACCGCCCAGTGTTATTGCCAGGTCATAACGAGACTCATCAGCAAAAGTCGTTATTCCCATTTCAACTGCAGTTTTGAGAAAATTTTCTATACCAATCCGATCCAACATGTCTATCGCCGGAACGTTCAAAGATGATCCTAATGCTTCTCTAACAAGAATTAGACCATGAAATCTCCCATCATAATTATTGGGAGAAAAACCTTCTCCCTTCTTAGTGAGATACGTTTTTCTGACATCATAGAGTAAAGTCGCAGGGTTAAACCCCTGCGCAAAACTTACCGCATACGTTATTGGTTTTAATGTCGAACCGGGTTGGCGCGGACTCACCGCCATATTCACCTGTCCGGAGCTCGTAGCAGCAAAATAATTGGTTCCACCCAGCATATCAAGAATTTCTCCTGTATCATTTTTGATCAGAACTAAAGATGCATTGGATAAATCGTGTAGAGGAGCAAGCTTATCAATCCATGAGCGGGCAATTTCTTCACTAAGGGTAAAAGTTGGATAATCAAGTGTAGTATAAACTTTAAGTCCCTGGCGAATATCAATTCCCAACCCATCTAGTTGATCTTTTATATACGAGACAAAATGGGGAGCTTTCATTTGCGGATATGAATTGGCATATGCCAACGGTTCATTTTGGGCTACTAACGCTTGATCCTCGGAGATATATCTTTGTTTGACCATACGAGAGAGTACTTCTTTTTGCGCAATTTTCGCATTTTCTGCGTAACGTAGAGGATTTCGCGAATCGGGCTGGGGTATAAGTCCGATCAGTAATGCGCTTTCGGCCAGTGAAAGTTGTTTCGCATCTTTATTAAAATAAAATTGGGCACCAGATTGAATTCCATAAGCCAAATTTCCAAAATACATCTCATTTAAATAATCAGTCAGAATTTCCTGCTTTGATAAACGCATATTCAGTCGCAGGGCCATGAAAATTTCGCGCACTTTTCTAATAGGATTTTTTTGTGCAGATAAATTTTTGGTTGGCATCGTTGTCGAACGGACAAGTTGCTGAGTAATCGTACTGGCTCCAGACACGATTTGCCCTTTCTCGAGGTTCTGAATAACTGCCCGGACAATCGCTCCGGCATCAACACCCGGATTAGTCCAAAAACCGGCGTCTTCACTGGCGACTACTGCATGAATCAAATGAGGTGGAAAATCTGCAAAAGAAATAGGCTGTTTTTTGCCTAAGTCCGTTACATATTCAAACAGCAAAATTCCGTTTCTATCCCAAATAGATATTGAACCTTGAGGCAAAAAGTGCGGATCTGTCCACCATAATAGGACAGTAAAAGAAATTAACAGATATATTACTAAAATCAGTTTTAGAGGCAGTATTTTAATTTTGTGAAATCTGAATTTATTCACACTCAGGGTTGCATGTTTAGCGATTGCGGAAATGTACTAGTTTTTTTGGTGAGAATAAACATCATGTGCTCGTCACGAACTGAAGTAATTTTGCCGTCTGGATGGAAAAGATGATTTTTATCCCACCACCTCTCAATAAAGGCTGAGAGGGCAAATGTTCGATCAATTCCCACGAACGCTTTGAATGGATCTGCTAGTTGAATTAAATTCTGCTTCAGATCGATAAACGTAATCACACCATAATGGCCGTTATCTTTATCTGCATATTTACCAAAAATTCCCTGCCATTCTACTCCCACAGGAATTTTGTGTGTATTGATGAGTAGATCCAGATCCTTTTCATTTGCGTTTTGTTTAGACCAAAACATTATTCCTGGAGTCAATTTATGGATAGCTTTTGCCATCTCAGAAATATTCATCCCATAGCGTTTCAACCTTGTTTTTATCTGAGCTGCTTTTACAATTTGATTCTGAGAAATCCGCGTATCTAAATAACCGTATAACATTTCTAATACTGCGGGACCGCAGTGAGCGTCTGTTCTCTGTTTTGTCCGGGGCATTTCGGAAAAACCTATATTATTTAATTTCTTTTGCATACTTAGATAATAGACTAAGCAGTATATCGTCAAAACTTAATTCATGCAGTAATGCCACTTCTGTAAAAGGCAGACCTTTGTCAGGTCCAAATGCGGTATTGGGGTTGGAGTCTGTAAAGTATGGCGTATTTGTACTGAAATCTACCCGAATGTCAAATTTCGCATAATCTTTGTGACTGAGTCCATTAAAAGCTCTAATTGCCAGTTTTTCGATTTTGTTTCGCAGAATTTCGTCTTCTACAAATTTATATCTATATGATCTCTCATCATCGTAGGAGGCGAAGCTGGTAAAATAATATTTGCCGTCGGTCTTCTTCCGGAAAATTTTTTGGGCCATCATCACCTGATTTTTTTGCCCATCATCAAAAACGATAACTGTAATCTCAGGCCCGTCAATAAACTTTTCCGCAATTACCGGAATCTTGTAGGTACTTATCATGTCATCGACCTTTTTTTGCGCTTCTTTGACAGATTCTTTAACTGCATGCTCATCAATTCCCACACTGCCCCCGCTTTCGTTTAATTTGACTATAAGCGGTAGGCCTAAATCTTCTTGTACTTGAGTTCCGGCACGACGAATATATTGAAAAGCAGGCGTGGGAATATCGTAAGCCAGTAGTAAGCGTTTGGTGAGGTTGCGATTGTTGCCAATCACTAACCCTTCCATACCCGCCCCGGTATAAGGAATGTTAGAAAGCTCCAAAGCAGCGGGCACCGAAGTCTGCAATCGATCTTTTCCTTTTAAAGTATCCACAAGATTGATGACGATATTGGGTTGGTCTACCAGAAGGTTTGTCAGAAAATACTGGTTGCCGGGATGTCCTTTTGCATTTATCCCCAGTCTTTTAAGCTGTTCCAGAACCTGGCTGGCCCTATCTTCTACCTCTACTTCGGCTTCATATGCATCCTGAGTCGGGAACCATTCTCGTTCTACATGAGAGTAGGCTACGACAACAAGCTTGATTTTTTTGAGCGCTTCTTTATCTACCTGCAAATCGATTTTCGCCGGCTTGTATTTCTCCGGCGGTTTTTCGGGTTTTTCATCTTTTTCCACCTTTTCAACAACTATAATTTTTTCTGGTTTTTCACCCTGCTGCATAAATTAATCCTTTGCAAATTTATTCTATCATATAAATATATCAGGTTGCTGATACCCATTTCTAACAGAAGATAAAAGTATCTATTTCAGCTAGGAATAGAGTTGGAGTAAATGTATTTAACAGAACATACAATTGTAATCAATTAATAGAAAAACCGGCTGCTATCGGCACAAATATCACTGGTATGCTGGCAAGATCTGCAATCACGTAACTCGAAGGAACAAATACTTCTGTAATGAGCTATCCGTATTGATCGTGCCTAAGATAATACTCTTAAATTACCTGCCTTATATATTCGGAAATCTTTTGCCAGAATATTTTTACTCCTTCCGGACTTATTTCATCGATGTGCGAGTCAGTTTGGTTTGTCTGCCTTTTAAACTCTAACATACGGGCATATATTCCTTGATTTAAACACCAAACGACAAAACCTGCTGCTTGTATTGAGTCAACAGGCAGCGTCAATCCGCGCCAGTAATGGGTTTGTGCCAATACCGACTGTTTTTCGTGGGTAGTGAAATCTAATTTTTTTAAATATTTTTGAAATAACCATTGTTCTTGATAGTGAGTCGGAATCAACTTATGTCGGCGTAAAAATGCCAAATTATCATACTCCTGTCTTCCGACGGGAAGCGCGAATAAAAGAATTGCTCCGCCAATTTGTAGAGGGTCAAGCAAAGCTTTAAACGCCTGTTCGCTAGGCTTAGTTATCTCAAATGTTATCGGATACTGGTGGTATACAGATTCATAAATATCAACCAGTTCACGATCATGGGTTGACGAATGCACTAAAACATATGGCAGAGTTAACAACGTATTTATAAATTGTTGAGTATAAGGGACATTTTTTATAATTATGTGAAATCGAATACGATCTGACAGGTGATGGAGCTCATGAATAAATGAGATAAAAAAGGTTAAACCGACTGCAGCTCCCGATATCGGAATGCAGATATGAATTTGTGAATGATGACTGATATCTACCTGGGATTTTCTTTCAGTTAAACGATTCGTCCTCCCCATTTCAGTTAATCTGGGACTAATTGGATAGGGAACAACTTTGATGGGAATATCCGGTAAGTTATGACGCCGGCCTAAATCATGTAACCGTTCTTTCGTTTTGGCACTTGGCACAAACGTCAGATCAGTCTCAGGAACATACCAGAGCTGTTGAGGAGAATCATCTGTCACCACAACCACTAAAATTATCTGAATGTCTTTCTCTTTTTCCAGATTTTTTTTAATCCTCGACAATTCATAAGCCAGTCCAAAATGCGTCGAAACTACTAATACTTTTTTTGCCACCGTAATCCGCTGATCTAGTATAGTTGAGAGCTGACTATATAAAATGTCGGCGCGGGTATTTAATAAACGCCGGTAAATGGAAGTAAAAACTGTCTCCACCATACCTCGTTGCGTCCACTCCATCAGTGATCTTCCAAGCGGGTGAATACTCGTGATCCGATGTAGTAATCCAATCGATCTATCCTGTGACCCAAGAAGCAGCGGAGTCACTGTTGAGGGTAAACCATGAAACAATGCATCAGTAACCCGCAGATGTCCTAAACCTGTGGGTGCATAAGCCAAAATTACAACTAAAGATTTCTGACTTAATACATCGGCGGATGAAGTCATAAATCCAGTTTAGAGATATAAATACTTCTGATCAAGTAGTATTGATGGTAAATTTGATTGAGGAGCATGACTAATTAAATAGTACATCCTGGAGGAGATGAGAGGGTATTGATTTACCTACATGAGCGTATCCGCGTTTTGTCACCATTCTTCCCCGCGGAGTCCGTTTTAACAATCCAGTCTGGAGTAAAAATGGCTCTAAGACATCTTCAACGGTACCTACATCTTCCGAAATAGTGGCTGCCAAAGTTTCAATTCCCACCGGACCGCCGGCATGTTTTTCAATAATTGAAAGCAATAATTTGCGATCAATTTCGTCTAACCCGAGCGGGTCAACTTCCAGCAATTCAAACGTCGTATGCACTAGATCAGGCGTAATTTCCCCACTCCCTTTAACCTGAGCCATATCGCGTACGCGCTTCAGAAGTTTAAGTGCAATCCGCGGTGTCCCCCGAGCTCTTTGGGCTAATTCTTTTATGGATATTTCATCAATCGGAATGTTTAGTCTAAGTGCGGCTTGAGCGATGATAATGGACAAGTCCGCAATCTCATAATGGTTAAGGCGGTGAATTACACCAAACCGATCCCGCATCGGCGACGACAAAAGACCAATCCGGGTAGTGGCTCCTATGATCGTAAAATGCGGTAAATCTAAGCGGACAGTTCGCGCTGAAGGACCTTTTCCGATGACGATATCCAAACAGTAATCTTCCATCGCCGGATACAATGTTTCTTCTACAGTTTTTTGGAGACGGTGAATTTCATCAATAAATAAACAATCTTTTTCCTGGAGATTAGTAAGAATTGCGGCTAAATCACCAGCCCGTTCAATGGCAGGGCCGGAAGTCACGCGGATATTCACACCCATTTCTTGAGCAATTAGATGGGCTAATGTAGTTTTACCCAGGCCGGGGGGGCCATATAGTAAAATATGTTCCAGCGCTTCTTGGCGTTTTTTAGCTGCGGCGATCGAAATTTGTAAAGATTCTTTAATTTTATTTTGTCCAGTAAATTCATTCCACGCTCTTGCCCGCAAATTCGTAAACAGCTGCTCTTCATCCTGAAGCTTTTGCGACCCAGGACTTTTATTGTGATTTTTTATTGCTGTGATGCTCATACATGACTATTTCCTAAAAACTGGATCGCAAATTTAATTTTTGCTTCAAGCGTAATTATATGAGACGGCAGTTCTTTAACCGCTCTTATCGCTTCGGCATTTGTAAACCCCATTGAAATGAGAACCTCAATAATTTCCTGTTGTTTGAGTTGTTCGTCACCCGTTAAATCAAGATCTTTACTGCTGCCTATTTTTGACTTTAGTTCGATTATAATCTTTTGGGCATTTTTATTCCCAAGTCTTGGTATTGAAGTAAAAAAGCGTACGTCTGCTTCATGTACTGCCTGACGAACTTGACTTGCGCCATGACTTGTGATATTGAGAGCAGTTTTTGGACCAATTCCTGAAACACTTAGCAATAACTCAAACAAACCTAATTCTTCCTGTTTCATAAATCCGAAAAGACCTAAAATATCTTCTCGTACATGCGTATATGTAAAAAGCAGCAATAGATCATCTCTTTGAATACGCGAAAGATCATTTGCGGGCATAAACACTTTGTACCCCACACCATTAACCATCAAAACAATGTAGTCAGTTTTAATCACCAAAACTTTTCCGGAAAGTGCGCCAATCATAATTGGCTACATTATAACACTGTAGGAGTCGTCGCTAGATTTAGGAGTATCAGCGGGTGATTGAAATTGGGGTTGCGGGATTTAATTCACTCGAGGCAGTAGCAATTAACCGCCCATTTGCGTCTTTATAGATTGTATAACGAGCATTGACATCGGTACCTGTAGAAGGATCTTTGGGAATTGCCGCAATATACGTGGGTACCAGTTCCTGTGATAAGTCAACTAAGCCTGCTCCAGTTCCCATTTGTGTCGGTATAGAGGTAATATCTGTGGGAATTATTCCATTGTGTTCTGCTGCATACTGGTAAACTGCATTGGTAATCGAATATAAGTCGGAACGACGCTGGGTATCTCGAGCTGAAGCAAACTGCCGACCAGGATTGACTGCGACTAGTACGACTGCGGCCAAAATACCGATAATGCCAATAACAACCAAAAGTTCAATTAATGTAAAACCGCGTTTCATTTTTGCTCTATTAATTATTTATAGTTCAGTAATCTACTTTCGTCAAGGGCTGGCCGTTTTCAATAACATTAATAAGTTACTTCTTAATTTGGGGCAGTTACCGGTTCACTACTGCAGATGACATTTGAGACATTAAAAGGCTTTTTTTTTGTACTCGTCTCAATGAAGTCACAAACGAATGGCAATTGACTAGTCGCAGAAGCATCTGGAGTTGGACTTGGATTACTTAGAGAATTTTGAGGTGATGGGGTCGTACCATTATTTATAGGCGCAGCTGATGAGTTTACAACGGATGTTGGTGTTGGCGAAGTTCCTACCAAATCACCGTGAACATATTCTACTGTTTGTATAATTTCGTTGGCAATCGGTGAATTTGCCGCTGACATATATACGACTTGAGTACCTGTATCAGTTTGAATTGTGAGTTCATAAATTTCGCCGCCGGTGTTTTTGAGATTTTCCAATTCATTTTCTGAAACCAGTTTAAATAGTTTGGTAATGTTTTTGGAATCTGACAATCTCTGAACATCAGTGAGTGTATTTCCGCAAACACTATATTGTCTTACTACTCCATCTGGGGTCATTTCTAAACAGCTTATTTCTCCCTGTTTACGGAACGTAATCCGTTTGATATCTTTTTTCTTCTTTAACTTTAATTCCTGCTGCTTTGGATTATTGATATAAGATGACAAATTTCCCCTATAAGCAGATCCAAATTTAATAATAAACAATAGAATGATCAAAACAACTGCGCAAAATATTACCAACCCAAAATAGATCAATTTCCCTCTCCACCATTCTCTCATACTTTCATACTATCATGGGTGTAGTTTCTTAGGTAGCTCTAAAATTGCCGCTATTTGATATAATTAGGTTGTAGGGAAACCGGATGATCGCCCTTAACGGTTAAAACTTAAATGACTGGCGGGGAGGAAAGTCCAGACTACATAAAGAGTGGGGAATCGATGTAAATCGATACCAGTAACCTTCTACATCAAACTCAGGGGGACCTGAGCGAAGGTATACACTTTAAAAAAGTGTATCCTAAAGTCGAAGGCCAATGGCTGGTGTTCCGATAACGAAAGTTGTCGGGAACGATTCCTGAATTAACAGGCTGAGAGAATCACAGAGACGAGTCCTTCGCTAAACTCGAGGATAAACTATCTTTAAAGAGAAGTTTACCCCGAGCATGCCAGGGGAGTGAAACGAAGTCAGGTACCGTCTGGTACTTGACGATGATAATCCCACTCGTAGCAACTTCCGAACGGTGTTATTTGCTTTACTCTTTAAGCATTCTTGTAAGAAAACACCAAAGCTTGAAGGCATCCCGACTAAGTCGGGACAGTTAGATGACAATATCATCACTGAGAGAAATGATCGTCTATCCCGTCCGCTTCAGGCGGATGGGAAAAACAGAATCTGGCTTATGAGTTTCCCTACAAACAACCCCGACTTAGTCGGGGTTGTTTTTTTAATCTTCCATCAAGCAGTAATGGAAGATAACGCGTTACTTCCATTAACGAATCACGGTAATATTAGTTCCCGGATTCAACTCACTTGAAGCCGTTGCGACTACTCGACCGTTTGCGTCTTTATAGATGGTATACTGGGTATCTGCATCTGTGCCATTGGTAGGATCTTTTGGTACGGCTGCGATATACGTAGGTACAATGACCGGCGCCAAATTAGTTAATCCTCCAGCGGTACCAACGTGTGTTGGAGTCGTGGTAATTACAACAGGTATATTCCCATTATTTTCTGCTGCGTATTGGTAAATTGCGTTAGTAATTGAATATAAATCAGCTCTTCTTTGCGTATCACGCGCTGAAGCAAATTGCCGACCAGGATTGACTGCGACCAAAACGACTGCCGCAAGAATTCCTATTATACCGATTACAACAAGTAACTCTATTAAGGTAAAACCGCGAGTATGTTTTCGAAGTGACTGCATTTGTTTCACCTCCTCTCAAAAAATAAAAACTGGCTTTTTATGTATTAATTTCAGCCTAACAAATGCCATATACGTTGTCAATGAAGTTACTCATTTAAATATTCAATAGCTTTATTCACTGTGTCAATATCTATCGCAGTTTGATTTTCAGATTTATGCACAGGTTTATAAGCGTTTATGAGTATAGGCACCAATACAACTATGTTGATAGTAAACAATACCAGTAGTCCGATTAAAACACTTGCAACCGCAATTGCGGGTTTATTTTGTTGTAAAAGGGTTTTGAACATATAATTTAATTATAATGGTACTTTCACCCAGTTTTATAAAACCATCGGGAGTTTTTGTATTAATAGAATTAATATGCATCATAAAGGGGAGTTTTTCAATTCTCGTCATGAGCTTGACGAGTCTATCTAAGTCAATTCGCAGAACTAAAGCTAAAGGCAGATAAAGACGATCCTGTTCTTTAATTGGAGTAATAGAACTGAATTTAAAACTATATGAATCGGTGTAGTTTTTTAGTAATGTCTCTAACCGTTGAATAAAGATGGGCATTGTTTCTTCGTTAGGAAACACATTTGAAATAACAGCTATTTCCTTATTATAGGTACTTGAAATTTCTGCTGCTGATGTAATGATGCGTTTATCCTGCTCGAGTGAAATTAACTCATTAGATAAAAGTGTAATAGTTCTACTTTCGTTAGCTGAAAAAATTAAGAACGCTATATTTAGCACAACTAAAATCAAACTAACAATCAGTAGCAGAGTCGGCTGTCGAGATTTAATGACTATTTTTTTTTCTGCCATAATAATTTATTTTTTGGTTACAAAAGTTATCGAAAATTGGATATTTTCAGGTGTTTCAAGAGAACCTAAAGGCAATATCACATTTGTAAATTCATCAGTTTTTTCAAGTTTAGCTTTTAAAGCGAGTAATTCTTCCCGCCTATCTGCAGTACCGGTTAAAGTATATTGTAATTTCGTATCATCATATTCCCACTGACTTATGGTAATGCCTGCCGGCAAAACAGTATTAATTACCTGTAGTTTGTCCTGAGGTGTTTTTCTAAGCGGTGCCAGATTTACAATATTGCGAGCCTGAGCGTTAAGTAACAGCAATTGCTGCATATCAGATCTTTTTGCATTTGTGCGAGCTGATGTTAACTTCACATTCAACTCAATCTGCTGTCTAACCATACTCGTAAATATATAAGAAGTAACTGAAAATGTTATTGTGAAAATGATCCCTATAATCATTCGAATCAGTAAATTTGTATAAAAAAGGTTCGCTCGCTCGCTATCATATTGTTCCTGCAGACTCAATGGCAATAAATTAATAGTATTAGGGTCGTAGGGAGGTTTTATTTTTGAAACTGCAACTGCGAATGCTTTATTAAACCCGGGATTTTGAAGTTGGGTTTGGAAAATTTTGACTGATGACCCGGTAGAACTGCACAGAAGCTTGGCAACTTCTTCATTAACTGCTTCCCCGGATAAAATTATTGGTGGATTCGCCGACTTAGTTATACCTTTTTTAAGATAGTATGCTGCGATTTCTTTAACAGTTGCGGTGATACTATTGACATATTCAGCTGAAGTTTCATCTGCTGCGTAATTTACTACTGTGGTGAAAAGAGCCTTCTCGCCATCCACAAGTGTTACATAAGCACCATGACGGTTAATTTCTGTAACAATTACCTGCTGATGCGGCTTTAAGAGTAATAAACGGGCAATTACCGAAGCGCCGGGCTCAAAACTTAATGGTTTAAGACCAATATTTATGATTTCTTCAACTAATGGATCTAATACTTTTTTGGGAACTGCGACTACGCCAATTTCATATTCTTTTTCATGAGTCTCTAATAACTTCCAGTCGTAGTAAATATCTATTTCCGGAAATGGAAACAGGTCTTTTACGTGCCAGGAGACAGCTTCTTGAATTTCCTCAATCGGGATTAGAGGAAGAGAATACCCCCTCGTATAAGCATAAATCTCAGAAAAACATACGGCAACATAAGGTGTAGTGAATTTCCCTTGAGTGATTAATTTCTTAAGCAGATCTCGAAAAATATCCTTTTTGACCAGTTCCCCATCCTTGAAAATAGTATCGGGAAATGGTATTTCAATTGCTGTACGAACTTTGCCATGCGAACTCATTTCTACAGCTCGAAGCGATGCTCGTCCAACTGAAAGTCCAAAATGTTTAAGTTTTGGTAAAAAAAATTCGGGCAGTGACAACATGTGGCGTTATAATTTATATTGTTTAAATTGTACCACGAATCATTGCTTGTATCATATTTGTAAAATGCGTAAGATAGTAATCATGAAGTTATGCCCAAATTATTGATCAATGTTAATAAATCTCCAAAACCAATACAATATTTTTGCAGTAACTTAGTTTCTGGCTTTACGCTTGTAGAAACACTAGTCGCTCTGGGAGTCTTAGGAATTTTTTTTGCTTCTGTTGCGATTATTCTGCAGTTGGTCTTGCAGAATGTGGCTGAATCAAGAATTCGATCTGTTGCTCTGTCTCTAGCACAAGAAAAAATGGAAAATGTCCGAAACCTTCCCTATAACCAAGTCGGCACTCAAGGTGGTATTCCACAAGGAGCATTACTTCAATCAGAAATAAAAAATATTAATAGTCTCGATTTCACCGTCAAAACATCTATAATTTATATCGATGATCCTTTTGATGGTGTGGCTCCAAATGATTTACTCAACACTGATTACAAAAGAGTGCGGATTGAGATAGATTGGCAGGGAGCCTATCCTTCGCGCTATCCGGTCGCCTTGGTTGCAAATGTGGCGCCAAAGGGTATCGAAACATTAGCCGGCGGAGGTACGCTTTATATCCAAGTATTTAATTCCAGTGGGATTCCTGTTTCGAATGCAACAGTCGCAGTTGACAACACCAGCATTAACCCAAATATTCATATACAGACGCTCACCAATGCAAATGGAATATTAAGTCTCCCCGGAACACCACCGTGTATCGCCTGTTATCAGGTGACAATTACCAAACCAAATTATACAACTGATAAAACGTATTTGTCCTCTGAAGTTGCAAATCCCTTACAACCCAGTGCTACCGTTCTCGAGGGTAAAATCACCCAAATCTCTTTTGCCATAGATCAAGCATCACAAATAACCGTTAACTCTTTGGGAAGCCGCGAGTCCGAATTTCCTCCAATTTCTAATGTACAATTCACCCTAAAAGGCAGTAAAATTATTGGTTATGATACATTTGATGAACCCGTTTATAAATATAGTTTCTCTACCAATACTGGCGGCGGTACAGTTTCTATACCCGACCTGGAATGGGACTCCTATAAACTTGACTTTTCGAACTCAGCATATAATCTGGCCGGCTCAAATCCTCTAAATCCTGTAGTACTTCTGCCTGCCACAAAACTCACTGTAGCTATTTCTGCAGTACCTAAATCAAACACATCTTTACTCGTCGCGGTAAAAAAAACTGGTGGAGAGTTAATTGCTTCAGCTAGTGCCCGATTAACGAAGTTGCCAGAATTTGATAGTACTAAACCTGTTGGAGCAAGTGGTGCAGCAGATTTTGGCCAGGCTTTCTTTGGCGAGTTAATACCTGGAACATATGATTTGAATATATTTTCAGACGGCTACCAAACTGCAACGGCTTCATATAGTCTTACAACCATTCATCAGGAAACAATCACATTAAATCCAAACCCATAAATAATATGCGTTTAATAAAATATTACGTTATAAAAAAGACAGTAGGCTTGCAAAGCATTTTAAAACAAAATTCAGCTTTTACTATAATTGAGTTTATTCTAGCGATTTTTATATCCACAGCATTAATTGTTGGTGTCACCGCGTTTGCGGCTTACTATTTTCAAAATTACTCCTTTTCATTTGAGGAAAATCAATCTGTCGGAATAGCTCAACAAGCATTAACAACCTTGATACGGGAAATAAGAGAAGCACGAATAAGTGAAACAGGTGCCTGGCCGATTTTTCAATCCGATGATAATACAATTATTTTTTATGGTGATGTAACTAATGATGGTAGATCAGACAGAATACGCTACTTCATAACAGGCACTAATTTGAAAAAAGGCGTAATTGAACCTACTCAAGCGCCAGTAACTTACCCTGCTGAAAATGAAAAAGTTTCAACTGTTGCTTCATATGTAGATAATGCTGGATTACCTCTTTTTAAGTACTATAACGGTAACTGGCCTATTGATCAGATTAACAATCCCTTACCTATAAATTTGCGAATTTTGAATACGCGATATATTAGTGTGTATATTAGAATTAATGTTAATTCCAATAAAGGTGCACAACCATTTGATTTAAAATCGGGAGTCCAAATAAGAAGTATGAAAGATAATTTATGAATAAAAATGGCAGTATTTCCATTTTAGTCCTCTTGTTGGGCCTAGTCATAGTCATTGCTGTGGGAGGCCTCGTATTATTCACCGCAACACAGTTTACATCATCTACACGAACTGAAGCATTTGAAAAAGCATTAACCGTAGCCCAATCTGGAGCGGAATACTACCGTTGGCACCTGGCTCATGATCTTTCAGATTTTAAAGATGGCACCACAAACGCTGGCCCATACGTACACACAATATCTGATCCTTATGGTGGTACTGAGGGTACATTTAGCTTAACGATTACCCCACCTGCATCCGGATCATCAATCATAACCATCTCGTCACAAGGATGGATAAATAATCACTCTGATATAAAACGCACTGTCGTCACAAAATATGGCTTACCCTCTATCGCAAGTTACGCCTTTTTGCATAATGCAAATGTTTGGTTTGGTCAAAAAATTAATATTCAAGGAAAAGTTTTCTCTAACGGCGGAATTCGCATGGACGGAACTCACGATTCTACGGTCCAAAGTGCCAAAAATATCTATACATGCGGGACGGAAACTGGTTGTTCGCCTTCTGAACCAAAACCCGGCGTTTGGGGTGACGGTGGTCCACAAAACCTCTGGCAATTCCCTGTAACAGGAGTAGATTTTAAAAGTTTTGCACTAGATTTCAACAAGATGCAATCAGCTGCCCAAATATCAGGAACATATCTTCAATCATCAGGTGCATATGGATATCATCTGATATTTACACCCGACGGTAATTATACAATAAAAAAAGTAACAAACGTGCAAAATAAACAGGGTTGGAGCGTTGAAAATGGTTGTGAAAATTTATATCAAGATATCCAAAACGAAACAACAATTGGGACGTATTCAATAAGTACCAAACCAATCATCTTTTTAGAAGATATGCTTTGGGTCGACGGTGTGGTAAATGGAAAAGCTACTGTTGTAGCTGCGAAATTTCCAATTGATATCAATAATATGAACATCTGGATTGACGGAAATCTCACCTATCTTGCAAAAGACGGCAATTCAGATTTAGGACTAATTGCGCAAAACGATATTTATTTTGCTTTAAACATCCCCCAAATTTTTGAAATAAATGCTGCGCTACTTGCACAAAAAGGAAAAGTCATTCGACACAATTATAAATATCAAGGCTGCAGTCATTTTAACGAAGCAGTTAGACAACAATTGATTATTTACGGCTCCCTCATCAGTAATCAAAAATCCTACTGGAGCTACGGTCAGGGAAATGCCGGATTTGGTTCAGATCCGGTTTCTGGTTTTTCTCAAAGAGAAATAATTTATGATTCTAAATTATATTTCGCTCCTCCTCCCTATTTCCCAACCAAAGGTGAGTATGAATTTATATCCTGGGAAGAAAAGTGATCCACTTTATTTTATCGGTGGTGTACCCGGGGTACCTGCTGCCTGCTGAAACGTGCCTACTACACTATAGATAGGTGCGATAATTGATAAAATCATGATTCCAACTGAAATACCTACCAGCAGCATGAGAACCGGCTCTATAATTTGCGTCAGACTTTTTAATTCTTCTTCTACCTCTTCTTCATAAAATGAAGCTAAATCAGCTAACGCGGAATCTAATGTTCCGGTTTTTTCTCCAGCAGTAACCATCTGTATCATGAGCGACGGAAAGACTCGCTTTTCTTTTATAATCAGAGCCAGCGATTTACCGGTACGAATTTCTTCCGGCAATACGTGAGACAGACGTTTAAATTGGAACCACGAAAGCGAACTTAATGATATCTCTAAAGCTTCGGTTATTGGCACAGCACTGCGAAGAAGTGTTGAAAAAATTCGATTGAAGCGGGCAAGATCAATTTTTTTAATTAAATCGCGGACCAAAGGAAGGGGTTGAATAAGTTTAATAATGATTTCTTTGGCAAAAGGCTGTTTCAACCAGAAGAAAAAGATAATCGCGGATAGAATAATTCCCACTATGATAGGAATAAATTGACCAGAAAGAGCCAAACTAAATTTGAACATGAATTGGGTAAAAAATGGTAAAGGCAATTTAAGACTCAAAAAAACTTTTCCGATCTGGGGCAGTACGAAAAAAAACATCAGCATACCAATAGCGATCATCGCTGTAAATACTACTAACGGATATAATAAAGCGCCTTTAATCTTGCTAAACATGCTATATTCAGCCCGCAGTTCCGCTTCTAAATATTTAAAGACTTCGGCTAATTTTCCACTCACTTCCCCGGCATGAGTTAAGGTCAGGAAATATGGTTCAAATACATTGGGATACCGATCAAAAACTGTAGATAACTGTTGTCCCTGCTCCAGACTATATGACATATCACCTAAAATTCGGCGCATCAAGGTATGTTTTGTTTCTCCGCGTAAAACTTCGATGCCTTCAGAAAGCGATAAACCTGATGAAAGCATTGTAGATAAATAACGGCAAAATGTAATTTTATCAATTGGAGGCACAGTTCCTTTAATCCGCGAAGAGTCTGAATATTCTTTGATAATCAGTGGTGATAACCCGCGTTTAACTAAACTTTGCGCAGCTTCCTGCTTGTTTTTGACGGTAACTGAACCGGCAATAACTTGTTTAGCATTATCAAGGGCTTTATAGTTAAATGTTGGCATTATTCCCTCACTACTCTTAAGACTTCCTCAATTGTAGTAATACCACCACTCGCTTTATTAATACCATCATGAACGAGGGGTACCATCCCGTTTTTAACTGCTGCCTTAGAGATTTCATCAGCAGATACGCGGTTAATTGTCAACGACCTGATTTCTTCATTCACTTCAAGCATCTCATAAATTCCGATTCTTCCTTTATATCCTCGATTTCCGCACTCAATACATCCTTTTCCCCGATAAAATTTATGTAACAACTCGTTTTCTTCTACAAATTTGTTTAAGTATTTCAATAACTCTGTCTCAGGATTGTAACTTTCAATGCAAGCCTGACAAATTTTTTTCACGAGACGCTGAGATATAACTAAATTTACCGTTGAAGCTACCAAAAATCCTTCCGCCCCCATATCCAAAAAACGCGGAATAGTGCTAGCGGCATCGTTGGTGTGCAACGTTGATAATACCAAGTGTCCGGTTAATGCAGAATGAATTGCCATTTCTGCGGTTTCCTGGTCACGAATTTCACCAACCATTACGACATCAGGATCATGACGCAATAACGATCTGAGTCCGGCAGCAAATGTGAGTCCGGCAGATGGATTAATTTGTATTTGATTTACTCTCTTAATACCATATTCTACCGGATCTTCAACTGTACAGATTTTTACTTCAGTCGTATTTAAGATTGTTAATACACTATAGAGTGTAGTTGTCTTACCTGAACCTGTTGGACCGGTTACCAAAATCATTCCATGCGGCTTTCTGATATTATTTTTTATAAGTACCAGATTACGACCTGTAATACCCAATTCTTCTAGCGCTAAAGGTCGAGCAGATTCTGGTAAAATCCGCATGACTATATTCTCACCATAAAATGCTGGTAATATCGAAACTCGCAAGGCAATGTAATTGTCTTTAATTTTAAATTTAAAACGTCCATCTTGAGGAATTCGATGCTCATCAATTTTTAATTGCGAGAGGATTTTTACGCGAGCCACAATTGCCGGATGAATATTTTTGGGTAATGTCAAAATATCACGTAATACCCCATCAATTCGGAAACGAACTAAAAAATCCGAATCAGTTTCTTCAAAATGAACATCAGAAGCACCTTCTGCAACTCCGTATTCCAAAACTGTGTCTAGAATTTTGATAACAGGCAAATCAGTCGCTAGTTGAGCTGCGTTAGTAGATTTTCTTATTTCGCTTTTCTCAATGTTTTCACTAATAATTTTAGTAAAAACATCTTTTATATTGCGTTTGTATTGACTTAAAACCCGATCTAAATCTGGCGTAATCACAAAGTGGATTTTGAGTAAGAGACCGGTCTTTCGTTTTACAAACTCGCGCGCTTCAAGATCGCTGGGATCTTCCATTGCTAAAAAAAGCTCACTCCCCTCGATTTGAAATGGAATCATGCGAAAAGAAACAGCAGCTTCTTCGGGAATTACTGAAAGCACTTCCTGCGGAATTGTTTTTGTGCGTAAATTAATAAATGGTACTTGATAATATTCGGCAAATAAGTTTCCCAAAACGTCTTCACTAATAAGACCGCGATAGATTAAGATATCTGTAATGCTTTTACTAAGTTCCTGTGAATTTTTAACCGCAGCAGAGAAATCTTTTTCCGAAACGAATCCGGATTTTACAATAATTTCTCGTAAAACATCGGGCAGAATCATATTATAGCGCTAAGCGTAAAGGGTAAAGCGTACAGCAAATTACATTTTAATCACCTTAACGCTTCACGTTAAACGCTATACGCTTGGGTGTAAGTATTGTTTTATTTTACTCACCATTTCTGTAGGGGAAAGATTTGCTTTTATTATAAACTCGGTTGCACCCATTTTTAATGCCCGTGCAACTTCATCCTCCGCGGCTAAATTTGAGTATATCAAAATAGGTATATTTTTAAGCATTTCATGATTTCTTAATTTTTCCAAAACTCCGAAACCATCAATTTTCGGCATCATTATGTCAAGAACTACAATATCCGGCAGCTCTTTTTCTGCGAGTTTTAATCCATCTTCCCCGTTTTCGGCTGAAAAAACCTGAAAGCCATCGGCAATCAAGCGTGTGGTGTAAATCTTAATGATTAAAGGATCGTCTTCGACTAAGAGAATTTTCGCCATAATTAAATAGTGACAAGCAGAAAAAAATCAAAATTATTTATTACTTCTCACTTATCTCTTGTCAATCATCTTCCGACTCATATTATACATGATTATTTCGCAATCGGCAGTGAAAAATAAAAAGTACTACCTTTGTTTAACGTTGAATCCAGCCAAATTGATCCTTGCAGTCCTTCGACAATTTTTTTACTGATATACAATCCTAAACCTGTTCCTCCGGTCGGCCGGGCATAATTTTTACCGACCTGGGAAAATTTTTTAAACAGGAGATCCTGATCTTCTTTGGCAATTCCGGAACCGGTATCTGTCACAGCTGTAACTACCATCTGGTCTTGAACATGAGCCGTGATTACCACCCCACCTTTATGGGTAAATTTGATCGCGTTTCCGATCAAATTAATCAGGACCTCTTTTACTTTATCTACGTCACCGGCTACAAGTGGCAATTTTCCGTCGGAAACAAACTTCAAATAAATATTTTTTTCTTTGACCGCCGGCTGTAAACTATACAGAATTTCGCTGATGAGTTGATCCATGTTAATACTTGACACATTAAATGCAAACCTGCCGGCTTCAATCCGGGAGATATTTAATAAATTATTTACTAGACGGATGAGGCGGTCATTTTCATTGTAAGCGGCGGTCAAAAACTCACGTCCATCTTTAGAAACTTCACCGGCGTACCCATCCAATATTGTCGATAGCGATCCCTTGATCGCGGTCATGGGGGTCCTGAGTTCATGGGAAGCGAGCGACACAAACTCGTCTTTGAGTTTATCCAACTCCTGCAGTTTTTCGTTAGCCAATTGTAAATCCTGATGCAGCTGGGCCCGATCAAGCGCGATGCTGACGACATCGATGAGCTGTTCCAGTGTTTCTTTTTCACTTCTGGACAAATCATCCACTTTTTTTGCCAAACCGATGGTTAATGTTCCCAATGATTTATCTGCTAAATAAAGAGGGTAAATAATGATCGTTTTGATTTTAGTTATCCGTTCAATTTCATCGGCCGTCTGCTGATCTACGAAAGGCACAAGAATATCGAGCAAATTCCCGGTTATTTTTCTTTCTTTGTCTTTTATGGTGTTAATCAACAAATTCTCTCCAAAATCTAAAGACAAAGACATTTCCTCAAGCGGCTTACCAAGTAGTTGCAGAGACTCCAGCATTTCCGGCAACTTAGTAAACGCAATCGGACAGAGTATTTTTTCGATATGATTAATTTTATATATAAATACTGCAGCAAAATTTAATTCTTTGACTATCGTATCAGCTATACTTTGGGCTACTTCTTTCACATCAAGTGAGCCCATGGAAATAGCATACAGACTTTTCAAAACCCCTAATGTTTTGTTGCGAATCGCCAATTCCAGATTTTGCTTGTACATCTCTTCAGTAATTTTTCGATACGAATCATCACCGCGTAACAACATGCCTGTATCTGAATTATCAGACGTAGACTGCGGTTTAGTCTGAGGCAAACCAAAACCTCTTTGGGCTGGAGAAGACCCATAGAAAACTACATTTGCAGCAGACATGAATCAATTATAGATAAAAATTGCAGAAGATACGAGAGGCATTATTGCAGAATTTCAGGCAATTCTTTTTGAGGGACGGCTGGCTGTACTTCTCGAACTGCATCTTTACATACCTCCACTGATGCTAACCCAAAGATTTTCTCATATTGAATCACTAAATTATTTAAGACTTGTCTGGGATCACCATCAACTTGTATACTACCCATGTCAGCGGAAACCTTAACACCATCTACCTTGTTGGCCTGTTCTACGGCTAAAGGTCCAATAATTGTACTTTGTTTTTCGATGATTGATTTAATTAGTAAATTAATGTCTAAACTTTGCATATATACTGAAATTTTTTTAAGCTATTAATTTCTAGGTAACGAATAAAAACCGAATATTCCAAAAGTAATTGTAAATAGCGCCAAGGTAAACATTAAATCGCCGAAATCTCCATTGTAAAAAGAGCCAATGGTGGTTGTATAGGAAAATATAAAATCAGCCACATACATCAAACTAAAACCGATAAGAATTGCAAAAATTGTTAACTTGTACCTCCCCCCCAAAAAGTTTAATGACAAACCAAATACTACCAGTGCTAAAGACAATATCACTATGTCTCCTATGGGATAGGCCAAATCAAAAAATAATTTCAGGTAATCATCGAAAGAACTTGTAATAATCCCACCACGAGCCACAACTACTAATAAATAGTAGGACACAATTATTACAATCACTGGAATAAAAATTAATAAGGCGCGTCTTTTATTATGTTTTAAGTTTACCCGTGCGCCAGTGGCATAAGACAGATTGACAATCCCGATTGTCCAAAAAGGTAAACTAAGTATAAAACCAATATCAGCCAGTGAGGGATACGGCGCGGCCACTTTCTGGAAAAAGTTATAGTATGACCACACCATACTCCCAGCACCCCAAGTAAATAATCCTAAAGAAATATAAAAAATTGCTTTACCTATGAAGCTTTTCAAAAACCCCCATGGTTTTGCAATGTATATTCCAAATAATCCACCAAATAGAGGCATTAGGCTAAAAGCAAATGAATAGAGGTAATTCCAAAAATCAGTTTTTAAACCACTTAGATGAAGGAGAAACCAAAAAATCAGTAAACCACCCAAGTATAATGAAAATAAATATTGGGGCAGGGATATAAACATATGACTATTAAAGTTTATAATTTTTTGATAATTGGTGCAACTATTGAGTTGTGCTTCCAATATTCGCAAGTTATTGGTGGACGCACTTTGCAAATTTTAAATTTAATATTGTGAAATCCGGCTTTTTTAAGTTTGGTAAGGTGTGCTGGAGAAATTTTTTTGGCCTCATCTGAAAAATAAGTAAAAACACCATCATCTTTTAATAATCGGTACGCTTCAGTAAAAAAGGGGAAAAATTGAAAAAATTCTACACCAGATTCCAACGGACAACTGTCAAAAAGTATTCCGTCAAATGTTTTATCAGATATTTGTGGTGTGATGTCCTCCCAAAACCCTTCACGAAGTATCATCCGATCAGTTGCTAACTGCCTTTTAAATTTCATTTTTGCCTGTTTTATCACATCAGGATGACATTCAATTACAATATGAGTCTTAATTTTTTTTGATTGTTCGATATAACCAGCCGAAATTCCCAAACCAAATCCGACCTCCAATACATTACCTCCTTTAGAGGTAGCAATCGCTGCTAAACTTTTCATATAGTTATTTTCCCAACGCTGCATCACTTGATACGACTTAATCAATAAAGAATTTTTCGTAAACACCGCTTTGGTTTTCACCCAACTTCTATGAGAAGATTCTGAATAATGCCTTAACTGATCTGAAATAATCATACATCTAATCCTATCTATTTAAACTAGAATTTGCAAGAAATCATTCCATTCATTTCCGATTATTTAATTAGCTAAATTTAAATTAGAATTATGAACTTAGATATGCTAACCAAACGATACCTAGAAGATTAATTATTATACCAAAAAATTGCATACGTGATAATTTATCTTTAAACACAAAGAAAGCTAACAAAACATATAAAACGGGATACGAACCAGCAATTGGTGCAACCACCACAGATGCGTTCCTGACAACCGCATAATTAAAACTGTATTCTCCAACCGCCACGAGTATCCCATTCAATAAAATTGACCAAAAGGCGCCTTTAGATAAAACAGAGCGTATTTTTATTTTTTTAAAACGTATAATCCACCATATGACTAGTACTAGACTTAATGTTATATATTGCGGCCAAAACCAACCTATATACTGAGAAGGAATCTTTATAAATGCATAATAGATTCCCCATAACACCATAGTAGTAATCGCTAACCAAGTTCCTCTAATAGCTAATCTATATTTTTTCCTACTACCTATTTTATTTTTTAAACCAGACAAAATGATACCACTAAAAATTACGATTAAAGCAAGTAGCTGCCATACTGTAATTTGCTCATGAAATACAAAAAAAGATATTATCGCTGTCACGGCGGAAAAAGAAGCGGTTATTGTTCCCACTCTAGCTGGAGAACCTATCCGTAAACCTTTATTAAAGGTTACTAAACCTATAATAAACAGGGCGCCTAGAAGGAGATTAAGCAACATTAGACTAAGAGTCATGTGTCTTAAGTCCGTAATCGCAAGCGGAACCAACAATGATGATGCAATAAATCCAACTATTAATTGCCAAAAAGTAGCTGAGAATTCACCTATTTTTTTTGATACTACTGCACCAAATATATCACCAATCGACCAACCAAAAAAGGATATCAGTGCAAAAATGAACCAATTCATATTCATTTACTATCAGATTCTCCATAATCAACAAAAAGGTTTATTTTTTGGAAGTATATTTATCTTGTTAAAGTAATGTATTTTATCCGTTTGGCTTGGAAATATTTATTTGAAATTTCGGCCGCAAGCTTAGAATCAAAATCTTTACAGCTGAAAATATCAATAAAACATCGTTTTCCTGGTTCATCGGTATGTACGGTTATCGAAGATGTCTCAATAAATTGCATCGCTGAATACCCTTTAAGCTCCCCAATACCAAAGCAATCTACATAACATGGACCATGAGCTTTCATATCGACTACTTTGATCACTTCATTGATGAATTTTTTTATAGGATCCGGATAAAATAATGATATGTCGCAATCGAATAAATTTATAGACACCGATTTTCCCCAAGGTTTATATTGACTAAGTTTGGCTTTATTGGGCATATTTTTAAAAAGTAAGTATAAGAGGACTTAGGTAAGATACATTATATCATATATGTCGTTTTGTTAAAAAATATTGAATCATAGTTTGTGAAGCTAGAAGTAACGGTACGGCTAATATTATTCCTATAGTACCACCCAATCTGCCACCGACCATCAAAGCTAAAAGAATCGCCAATGAAGGTAAACCAACCGACTTCTGCATGACTGTGGGGACGATAAAGTTATTTTCCAGTTGTTGAATTACCGTATAAAGTATAACTACTTTCAAGGCTAAAAGGGGTGAGTCAGGAAAAGCTACGATAATCGCCGGTATTGCTGAGATTATTGGTCCGATAATTGGCACCAGTTCCAACACCCCTGCAAGCAAAGCTAAAGGCAGAGCAAAATTGACACCCAGCAGTAATAATCCAATATAGGAAGATATTCCAATAATAAAACCTAATATCAGTTCACCTCTTACCCATGCTCCCATCCGTTCCTCAATTTTTTTGACAATTTCAACAGTTTGATCTGCCCAAACACTGCCGATAAATCCCGATAAAAACCGGCGCACGTTTCCATGTTCGTGCAGAAAATAAAAAGAAAACACCATAATTGTTAAAATTGTAAAGATATTTGAAAAAACTCCGATGGTCAATTTCGCTATATTCTGTCCAATAGGTGTAATTTGCTGCAAAATCGTATCCTGATTTATATTTATGAAAGGTGCGAATTTATTTATAAGTTCCGGTAGGTGAACGGCTAAACGTATTGATTCTGAAACGAGCGGAGGTAATACAATCGTTGCGAATATTGCTAATATACATAAAATTATCACGTAATTGCAGGCTATTGCCAAAGTTCTATTTATTCCCCGCCGAACCATGTAATCAACATTCGTCTTCAGTGCCGACATGACGACAAAAGCCATAAACAGAAGAAGTAAAATATCGTGAATAGTGATAAACAACCAAAGTCCAGTGACGAATGCAAAAATTAGAAGTATCGCTTTCGTAGAAATCTCAATTCGTTCAGGCATAAAATCACCCTTGTTTAACTTTAGTATACCATTCTCCGACGAGTTGCACTACAACATTTTCGAAGCCATTTTGACTTGTATCAAACCATTGAATATGCTTCTCCTTTTTAAACCAAGTCAACTGTCGTTTGGCATAATCATACTCATCCTTTTTCCAGGTAGCTACAATTTTTTGGATTAATTCTTCATTTTCACTAAACGCTATACGCTTAACGCTTAACGCTTTGAAGTATTCTTGCCATTCTTTGTACCCCAATCCACTCATTGAGGCCAAATCCCAACCAAACCCATTCTTAAGTAAGGTGGTAATTTCCGCAATTATTCCGGCTTTGACCCGGGCTTCAACCCGGGCATCAATCCGGCGAAATAAATCATTTAGTGGCGCGGTGAGGCCAATAGTGAGATTGTCATCCTGAGCCTGCCGAATGGATTTCAGGATTCCTTGATCAGTTTGGAATGAAGACTTGTAAATATTGAGATGCTGAAACGAGTTCAGCATGACATTTTTTTTCCAAGACACTATTTCAATTGCTCGAATCAGACGCCGGGGATTTTTTTTGTCAGATATATTTAAATGGGTGAACCAATCGTTGTTTGATTTCTTAAGTTCTACTTGTAATTCTGCAACTGTCATTAACTCCAGTTTTTTTCTTAAATCCGCGTTTGGCGGTATATATATGTTTGGGAGTACTTGAGTCAGCGCTTTAATATATAATCCAGTGCCGCCGACGATAATCGGCAGTTTATTTTTACTCCATAAATAGTTAATGATCATTTTCCCTAACCGTGCATACTCACCGACGTTAAACACATAGTCTGGTTCAACAATATCGATAAGCCAGATTGGAATACCCTCTTTCTCCCTAAATCCAATTGTTAAATTTTGATTCTCGACCCCCAATTCTTGATTCTTAATACTTAATTCTACATTCTCGTTAATGTCTTTGCCTGTACCTATATCCATGCCTATATACACCTGCCGGCTATCGGCGGAAATAATTTCACCATTAAATTTTTTGGCAATTTGTACTCCTAAATTTGTTTTCCCTGTGGCTGTGGGGCCACAAATTACTAAAAGTTTGTTCATAAACTTCTAGTCATCCTGAACGTAGTAAAGGATCTAGCGAAGCGTCCGCCTTAGGCGGACTAGATTCTTCTCCGCCCATGGCGGATCAGAATGACATATTAGGCAGGCATAAATGCTCTTTTAGATGAATATTGATCCACCGTATAGGTTCCAGCTTGCAAATTTTTTTGGTTAATTAAATCGTCTAAGATTTTCCACCTCTGTTTTTTTACTTTGTGAGAAATATTGTCTTGATAAACTTTGTGAGCAGCAGTAACAGGCCGGTCAGAATACATGGATATATATGCTTTTGTAAAATCGATCTGCTTGACTAGTTCTACAGTATTTGCAAATTGCTCATCAGTTTCACCACAAAATCCAACAATTATATCCGTTGAAAAAGTTATCTTTGGAATTTCGTGACGAATCTTGTTTACTAAATTCAAATATTCTTCCCGTGTATACCAACGATTCATGCGTTTCAAAACTTCATTATCACCGGATTGTAAAGCAAAATGTAAATGTCGGACAATTTTTTTGTTCTTTTTGATAACTTCAATCAGTTCATCAGTAAAATCCCAAGGATTTGAGGAAATAAAGTCTACCTTTTCTAAAGACTCAATCTTACAGATTTCATCAAGCAAATACGGAAAAAGTGTCGGTATCCGCAACCTGCCCAGGTGTTTGACATAAACAGGCGTTACTTTAATTCCATTTGGCAGGCGATAACCTTCATAAGGAACCACTGTTTTGACACTTTCAGGCAAATCCAATTTTTTTGTATCAAAGTAGGTGCCTGCATCCAGATCTCGCATTACCTGCACATTATCTTTTCCTAAAACTAAATCCGCACCGTACGAATTAACATTTTGGCCGACTAAAGTAACTTCTGTGAATCTGTTTCTTACTAAATGTTCGATTTCATGTAATATTTCATGAAATGACCGACTTATTTCCCGACCACGGGTAAAAGGAACTACACAAAATGTACAGAAATTGTTACAGCCATTCGATATTGGCACCCAAGCATGAATTTGATTTGTGCGTATCGGCGCGTTGTCAAAACCAACTTCTTCAATTGGCAAAAATTCATCAACATCCGGCATCGCTTCTCTTATTTTTTGAAAAAACTTGCCGGTTTTATCCCTAACTGCCATCCCAATCATACAACCAGTCACCACTATTTTTGGGCCCGAGGCCCATCGGCCTTTGGCCGAAAGTTTACGTTTGGCCAAATTGTTAACAAGACCATAAACTCTATTTTCCGCCGACTCGCGGATCATACAGGTATTAATAACTATATGGTCCGCTTCATCGATAGTTTTTGCCGGACTCATACCACGTGCTTCTAACATTCCTGCTATCCGTTCGGAATCAGCTTTATTCGCCTGGCAACCGAAAGTTTGAATAAAATATTGCATTGGGGTATTGTATCAAAATTATTGATACAATTTCCCTCTTGAGCATTTATTAACCCCTACCTGCCGATAGACAAGTTGACATCCTCTTAATTTACGGGGAATAAACAGAGGAGAGTATAAACTTCTGAATTACTGTGGCCACGCCATCTTCATCCACAGCAGGAGCTACAAAATCAGCTATGGCTTTCAGTTCAGGTACTGCATTTCCCATGGCAATTTTTAGACCACAGGCCATCAGCAAGGGAAAGTCATTGTATCCATCTCCAACACCAATAATTTCATGTGTTTGAATCCTCAATAATTGCGCGACACGGTGAATTCCATGCAGTTTAGACGCGTTGACATGACAAATTTCAAGACCGACTATACCATTTTCAGTTGCTAACATTTTATGAACTGTTATATTTTTGTATTTGTTTAATGCATTGATTACCTGATCAGCTGTCTGGTCTGATATTGCCGGAATATAAAGACTTTGAATAGGAGCAGTAAGTTGTTCTCCATAATAAGGCACATCGGCTATACCATCAAATTGCCGTATTCCCACTTTAAACTTGGACAGCAATTCATAGAGCTCTGGAACAAGCGACTGGTTAATCGGGGTTTCCTCAATAATTTTTTTCTTTACCGGATCATAAATTTGGATTCCGTTGGAAATGACACACAAACCACTTAAATTTAATATTTTAATCACCGGCTCCGCTGTCGAAAGAACTCTGCCAGTGGCCAAACATACATCTATTAATTCGTCAGCTTGATGCACTCGATTTATTACTCGCTCACTCGGACTGTTACTACCAAGGACTACCGTCGTTCCGTCTAAGTCTAGAAATAAAGCTTTGTATTTCATAGAACTATTGTCAACTTGAAGCCGAAGTATACTTGGTGAGGGCGATTTGCCAAAATAATAAACTTAACCCGATCACACCTAAACCTAGGCCTAAAGCAATTAATAGCAGCGGTAAAGATAATAGTCCAAATAAAGCTTTGACTGGAAAAGTCATCATAATTCCTATAGGAATTATAAATGTTATCAAAGCTCTGATCGGCTCCTGATAAATATCGATTGGAAATCGGGCCATACTTGTGATATCGCGATAAATCATAATCGTATGGTCGATTTCGGTAGTCAAAATTCCCAGAGCTAAAACTGTAATGTGAAATGCAGTTGATATTATAAATGCATTCGTAAGAAGTAAAATATAAATAGCAAATAACCCTACTGAAGTATTTGTTTGAAACAAAAAAAACATTAGTATACATACATAGGGTATCAAAACAATTAAGTCCATTGGGTCTGCACCTCCTAAAAGTACTCTAAATAAAGGACTCATGGGTTTAATTAATATAAGGTCAAAGTCACCGTTGATGACTTTTTGCCGGAAACGATATACATCACGAAATAGCAATTGAGTAAATGTATCGATAACATTGTAAGTTAAGAAAAAAACGATTGATTGAGACAATGTGTATCCAGCCAAAGTATTAGTTTTATTCATTACTAAATAAACAATTGAGAGAAAAAATCCAAAACGCAACAATTTAGCTACCGTAAATAAAACCGCACCAAAACGTGAAATCAAGGCAACTTGAAATGAACTCAATGTCAACCGCAACCAGATACGAATATAATGAATTAACATATTCAACTAATCATCTAATAGTCTAATCAACTAATAATAAAAAAATCTTCACGTCTATTTAAGGATTAGAAAATTAGTTGATTTAGTTATCTTCCTTCTGCGCTATAAATTCGCAAACCTTTATTCCAAACAATCATAACTAAAGATTTAAGCAAAAATATCCAGGTACATAAAACGCCGAATCCCAAAATAATTTCATTCAGAGAAAGTCTACCCAAATATATTTTTATCGGAAAGTAAAACATGTACGGAAAAGGAGTAAAAAGGAGTATTTTTGTTACTATTGCTGGCAATATATCAATTGGGAATAACGTGCCTGCGAAAAAGTCAAGAAGAACCATAAAGATAAAGCGGATTCCCCATATTTCTGCACTCCAGAATCCTATAAATCCCAATAATATACTTATATAGAAATAGATTACGATTGAACCGAGGAAACCGATAATGGAAAATACAACTATATTAAAATTAGTTTGAAAAAATATCGGAGGCTGAAAAATATTTAATAAAAATACGAATTCAACAACGGTAAAAATGAAATTTATAAATTTATCACTAATATCCCGTGCTATAAGTCCAGTAAAATAGTTGATCGGCCGGAGTAAATAATTGGTTAATCTACCTTCATTGATCTCTGATCCGATATCCTGTGTGCGTGTCGCAAATACAAAATTACTTACTAAGTAAGTGAGTAATACATACGAAAGCATGGATTGCCGGTTATATCCAAAATAATTCTGTTGACTGGAATAAATCGCCGACCACAAAAAGTAGGTGATTAAAAATCTTAACACTACGCGCACCCGCCAAAACACAAAATTTATTCTGTACGCAGAATATTCATCCCAGGTATTTTTGAAAATCATTAAGTATTTTTTTGAGGTGATAAGTGACATGTGACATGTGACAAGAGAGCATTTTGAAAATTCTTAGCTTGTCATTTATCACTTGTTGCTTATTACTTTTAACTACTTGCACTCGTATAGAATTTTAAGGCAAAAAACCAGAACATTCGCGAACAAAAAAATAAAATTCCTGCAACCAATACCGCTGCGATCATCAACCACAAATCCGGTTTCTTGAGAATAATTTGTGTTGGCACAGATGTAATGATAACGAGAGGTAGTACCAGATAAAATAAATACCTATTTAAATAACGAAATACTTCCAGGGGATAGCGTGATAACCCCGTTAAATGTGTAAACAACTCATCAATATTAAATAAATTTGTAAGCCAGATAGTCAGCGTCACCAGCAGAAACCAGATCGAATATATGATAATACAGCTTAATAGCATAAAAAAAAGAAACTGTATTATATCTCTTATTCCGACATTCACATGCAGGGCTGATAAAGCATATGTCAGTAAAATAATTCCGCCTAAAACCCGCGACAGTTGGTGTATTTTGTTTTCTCCGACTGATACCAAGAATTGGCTGTCAACTGGTTTAGTAAGCAATAGATCCAGATCTCCTTTGTTGATAAGACGTATAAGTTTTTTGAAATTTTCGCCAAACATAAAATACATTGTTCCCAGTATAATTGAGTAAACTCCCTGAACTGCAAACAGCTGGTGTTTATTCCATCCACCTAATTCCGGTGATTGATATGTTAAAACTGTAATACTGATCATCGATAAACCAATCCACAAGATACTGCTTAAGCTACTGGTATAAAAACTGGCCGGATACATTAAAGCTACCATTATATTTGCTTTGATGATGTTACTGGTCATTTTTATGATACGAAACATATTATGTTCCTTCTCCGGTAAATTTTTTGAGTCCGTTTTTCCATAACTGTGACGCCACAAATGTTAAAATCACTATCCAACCGAAATACATACAGACGAAAAATATGATCTCTCGATCGTTTAATAAGTTTACTGCCAGTGCTACAGGAAAATAGAGTATATATTGAAACGGCAAAATATATGCCAGTGTTTTAAGCAGTGGCGGAAAGAAAAATATCGGCATCCCCATACCCGTAAATAAAAGAGTCAGAATTTCCAGCACTGACAAAACCCCATGACTATCCTCAAGCCAGAAAGTCAACATAGCGAAACAGATTTGTATAAGATACGATAATACAAATGCACCGACGACCAAAGTCAAAGCGATAATTATAAATACCGGGTTTAGATTTATGGAATCCTGAAACAGGAAAATAATAATAAGTAGCGCTGGAAGCGACATAAAAAATGCCATTATCCGCCAGGGAATTTCAAGTATCCACTCCTGTACAAGATAAGGAAAGGGTTTTAATAAATATACTGATAACTGTCCCCGTTTGATATGGATGTCAGCCATTTCACCCGAAGCATAGGAATTGACAAATTGCGTAAAAATAATCATCACTGCAAAATAGGAAATAAATACGGAAAATGACACCGAAGGTGTATGAACCGGATTTTTGTAGACTACTGTCCAAATTGCAATCGTCAAAAATATATTAAGAAGTGAAAGACTGACGTAGACAAGACTAACTGAGCGGTAAATTAGAATTCGTTTCCATGCCAAATACAATAACATGCAGTATTTTTTCATACATATGATTTATGCTAGTTCTTTGCCTTTAAACACCGTTCTTATTATATCTTCAATATCCGGCTCTTCAATATTGATATCCGCCACCGGAAATTTTTGTAAAAGTCTTACCGCCACATCGTTTGATTTCTCTCGTTCAATTGATAAGACAATTTTAGGAAATTCGAAATACTTAATTTCGCCAAAACCTGATAGCTGTTTGGGGTCAACGTAATTTTCAAAAATGACGGTGATTTGTTTATGTGTGGCGTGTATTTTGACTATATCATCTAGTTGTCCATCAAAAATGATCTTACCGTGATCAATAATGATCACCCGTTTACATAATTCCTTAACATCATCCATGTAATGTGAAGTCAGCAAAATTGTTGATTTGTAACGCAAATTGTACTCACTGATAAACTCACGCATTTTTTGCTGCATAATCACATCCAAACCAATTGTCGGCTCATCCAAAAATAAGACTTTTGGTTTATGAATAAGAGCTGCGATAAGTTCCATTTTCATTCTCTGCCCAAGAGACAATTTACGCACTTGTGTATTTAATACGTCTTTCACATTAAGTAAATCAACTAACTCATTCAGTGTTTTTTGATAATCGCTGTCGGAAATTTCATATATTTCTTTGTTAAGTAAGAATGTATCAATTGCCGGTAAATCCCACCACAGCTGGTTTTTCTGACCCATGACCAAAGAAATTTGTTTTAAAAACGCGTTTTTTCTATCGAACGGATTAAATCCCAATACTGAAAGTTGACCCGAAGAAGGATACAGTAAACCTGACAAACATTTTAGAGTAGTCGTTTTACCCGCACCATTAGGCCCTATAAATCCGACTAGTTCACCTTCGGAAATTGAAAATGAAACGTCAGCCACAGCCTGCACATCTTTGTATTTACGCGCAAATATAGATTTTAGCGAACCTTTTATTCCCGGTTCTTTTTGCTGAACTTTATAGGCTTTGTACAGATGAGAAACGGAGATCGTCATAATAGACATTCCAATGTGTTCTTTTTGAACTATCCTTTGATATTAAGACAATATTAACTATTTAATAATTAATTCTAACACAAATAAGGAAAGACCCAAGCAATTCGGGCTTTCCTTAATTAAATTCACTACACCAATATCAACGGACGGCTTTTTTGAGAGCTTTCCCGGCGGTAAACCCAGGAGTTTTGCGTGCCGGAATATTAATGGTTGCACCCGTTTGTGGGTTTCTGCCTGTTCGAGAAGCTCTCGACCTAACCATAAAAGTTCCGAAACCGGTAACCACGACTTTATCACCTTTTTTCAAAGCATCTTCAATGGCTTTAAATACTGCTTGAACCGATTCTTTTGCAGCTTTGTTGGTTAGATTAACTTTTTTAGATACCATAACTATTAAGTCAGCTTTTGTCATAAATGTATTCACCTCCCTTCGGATTGCCGTAGTTTCAACTTAGGCATCCATCGTTTATAACAATTGAACATACTGATTGGGAATTTTTGCATACAAACGATCTTTTTGAATTATTCGAATATTATCAAGAGGCGCCACAACAATATTTTTTTGGGCAGAATTTTTATTTAGAGGATCAAGTCGAGTTTATTTAATTAATGTAGTGTGTTTTAACTGTCTTGTCAAGATGAACGTTACTATGAGATATTATTAGGGCGTGGAGATAAGCTAATTATGAAAGTTAGTATGGTTTGGATTATCAAAGCAGTACATTTTATTAAACCAATTTGTATGTCACGTCCAGAATTAAGATGAATGAAGTGTCTCTCATTTAATTCTCTTTTATTACTTAGCAATATCGATAGCTCTATATTCACGAATTACCATCACCCGAATTTGTCCTGGGTAAGTAAGTTTTTCTTCAATCTCTTCTTTGATTTTATGGGATATCACTTCTGCATCAGCATCGCTAACCTTTTCCGGAGTAACAATAACCCGCAGTTCCCGGCCGGCTTGAAATGCAAACGCTTCAGTTACCCCCGGGTGAGAACGAGCAAATTGTTCAAGATCGGTAAGTCTTTTAACATATTTTTCTATGTCTTCGTGTCGGGCACCCGGTCGGCTTCCGGAAATCGCATCGGCGATATAAACCAAAACTGACTCGATTGAACTAAACGGTGTATCTTCATGATGTTGAGCTACGCAGTCTATTACAGCCTGAGGCAAACGATGTTTTTTTAGAAGATCGACGCCCAATTCAATATGACTGCCTTCCTGATCAGTAATAATTTTGCCAATGTCATGTAGTAAACACCCAAGTCTCACTATGTTTACATCCGCTTTTACTTCGTGAGCCAACGCGATCCCTATTTTAGTTTCTTCAAGCGTATGAGCAATCATATTTTGTCCATAGGAAAAACGGTATTTAAATCTCCCCAGAAGTGCTATCAAGGGTAGAGGTAAATTAAAAACACCCACAGCATGACACAACTTTTGTCCTTCTTCAAACATGATTCGTTCAATATCACGTTTGACTTCAGCTACTAATTCTTCAATTCGACCGGGTTGAATCCGACCATCTTTCATGAGTCTATCCAAAGCTACACGCGCAATTTCTCGTCTAACTGAGTCGAAGGACGATAATTTTATTACTCCTTCTTCATCAAGATCTACGTCCACTCCCGTCACTTGTTCAAAAGTACGTATATTTCTTCCTTCCTTACCGATAATCCGACCTTTCATCTCTTCATCAGGCAACTTAACTGCAGATACAGTAAATTCAGCCACATAGTTAGTAGCTCCATGACGCATGGCATCAACTAGAATTTCGCGAGACTTTTTCGCAGCGTCTTCACGCGCGTTCTCCTCGGCTTCCCGGATCATTTTTGCCATATCTTCATGTAAGTTATCTTCAACTGCTTTTAAGATTAGAGCTTTGGCTTCATCTCTCGTTAGATGTCCGGCGCGCTCAAGTTTCTCGAGTTGATCGGCTTTCACTTGAGTTATTTCTTCCAACCGTTGTACAACGTGTTTTTCATTGGCGCTTATTTGCCGTTCTCGTTCATCCAAAGCTCCCTGCTTCCGTTCCAATACTTCTTCTTTTCGGATCAATTCTTCCTGCATCTGTTGTTTGAGTCGTAGAGCTTCGTCTTTGGCTTCGATTACAATTGCTTTAGCTTCTGTTTGGGCACTACGTAAGATTTCGCTGGTATCAATATGAGGTTTTGTAATCTCTGAAGAAGGCTTCTCTATTTTTTTCTTAACTACTTTAGGAAAACCGGAGGTTTTCTTTCCGCTAAAAAGTTTGGACACTTTATCAAAAATACCCATATCTAAATTTGTTTTTCCTGGAAAAAGCACTACTCTTTTACGTCTTGGGGAAGTTTAAAGACGTGTTGTGTGGCCAAAAAGTAGAATTGATATATATTGAGTCATTTTCGCTTTTTCAGGAAAAATACTAATACCTTTCTATAGATTATATTTTATACAAAATTAACGCTTTACGTCAAATCTTTAAAAAATCGTCTCCATTTTCAAAATACTCCGGACAATATCCCAAGAATACCCTCTCTGAATTAAAAATGCTTGAATTTTATGCTCTTTTTGTTGTTTGGAGTAATTTTTCCATAATCTTAGTTTTTTTTGGATGAGAGTTTGAGCCTGGGACAGTTCGTCACTACTCGTTTTTTGGGCAAGCACATCTTGAATGATATCTGAACCAATACCTTTACTTTTAAGTTCTATTTCCAAAACTTTTTTTGCTTTGGGGCGAAACTGATCCCGCTGTTCTACAAACCACTGAGCAAATCGTAGATCGTCAACTAATTTCTGATCAGTTAACTTTTCTAAGAGAATTTGCAAAATTGATTCAGAAATTCCCTGCTTTCGTAAATATTGAGATAATTCTTTACAACTGCGCGGACGAAACGAAATAAAACGCAAAGCTTTATCACGCCACTTAACTATATTAGTTTCCTCTAATAATTGTTTCAGGCTTGCTTGGGACAGTTTAAGACCTCTACGTAACTCATGTTTAAGGACTATCTCAGGAGCTAAAGAGCAAACAAGTTCACCGTCAATATAAACCGCAATTACATTATTTTTAACTTGTAACTGTGTGACAATCATTCCTCATCATCTTCTTTTCCCACTTCAACGGGAACTTTACCTGTTTTTGCATTTTTCCAGACAGCTTCCTGCAATTCTTTTGCAATCTTGGCATTTTCTTTTAGGTACAACTTCGCAGCTTCACGTCCCTGACCCAGCATTTGTCCATTGTATTTAAGAAAAGCACCTGATTTTGCGATGACTCCGAGTTCAATTCCCACATCTAGAAGACCTCCCTCTTTGGAAATTCCATCACTCATCACATCAAACTCGGCGACTCGAAAAGGAGGTGACACCTTATTTTTTACAATTCTGACTCGGTGTCTACTCCCAATCGCCCGGTCACCATCTTTGATAGTTTCGATTTTTCTGACATCCATTCGAATTGAAGCATAGAATTTAAGCGCCATACCTCCCGTCGTAGTTTCAGGATTACCAAACATAATACCAATTTTCTGACGCAATTGGTTAGTGAAAATCACCACGGTTTTCGACTTGGAAATTGCTGCGGTCAGCTTTCTAAGTGCTTGTGACATAAGACGCGCCTGCACTCCCATCATCGAATCTCCCATTTCGCCTTCAATTTCAGCTCTGGGCACCAATGCAGCTACTGAATCGATAACGATAACATCTACACCACCACTTCTTATCAATGTTTCCGTAATTTCAAGCGCTTGTTCACCGGTATCTGGTTGGGAAATCAGTAGATCGTTAAGTTTCACACCTAGTGTTTCTGCCCAAACTGGATCAAGAGCATGTTCAGCATCAATAAATGCCGCAACTCCACCATTTTTTTGTGCTTCGGCAATTATCGATAAACAAATAGAGGTCTTTCCTGAGGCTTCCGGCCCATAAATTTCTATGATCCGACCTCGAGGGACTCCTCCTACTCCCAAAGCCAAATCAAGAGGAATCGTACCGGTAGATATTACCTCAAAACCTATCTTTCCCGCCATCTGATCACCCAACTTCATAATGGAGCCTTTACCATATTGTTTCTCAATTTGCTCCATCGCGATTTTGATCGCCTGCAACTTTTGATCTTGGGCCATAACTATAACCTCCTTAGGCAGTTCAAATTTTTTTCATTCTTTCACAATCTCTGTTAAAATACAAGCACTCGAGTTCTAGAAGAAACAACTTAGAACTTTACGAATACTTAAGGAGGGTTCGCCTAATGGTATGGCACTAGTCTTGAAAACTAGCGGGTGTAAACCCTTACAGGTTCGAGTCCTGTACCCTCCGCCACGTAAAAAATTTATGTTGCACAAAATTTTAACGTGGCTGGAACGTTTAAATATACGAAGTAAATTTATTACGTTGCCGGCTTCAATATGTTTTTCTATGTCTATATTCTTCAAAGTAAAAAGGATCGAAGATTGTATATTGGTTATACGTCTGATTTAAGAAAACGTATTAAACAGCTTAATGCTGGTGAATCACAAGCTACAAAACCATTTATCCCATATAAGTTGATTTTCTATGACGCATTTCTTAATAGAATTGACGCTAAAAAGAGAGAAGAATATCTAAAAAGCGGATATGGAAGCAAAACAATTAAAAAACTTCTTAAAACATTTCTTCAATAAACTAGAATATAATTCTACTGGTTGGTTCCGGTTTTTAAAATAAAATGATGAAATTTGAAACACAATCAGTTTCAATTTATATAAAATCTGAGAAGTTATCAGGAACGTTATTTGTTCCTCAGTCCAAAAATCAAAACTTACTTCCTTCTGTGGTTATATTCCATGGCCGAGGCAGCAATAAAAAAAGGTATTTTGATCGTGCTCAATCTTTGGCAGAAAAAGGATTTTTGACTTTGGTGTTCGATTTTCGTGGATGTGGAGAAAGTGACGGAAAATTTTCTAATCAAACTATTGCCAAGGGTTTTGAAGACGCATTGGCAGGATATGATTTTCTCGTATCTCACAAATTATGTGACAAAAATCAGATTGGTGTATTGGGTGGAAGCTTTGGTGGATATCAGGCAGCTTTATTAACTGAAAAACGCCCAGTTTCTTCTTTAATTCTTGCTGCACCCGCAATTTATCAAGATGAATGGTGGAATGCCGTGCCAGAAAAAATGGATCCAGAACGAAAAGCGCTTTATCGTCAACAGGCTGATATTAGAAATACAAAAGCGATTAAGGTTATAAAGAAATATTCCGGACAGATTTTAATAGTTGAACATGAAAATGATGAAGTGATTCCAAAGCGAATAACTAAAGTATATTATGAAAATACAATAAATTCTTCACTTCGAGAAAAACAAATAATTAAAGAGGCTCCTCATGCTCTTCATGACCAAAAATATTTAACGCAATCATCAGAAATTATTACATCATGGTTTTTAAAAACTTTAACTAATAAGTAGAATAATAAGCCCCCAAATCGTCCCATGCTCTCCGCAGATCGTAAAGCAAAAGAGGTTCGCTCGCCTTCAGTACTTGTAATGATAGAAATTGCTAAAACTTAAGTTTTTCCAGAATAAATTAATTGAAATAATTCATGATATTTAATAAGTCTAAAAGACCCATTATTCCTATATAAAACTTCTCTGGACATCAACGTTTGTGGCAGCAATAACGTGAGTAAAAATGCAAATTTTATCTATACAAAACTATATAAATACATGACTATTGATAAATGTCAAAATAACAAGAAAGATTTAAGAATTCATGCTAGAATATAATAAATAGTATTCACAACTCATTAAGGAACAAAAAACATGAATTTAAAAAGTGCTGCCGGTATAGTTTGTTACGTGAAAAATGTACCTAAAACTGTAAAGTTCTATGAAACTCTTGGTTTTACATTCAAGAAAAACAAATCCACCCACGCAATTGGGTATATCAACTGGTTTTGGATTGAGTTCCTGCAAAGTGATAAGGAAGACAAGCCTGAATTTAAGAAAGAAGCCAACTTAACATACAAAGGTGCCGGACAGTTTCTTTATCTTAGTGTCAACGACGTTGATGAGACCTACAAGAGTCTCATTGCATATGGACTCAAACCATCAAGTGAACCAAAAGATTGGCCGTGGGGTAACCGTGAATTTATTATCCGCGACCCAGACGGATACAAACTCGTCATCTTTAAACGGAAATAAACACGAGTATGTATCTCTAATACAACACCGATCTTGACCTACCAGCAAGTAATAAATTTAACCTATTATTCTGAGCGAAGATTTAACACAAATTAATGATGGAGAGGTCGCATAGTGGTCTAGTGCAGCGGTTTACTAAACCGCCGTCCGCCATCGGCGGACCGCGAGTTCAAATCTCGCCCTCTCCGCCTTCGTCCGCCGTAGCTAAAGCTACCTCGTACTTCGGCGGACGCAGTCCGCTAGCTTTAGCGAAGGAGGAATTCGAATATTAATAATTATGTATTATGTTTATATATTGATGTGTTTGGACGGGAAACTTTATACGGGCTGTACTGAAAACCTGAGAGAAAGAATTGAGCGTCATCAAAAAGGCCAAGTCCCTGCAACAAAAGAAAGACTTCCCATGAAATTAATTTCTTACTTTGCCCTTTCCAACAAATATACGGCGTTTAACTTTGAGAAATATCTCAAATCTGGTTCAGGATGAGCTTTTTTAAAGAAACATAAAGTTTTTTAATAATTAAACAAAATTAAGTTTACAGTGTACTCTACAAAATACTTGATTCTACTGCATCTCTCGACCTCACGGTCGGAGATTTAAGTAAGGTGATTTTAAAGAACAAAAATTCAAATGGCACGACCAGAAGTCTCAAGCACAGCAGATTTAAATTCCTTTGTCCGATTACCCCATTAAAAAAGATATTCCGTAAAATTGAGTCCAAAGTAAAAATACAAAAATCAGAGAAATTAACAATGCTGATCTAAAGTATAATACTATCATGGGAGAAACTAGTGAGGTGACTACACAAACTGATCCGATTCAAACACCAGATAATCCTGCTGTAGGTAAGGAACAAATAGGAAGACTTATGCAAATAGCTGCAAAAGTAGGAGACGATTTTGTTTCTTGGACCAATAAGCATGTTTTGAGCGTGTTACCAGTACACGATTATGGAGAACAGGAACAGGATTTAACAGTTAAGTATCTGGTTGATCGAGCGACAAAATCTCCTTCAATAAATTTTCTTAAAAAAACAATTGCATTGGTTGGTTTATATGACATTGGTTTAACTGTTGCTGGTCTACAAATGGGCGTACCGAAAGAACTAATTCCGATTATATGGTTATCGACTTTTTTAGGTCCTGTTGTCGATGAGCTGTCATACAGAAGTCGGGTTATTCCTGAAATAGCCACAGTAATTGCACGTCGTATGGGATTAGATGTAAGATCAGACAAAGCAAGAATGCTGCCAAATGTAATATTTTCTGCAAGTCATCTCACCAATTCAAGTATAAATAAATTTTTTATTGGAGGATATCTCACCAAGGTTGCAAATGAGAAAGGACTTGCTGCTTCTCTAGCCACCCATTCACTTATCAATGCAAGTCTTTTTGGTGTTGAGTATTTATTGGTTGCAGCTGAAAAATTAACACCTACCCAAGCGGAAACAGCTAAAGCTGCTCTCTTGGCTACATTATGGACAGGACTCACCACGTTAGGAATTTTAGGAGCCAAAGAAATGATGGACGATAGAAAAATGCAAAACGCAATTGAGAGGTTGAGGTCGACAGATCGTATAGATAAATCTTTAAAAATTCCAGAGATAAAAGCCTTATATGGCAAGTTACTTCAATATCCGTCCACAAGAGGATATAAATTCACAACAGGAGTTGAACTTGCATACATTACAGGAATGCTTGAATCATTTGAGAATATGCACCAACCAGAAATGAGAGATAGATATGCATTGGAACAAGTCAGAAGAGCTATTACCGAATTTTGTCCGGATTCAAAAAAAACAGAAGAAAGAGTATCTTTAGCTTTTGATTATATTGATCGACAATTAAAACCTAAACCACAAATTATAGAAATACCAGCATCGCGCTAGTAATGTCTGAGACAACTTCTTAAGAAGCGATTAGTATTTGCGTCATAAAAAGGTGGATTTCTGCCCGCCAAACTTGGAATAATTAGGGGAGTAAATTTGTTTTCCACGCGCGGGCGGGACAAGGAAACTATATTTTTTCCTTACTCGCCCGAAGGGCGAGAAAATCGCGCGCGCAAAAATAATACCTGTCCACCAATGGCAGAGGCGAGAACCGAGAATAACCTTAGTAATATAGTAGAATTTTTTCGTAATGAGATCGCCACGTAAAAAATTTTATTTATATAAATTTTAAAGAACGCATCAGTGCTACGATGGCGTATCCGGTGGAGTTAGTCCGATTACTCTAGCTATCAGAACCGTCCACTAAAATAGCAATCGGAAAATTCTAAATCTGATAGTAAATATACAATTTTTCTTAAGCAAAAACGACAGGTTTTACTTAAAAGTGTATAATTGGTCAATTGAAACTATTTAAACAACCTGCCCTGATTATTAAAGTTTTTCTTATTTACGCGAAAGCAATCTTGTTTTTTACTGTAGGTCTTTATTTTTTCATTTTACCCTCAATTCGATCTATAACCTTAATAACATCAAAACAGCTTAAGACTGGTCAGATTCATCCCTATTATTTTCAACTGCATCAGAAATTAACCGAAAATTATCAAAAATGGTTAACAGAAAGATTAGTTTCGAACAGAGCAACCGAGCTTTCAGTGCACGACATTTCAGGTACGGAGTGGCCGCTGTTTGGGACTGCGTTTTATCTATGGAGTACGGAGTCGTTACAAAAGGCATGGGAACAGAATAGGAGTTTAGCTCCCCATGCACCTAGGGAATATGCATCAGAATCAATAACGTTGGCTGCCAAATTATTGACAGATCCTAAACAAGCCCATTGGGTGAAGCTGAAGTGGGGAGATGATTATTTGAAAAAAGAAAACTTGTTTTATCGCATGCTGCTTATCAGTGGTTTGACCAGTTATCAAAAGCTATCGGGAAATCAACAGTATAGGGATATGCTTGCTGATCAAGTAAATTCATTAGCACGAGAAATTGATCAATCTCCATACGGTTTGCTTGATGATTATCCAGGTGAATGTTATCCCATCGATATTTTACCGGCAATAGTAGCAATTAAAAAAGCTGACGCATTGCTGGGGATTGATCATGCAGAATTTATCGCAAGAGCAAGGCGGGGTTTCCAAAGTGCAATTTTAGATCCAGAAACGAAATTACCTGCATATATTTGTGATAGTAAAAAAGGGATAGGAATTGGACCGGCTCGTGGCACTGGTATCTCTTACATGCTGATGTGGGCACCTGAACTTTGGCCTGAAATAGCTCAAGATTGGTATGGCAAATATGAAGATAAGTATTGGCAGAGAGATTGGTTTTTAGCAGGATGGCGGGAATTTGCCAAGAATTCCCATAATCCAAATTGGTATCTTGAAGTAGATGCGGGTCCGGTAATTGCCGGATATGGAACAGCGGCTTCTGCCTTTGGATTGGGTGCGGCACTCGTAAATGGCAGAATGGATCAAGCATATCCATTGCTAGCTGAATCTTTAATATTCAGTTGGCCGCTTCCAAACGAAACTTTTCTAACTCCGAAACTGTTATCGAACTTAAGCGATGCACCATTTTTGGGAGAAAGTGCATTGTTATTTGTGTTAACCCGTGTATCTTCACATATGACTAACAACCAAAGCACTCACATGCCAGGTAGTGTCGTATTGATATTAACCATCAATTTCTTGATAGGTGTAATTTTAATCTTGTTTTCTCTAAAAAGTTTGAAAAGGGATACAATTAAATCTTTTATATGGTTAAAAAAAAGCTTTTCAAAAGACTACGGAGAGAGCAAATATCGCGAGCGAAAAATATAAGCGAGGTCGAAGTCTCCACTAGAGGCGGGCAGGCGAGCGTGGAGATGATACGACGATCGGGTGGGGGCACTCGCGCGCCTACCCTGAGCTTGACGAAGAATGAAAGAGATGAGAAGTTTACCCTGAGTCTGCCAGCTGGCGGATCGAAGGGAATCTCGCCGTCTCCGCAACTAATGGTAAATGTTGATACCTTATCTATGAAAAAGTGGTTTCAAACATGGAATAGGCAAGAGTATGTAGAATGTGCATTACCTCAAAACTTTGGGTATCTATTAATCATCGCAAGAAAACAACCGTCGAATTGGCTATTAGCAAAAGCAAAACTAATTTTTAAGAAAAGCGGGCTTCCAGATGTCGAATTGTTAGCAACTGAAGAAGTATCTAATAAAAAAATTGCTCTGGATAAACTGAATGAATGGAAAAACGTTTCTTAAAGTAGGTTCCAACATAGTCAACTAGACACCGCAGATCGTGAAGTTGAAAAGGAGCGCTCACCGAACCAACTCTGAGCCTGCCAAAGGGCTATCTTTGAAATATAATTCGAATTTTTTCGTAAAAAGAGACAGCATTTAAATCATGAACATAAATATTCCTTTTTACAGCAACACTCCAGACAATACACACTGTTTCCAGGCCGCAATAAAAATGTTGGCCAAATTTTTCTGGCCAGATGAGAATTATTCCTGGGAAAAACTCGATCGTATTACAGCAAAAGCAAAAGGGTTATGGTCATGGCCAATGGCCGGAGTACTGTGGTTACATAGTAGAGGCGTTGAAGTCATTGACATTGAAATATTTGATTATTCGAAATTTATTGAGCAAAAAGAGAATTATTTATTATCTTTTTATGGACCTGAAGCAGGTAATGAACAAATTAAACACAGTCATATCAACCAGGAAATTAATTTCGCCAGAAAATATCAGGAGAATATAAAGATTCAAAATAAAATTCCTGACAAAAGAAATATTATTCAATTGTTACAAAATGAATATCTCTTGATTTGTAATGTTAACGCGCGAGTCTTAATTAGCAAGAACGGATATGTCGGTCATTTTGTTGTCGTAAAAGGATTTAACGAAAAAAACTTATTCTTGCATGATCCGGGCTTACCCGCATTTGAAAACAGAAAAGTCAGCTTTGAATTGTTTGAAAAAGCCTGGGCATACCCTAACGAGAAAGCAAAAAATATTTTAGCATTTAAACTCAAAAATTAAGGCAATCAACCTCGTCATTTTTCCGCTTCAAGTACCGCTCGAGATATAAGATCTGCTAAATTCAGGAAAACATAAAAACAGTAAACTTAATCGTAAGTAATAAATATTTGACAAAAAAATTGTATAAATACGTTATTACCTGAGTAAAATTTGCATTAAACATCCCCTATAACAAAGTTGGCCAAAGCTAATATGTAGACAAATAGAACATATGATTCCGTATCATATTTTTTACCAAATAGCTTAAATGATTATTCAACGCTATAATACAATTCACGAGGATTAGTTTCTGGCGAAGCCAGATCTCGCTTTGAGAGACAGTTGACTAGAACATGGCACTGGTAGGAAAACGGTCTGTTTAATCAGACATGAAATGACGGGGATTAGTTCAGTTGGTAGAACGCACGCATGGGGTGCGTGAGGTCGAGAGTTCAACTCTCTCATCCCCGACTGAAAAAGTAGCGTATCAAAAACGGCACCTGCCGATTAGAATAAAGGCGGTAAATCAACCTCTGGTTTTTTTGTTAGTTGAACCCCACTCTGGCCGTTTAGTGATCGAAATTTGCCTCGACA
>JAHFKJ010000027.1 GCA_023245415.1 Candidatus Gottesmanbacteria bacterium | reverse complement strand
AATTATCTGAGTATCTTATCTGGTACAATACCAAAAGACCGCATCATGCACTCAAACTCAAAACACCAATTGAGGTGTACAACCAATTAACCACTTTTCCCAAATGTAGGTGACCTATACACGTTCTTGACAAGAACAATAATAATAAATTATTATTGTTTAATGACTAATCAAGAACCGTTTCCATTGACCGTAGATTACGAAGCAAAAACAGCAATATCCCGAGCTTGGACGGCCACCAAAGAAAGACAACGGGTTTGGGCACAAGGATTTAAAGATTTGGCATTTGCAGATACAACTATAAGAGATGCAACGCAAGAAAAAGAATCGCTATTTGAAAGTCACGGTGACCCAACGGCCACATCTCCCCAAGAAAAAGCGTTGGTCTACTGGATAATAGATGATCCAACCTACACAGAGAATTCAATGTACTCTGTACAAAGACTTATTTTATTTCCTAATAAAAATGGCGGTGTATTGGAAATTGCACAAAATGTTCGAAATTCTGCAGATGGTACGATAAGTCCAATACGTAGAAATTTTGTGCCGGGAAAAGATGAAGCTTTAGTCCAATCAGTATTGGATCATAAACTGACTGCTATTTTACCAAAACTTCCCAAACCAACTCCCGCCTTTCCGTTAAATGTTCCTAGTATCACAACGTAACAAACGTAGAAACTGGATTTTTCTCATCTTGGCTCTAACCGTTCCAATAACCCCACTTTACTATAATCGTGGTCATAGGTATAGGCTTTTTCGATACCGGCGGCTTTCATCACTACCATATTGTACGCGTCAATAAAATCTACATTTTTCTTAACAAAGATGGTAAATATCTGCTCCCAGAGATTTTGGGATGAAGAATTTAAATGACTCAATTTAAGCAGAGGCAAAAGCACGCCAGTAATATCTGTTCTCGAAAATACAAATTTAGATTGCTTTTGCAATATAAATACGGCTTCAGCGACGGTTAGGTCGGTTGTAATACCATCCAATTCCCCATTTTTGATTCTCAAAAATAAACGTTTACAAGCGGAAGAAAATTCTGGATGATCGTTAAGAATTGTGCGTAGGAAAATATTTGTGTCGATAAATATCATAACCCTTCGGAAGCTGCGTTCCTGGCGATAGCCTCATGCGCCATCTTTTCTTCTGCCTTTAATTCTTTCTGGGTAAATCTACGCGAAGAAGGTTTGATAAAATTAAACACCTCATCCAAAGTCAGCATTCGCTCTAGTTCAATCTTGTTATCCTTCACTCTCATCTGTATCGACTGTTTTGGTTTTAATTTGAGCAGCCGTCGGACTTTAACCGGCAAAAGTATATAACCTTTATCGGTAACCTGGGTAGTAAAAGTTGCCTCAAGCATCATATTAAATATTATACCAAAAAGTCGGATTTTTGTCAAGAGTAGGAAAAATACTAAAAGTCTGACTTTTACATATTGTCTAAAGTTAGCTTTCTATCATCAGGTAGTAACATTGGGAAGAGTTGGTTTCCCACCGTCTGCGTCCACAGCCAATATCATCCCTTGAGAATACTCGTTTAATTTACCCGCCGGAGTTTCAACGTAGGAGGGCATTTTTCGCGGAGCAAGGTTGACCACAAATAAAACTATAAGATTAAGTCACAAATTCTTCAAAATTTTCGTGGTTTACTGTTTTTAATTGAGCCCCAATCAACTTTTGGTATAGAAACCTTTGAATTAACATAAATATACTGTACTATACCAACGGTATTATGTTAATAAGCGAACTGACTATGCATCTTGATCCACTACCTTAAAAGCTATCTCCAAACTTATTCTTCGATCCGCCTTGGGCGGAGAGAAGTTCTCTCCGCCTTGGGTGGATCGAACAGTAGTTAAAATCTAGGTTTAGAAATGACTTCTATGCTGTAGAATCATTTGTCAGTATGATTCGCATTGATCCGGCTATAATAAATAGCTCATTTATTTGAACCTCCCTCAAAAGAGGGTCATCGAGCCGATCACATAATATTAACATTTGCAAAAGCAGGGGGTGCTCCGGCAGTTCAATGCGACATAAAATACGATCAGTAAACATTACTCCACTATACCTCTCTAATAATCTCAAATCCCTTCATGCTTCCTACCACCGCAAATCCATACACTTGTTTGGCCATGCCCAACTCCTTCAATTTTTTAGCCGTCTCGTTTAAGGTAGCACCTGAACCCACCGCATCGTCGATCAATAACACTTTGTCAAAGACTTGTCCCGGACGGCTGTCAATAAAAATAGTTTTCCGGGCATTTTCGACTCTTTCTTCCAACCTACCCAGGGTTTTTTGCGCCACCCGTATGCCGCCTGAGTAAGCTTTAACCAAACTAATTTGAGGCAATTTCAATTCCAACCTTTTGGAAAACTCCTTCAAAAACTGAACCTTGCGCAAGATACTGTGGGGCAAAAATCCCACTGCTTCAACTTCTAAATACTTTATAAGGTCCATTATCAACTGCTTGGATTCATCGGCAGTCTGCCACATTAATTCCCTGTTTTCAGATTGTTTACCGTACAACACAAATTGTCCCAATCTGGTCTTGCCAAAAGTCTGCAGACTATAAAAATCCTTATAATACACTCCATCCAAAAACATCTCATCTCCAAATGTTTTGCGTGTTTTACCTACCGCGTCTATCCACCCTTGCTTAGATTTAAATGAATCCGCCCACTGCCGGTCAAGTAAATACCGTTTAACCAAACTTTCAATTTGATCAGTTTTTCCGACTCTTGTAGCCCACATCTTAAAACCAGTCATTCCAGGTATAATTTGACCAACCGGATCTATGTAAACATAGGTGTTTTCCAGCATACCAACCATCTGTTTAGATTCAAATTGCTGCTCTTGCTGAGTCTTTTCAAGTAACATATAAAATACAGTAGGTGGCTTCCCTGACTTAATCAGCTTTCCCGCGTCCACTAAACGCTTCAATTGCCGGTGAACAGCCACGTTCCCTATCTGCAGATGCTGGACTAAATCTTTCACCCTACCCTGGCCATTAGTCTTGAGGTAACCCAGTATTCTATTTTTCGTATCGGTAGTCATAGTACATAGTATATAATATACTATATACTATGTCAAGTATTGCCTATCTAACCTTCGCCCCCGTTCTTGACAACAACAACAACAACAATTAAATTGAAATTATGACTGAAAGTCAAAGTGATAGAAATGTTGCGGCAGCTGGTGCTATTGCAAGAGCTGTACCTAAGATTTCCGAGAAAATTTTAACTGAATCAGCAATTATTGAACCTGAAATCAAAAAACCAGGATCGAAAAAAGATAAAATTGCAGTTTTAGGAAAAGTTCGAAAGCTTATTTCCATTGGGGAAAATGCCGCAAAACTCGCGCAATCTGCTTCTGAAATCATCAGCTACCTTCCATCAGATAATCCAAAAGATTCCAACTAAACTTTTATCGTTTGTTTTCACATTCCTTCAATTTTTATTGTTATCGACAATATTTCATTGCCATCGCTTTACTTCATCGAGACTTTTAACGAATTTTTACTCCTACTGGCAAATTGTCCGCGGAAATAAATGCAGGTTTTCCATCTTCCCCATCTACTGCCAAGATCATGCCTTGGGAATACTCGTTTAGCATTTTTCGCGGAACAAGGTTGACCACAAATAAATATTTCTTTCCCTGGAAATATTCAGGTGTATAACCAAATGGCCGGACACCGGTGAAGATCGTCCGCATGCCTATATTTGCAAAATCAACAGTTAACCGAATCAATTTTTCGCTTTTTTCCACATTAACCGCTTCTTTGACAAGTCCTACCCGCTGTTCGACTTTGGCAAAGTCGTCAATCGTGATATTTTTAGTCAAAGCTAAGCTTTGAGCGCCTTTAAAGCTTAGCTTTTGGACCTCTTCATAACTAAAAAACGAATACTGGTTCGTAAGTCCTACGGCCTCCCGCACTTCCTGCATGGTTTGAGCAGCGACACTGCGGGCATTTGCAGCTCCAGTTTCTAAAATTTCTTTGACGCGTTTCGGATTATTTTTGAGTTCCTGGTAGCGCTTGCGTGCCGGGGTAAATGTTTTTAGAAGCGATTCAAATAAATATTCCTTAACTTCTACATCCGCGACTTTTCCGCTCTGGTACAATGACTTTAGCTCATTAACTTTCCCTGGATTGCCAAAATGATCCAGATATGCAAAAACCATATTTCCTTCGATGTGTCCCAGATCTGTCGCATGTACTCGTGAAGGATCAGTATAAGTGGAATTCACCTGTTTCCTGATCACATCAACAGGAGCAAATATAGAAATAATATTCCCCAAAGATTTGCTCATTTTCCGCTTACCGTCAGTTCCCAGAATCACCGCGACATCCTCAGGAATATAAGCTTCAGGCAATTTAAATACGTCTTTTCCTTGTCCCTTTATTTCTTTATTTCTTTTTTTCATACCGAATACCCTATTAAACCTTCCGGCAATATCACGGGTGATCTCCACATGTTGTTTCTGGTCTTTCCCAACTGGCACCAGATCCGGCTTGTAAATGAGGATGTCCGCAGCCATGAGTATCGGATAATTAAATAAGCCTAAATTGATCTCGTCCTCCATTACATCACGAGCCATTTTGTCCTTATAAGCATGCGCTCTTTTTAATAAACCGAGAGGCGTCACATTATTTAATATCGTTTGCAATTCCGCATGCAGTGGCACATCTGATTGGCGGAAGAAAATTATATTTTCCAGATCCTCCGACTTCCCTAATTTATCTAATTCCCCTAAAATCAACGCCAGCTCGTTCAAAATAAGTGTTTCCACATTGTGCTGCAGTTGTTTCTGATCTTGGACGGTCGTCAACGCATGAAGATCGGCGACCATCAAAAAACATTCGTGCGTCTTAGCAAGCTGTGTAAATTGCCTCACAGCACCTAAATAGTTGCCGATATGTAAATTTCCATCCCCCGACGGCGTGATACCAGATAATATTCGTTTCATAATGTTTTCCTTCCGTATTGTATTATCAATATTTATCGCTAGCAATCATTGCCAGGAGAGGCGACGTCTCATCTCTCCAAATAGATTAATCAACTCTATACTTTCTCTCCTACCCTGGAAATAAAATTTGGAGGATGAACACTATATTTTCTACCCAGCAATTCAGGTGGAGATTCTATTTCAATAGTACTATAAGGAGACGACGTTTGACTATAACGACCACCAAAACCAATAATTTTACCAACCACAACTCTTCCATCACCATAATATCCAGCTATACGGTCTCCTAATTGTAAATATCTATCCATCTCCTTATCTATTTTTGGGTAGTTATCAACACCTGATTTTATAATTTCTCTCATAAAAAAATCACCCCCTTTCTCAGCAATAAATCCGCCAAAGGCGGATTGATCGGCTGGTAAATTCGTCTCTATTAAGGCACGACTCCTCATTAACCAGCCATCAAAAAAAGCCCTTGGAAACTCTCCCGATTGAATCGGAAAAACTTCCAAGGGCCTTCATCGCTTGTTCACTAAGGGCTTACCCTGAGCGAACGAAGTGAGTCGAAGGGGTGCCACCCTGGTTCGTTACCTACAAAAATGCTCTCCATCTGGAGAGCACGTCATTGTGAGTCAACCTCATTCCTGACGAGCTTTATCTTCTCCCAGCTTGTGCTGAGTTTGCCGAAGCAACACTCGTTCCAGTCTTTTCACAGTTTCGGCTCTGTACGATACTCTTCGTCCCCATGAGATATACCGTCTGGTATGTCTCGATCCAGTTCCAACCTTCCGGATCATTGGGTTTATTAAACTGATACTAGTATAACAGAACTGTCAACTTTCTGTTTGCTTCAGTATGGTTTGACTACTTCTAAACCAGTAATGAATTTAAAGTGTTTTATATTGTGTGTAACCAATCCTTCATTTTTATTTACAGCCATAGCTGCAATCAAAGCATCGGTTATTCCAAGCCCATATTTTAGATAATAACTTTCGAATAATTTTCCCGCCAATATGGAATCTTTTTCCGAAATTTCATAGACTTCTAATCCCAAATCGGCTATAAATTTTAAATTCTTTTTTAAACTTATCAGACTATCGCTACCAGCCACCAGTTCCATTATTACAATCCTGCTTGTCCTGAGAGTTGAAGAGGAAAATAAATAACTCTTAGCTTTTTCTATCCCCCTCAAAGCATCTATAAATACTGTCGAATCAAACATCGTAGTTACCCTTCCAGGCTTTTTCTCTGAGCATATCTGCGATTTCGATCGTAGACATACCCTTAAAATCTTTCCTATTCTTCCACATGCCAAATATTTTTGGATCAATTTTTCTCTTGAAGGTTTTCTTTATTTTATTTTCTTTTCTTATGGGACTGATTGTGAGTACCGGAATTTTATTTTTGGTGATTAAAAATTCTTCTCCTGCGTAAACACGATTGACCAGTTCCAAAAATCTCTGTCTGGCCTGGGAAACATTCATCGTCATCATATGTACAACATTGTACATGATTGTACAAAGTTTGTCAAGTTGGGCTACTTACTCTGGCTCGCCAATGTTTTTTAGTGACTTGGGGCTGATTATTGAAATTAGTTGTTTCATGCATTTGAATTATGTGATATATTAACTACCTAAGATATCGATAATTATTTATGCAAGCTTATTATGTTGGTCGAAGAATTAATCCATCTCCTGGTGGTGAAGTAGAACCACCCCCCCCACTAATTAAGAATCCTTTTGAACAACTTAGTGCTTGCTACGAACCTGCAGATTTAAACCACCTGACATCTGGACAAGAGTTGTTTCGTACAATAAATAATGGATCTAATCCCGTAGCAATCGCTATGTCTGTAGATGAAGCAAAAGAAGTCTTTGAAAATGGACCAGCTAATCGCCACGACGATAGCAAAAGATTCTTTGCAACATTGGATCCCAATCAATTAGTAGTTTTAACCCCTATTGGATTAAGCCCGATTAAATCTCATAAGGAATATTTACCTGACTTGGCCCGATCTGGAGCTAATTTTCCAAATATCAAAGATGAATTGACATTGCCAACCATGTTAGCTAAAAACCTAAATGGTGAAACTGTAGAAATTTCTCCTATGCCAGACCATCACGATATTATTTTAAGTATGTTAAAAAAACCTGATCAGCCACCCTTTGTTCCTGCAAAAAAAACCAAGATAGAATTACAAGCACCAGATATACCTTTTCCTACGGATTATGCTGATACAAAAATATGTGATAACTATTTCTTTGCAAATGTTGAAAATGCAGCACAGATAATTGCGGAAAGACAGGGTAAAGCAGGAGATAAAGAGTTCGTAGCAGGTATTTCTATTTCGCTAAATCAAACATACAGTTCATATCCAGAAGTAGCATTAAACCAATTGCGTGATGTATTAACAGGTAGAGTAACTATTCCCGTAACAGAGGCTGATGTCAGCTCAACACAGGCTGAACTAAGAGCAGTTGAAATGGGGGTATCATCGCCAGATAATTATCCCACAGAACGACATAGCACAAACACCGGCGTTGACCCAGCAGTCGAAGCTGTTGGAGAAGAGGCAGAACGGGAAGAATGGATTTATAGAAAGCAAGGCTTTATTTCAGAAGATGATGATGTTGATTGGCGGTGTTGGAATAAACTATACCGCGGTGAGACTTCGGCAAATACTATAGACGATGAAATTGAAGAAAGTTACGATAAAATACTCGCAAGACTACCACAAATTGAAGAAATGGAACGGGTGTCTGCCAAAATAAGGAAAACTACTCCATATCCAGATTGGCAAGCTAAAATTCGTGCCTCTGATATAAAAGCAGAAGAAGCAAGTGACGAGGTCTTAAAACTAGTATATGATGATAAATATGATAAAGAGGCATCATATAACCCTGGAGATATGGAAAACCGGTGTAAGATGCGCGCCAGAATAATCACCATTGAAAATGGCTGGGAAAAACAAACTCCGTAAGATTGGTAATATGTACCCGTTATGGCATAACCTGGTATTTGAAAATACCATATAGGGTGGTAAAATTTCGGGATGAATACACAAGATATTTCTTCAGCAACTGTCAAACTAAACGTGCCGCAAGGAATTCTCCGCAATGCGCAGGTGGAAGCACATCGGATAGGCATTAGCCTTCAGGAGTTTATCCGGATGCTCATGGCAACATATTTCGCAAACTCCAATTCAATCCGTACGGTGTCCCGCAATCAAGCGCTGTTTGATCACGGGCAACGAGAGATACAGAGAGGCTCATACACGAAGATTAAAACTAAAACAGAATTGAAATCCTACTTGGCAGTGTTGGATAACTAACCTCATGGAGCTACGCTAAAACCAAATCGTTTGCAACAGAATTTTACGTTTACAACATCGGAAAACACGAAAACGTTTATTAAAGTATTTAGATCTTCAAATTTAAATTCTGGATTTTTTTGGCTCGGGGCCAGCTTTTGATTTCAAATTCCCTTTTTAACGCTGCGCTTTTTGTCGAAAATTTTTCCAGGTATTTGATTTTTAAAGGTTTATGCGACCTAGTATACTTGCCGCCTTTTCCGTTTTTATGCTCCACAAACCGCTCGTGTGGTGATTTTGCAATGCCGGTATACAGGCTATTATCAGCACACAACAAAATATAAACATACCACATGCAGTTATCATAGCTTAGGGAGCATCCCAAAATAACCTTTAGAGTTATATTGGGTTACGACCCCCTATGCCGCATCTTTCCTTTGTTCAAGATTGCGGTTTATGGATAAGACGTAGACGTACCAAAAAAGTCGGTAAATATTATTAAACTTATCCCCTCCGCTCGTAATGTCTAATTACGAACAAACTATAGAAATTTCGAACCTTTTCCTTAATATATTAACTAACTCACCTAAGATCAGGCATCCTCTCCTAATTTGAGATTTGAGGTGAAACCCAAGCTATAAAGGAGAATGATTGAAAATGTGGTGAGATCTGAATTCCTAAAGTAACTATGCTATCATCAAGCTATGATTAGTGATCTATTTATCAGAAACTCAAAATACGGCTGGATTCCCGACCTTCCCGATCAGCGGGATTTTAAATATTCACTCCTGGCAAAATCCTTCGTCTCTTTGCCTACAAAGATTGATTTGCGTAAAAACTGCAGCTCGATCGAAGACCAGGGAGCATTGGGAAGCTGTACCGCCCAAGCTTTAGTAGGTAATCTGGAATTTTTAAAAATACAGAAATCCCAAAAAACTTTCGACTTTAGCCGCCTTTTCCTTTACTACAATGAACGCTTAATCAGAAAAACAGTAAATACCGACAGCGGTGCATCCATCCGGGACGGGATTAAATCACTCGCCAAAGCCGGAGACTGCCGCGAAGATTTATGGCCGTATGTAACCGAAAAATTTCGCATGAAGCCAAATATCAAAGCTTACGCAAACGCCCTTAACTACCAAATCCTAAGTTACTACCGCATAAGTTCGGTTTCGGAAATGAAACATACATTAAGTCTTGGACTACCGTTTGTTTTCGGATTTGCGGTGTACGAAAGTTTTGAGTCAACCCAAGTTACCCAAACCGGTCAGGTTCCCCTACCTCTGCCTACTGAACGCATGATCGGCGGCCACGCGGTAATGGCTGTGGGATATGATGATCTTAAAAAGCAGTTTATTATCCGCAACAGCTGGGGCAAACACTGGGGAGAAGCTGGATATGGCTATATGCCGTACGCGTATCTGGCCAACACGTCTCTTTCATCAGATTTCTGGACGATTAGAGATATGGAATAAATTTTTTATTATTGCCCTGAATTAAACCACGGATAAATAACGGAATCAAAAATTACTGCCCAACTAAGGATTGATTTGTTTCACGAGCTATGCCAACATAGTCTTATGAAATTACAACAATTTATATCTCTTGATCAACCTTTACCTGTGGACGTATATAAACTTGCCGTTGATCGAGCTTACAATCAAATTATCATTACCAATACGGATGGAATTATTGTTTATGCCAACAGTGGACTGGAACGTATAACTGGTTATAATCCTAAAGAAGTCATCGGACATACTCCTAGAACCTGGGGCGGCTTGATGGATCAGGAATTTTATGAACAGTTCTGGAAATGCGTCAAAATAGACAAAAAACCTTATCAGGGAGAGATAAAAAATCACCGAAAAGATGGCAGTATCTACTATGCGATACTTACTACGACACCTTTACTAGATTACAACGGTCTCCTCTCCGGATTTATTGGCATAGAAGAGGAAATCACCACATATAAAGATATAAAAGCAAAATTACAAGATTACATTACAAACTTAGAACTTAAGTCTCTTGATAAAAAACCGCCAGGGAAAATTTAAACAATGACAAATGTATCTGCTGACTGGTAGGTTGATTATTAGACCATCAAGACCTTAAAAAAGGTTTCCAGTTGTACGATTTTTATGAAATCTGGTGACCGCTTAATTTTTTATAATTTACTTTGCATTTAAAAGGTCTGTTTACCGCATGCGGTAAATGGGAAAAATCATCGTGGTCAAAACTCCGTACCTGCCCGAATACATTATTGAGTCCGGACAAAGGTATAACTTCTACGGTTTTTTCTTGATATGATGCCACAGTCTGCGCAGAATTTTCATGATATATTGGCAGAATGATAGCTTCTGCTTTTAACCGTGAGCCGATATTTTTTCCGATTTCAGATAAAATTTTATGTACCAGATCCCGATCATAGCATTTTAAATAAATATTATTTAACATCACAATTGGCCTGCCGCTAGTAAGACTGATGGCCATCCTGCCAAATACAAAACCAAGAATCTGTTTGGACCCCGCTTCTTTCACATTCATAATAAAAGTCATCGGATCTTTATAGATCTTGGCTAAAGACTTGATTGGACTTAAGCCTAATACATAATAGTAAACTAACATTTTTAGTTTACCGAATATGACTGAAGGGTTTTGGTTCATATTTATATTATGCAGTATGGGTAAGGTGTCTCTTAAATTGGTATTTAGACAGTTTTGAGTCGAATCCGGAAAACGCAGTGACCGGAGTAAATCCAAATTTTTATCGAGGTATGTCAGTTCGATTTGGTGTGATTGTATTTCTGACAACCCGGAAAATGATGAAGATAATCTCGTATTTGAATTTCCGGTTAAACATTTCTGAAACTTGTTAATGACAGTTTTATTGATGTTTAACTTGCTTATTTCTTAGATGATTGAAACAAATTGCGCGAAGGTGAACCGCTCGATAAAAGAATATTGATATTCAAATGCGTGTACAGCGTAAAAATTCCGGGCGAATCGGACACTTTTTTCAAGTGAATTGATAAGCTGGTTCTTCTGTAAGGATTTGAAAAACATAGAATGTTTGAAAATATACTAAAGGCTCGATCCGAAATAACTTTACGGCGGTTATTTAGGAATACGACCCTTTGTGCCGCATCATCATATGAAAATATAAGTTAATATAGAATGCGACTTTAACAACAATATCAGAAGCTTAAGAATAATAGCATTTTCAGATATTACTAATATTTTATTATGTTGATCAAAAATCAGCATCTGTTTGCTCAAACACTTCTTAAACTGCTATACCACACATACTTACATATTATTTTTTAAGTGAATAAAAAAAGACGAATCTTGAATGAAAAAATAGTGCCGGCAGTATTGCTGTCTGCATTTGCGGCAATTTATGCGTTCATTTCTGTCCAAAAACACAATCATTTCCAGTCATTCGCCTGGGATTTGGGATTTTTTGACCAGCTCATCTGGAAAATTAGCCAAAATCTTACACCCTTAAGCTCCCTTGGAAACTTGCATATATTAGGCGACCATTTCCAGCCAGTCGTGTATGTGTTTGCTCCACTGTACTGGTTTTATAATGATGTACGCATCCTGTTAGTCTTTCACGCAATTATTGCAGTTCTTGGGGCTTATCCGATTTATTTACTCAGCCGGAAAATCCTCAAAAATCGTACACTGAGCCTGGCAGTGGTATTTAATTTTTTGCTCTATACAGGTTTTCAACATGCAGTGCTTGATGGTTTCCATCAGTCTGTAGTGAGCGTGTTTATAATAGGCTGGGTATTTTATTCATTAGAAACCAAACGCTATCGATTTTATTGGTTTGGTATCCTGCTGCTTCTATTAGTCAAGGAAGAATACGGCTTGCTAGTCAGCTTCATTGGCCTGGTTGTTGCGACATTCTATAGACAGAAGCAGGTAGGGCTCATAACGTTTGTTTTGGGAATCCTGTTTTTCTTTGCCGCTATTTATTTTTTCATTCCTTTTTTCCAAAAAGGCCCGTATACCCATTTTGGATATGGCATCTTGGGACAAACACCGGGTGAAGTTCTCAAAAATATAGTACTTAAGCCATATGTGTTTATCCCTCTGTTAGTCCTGCCACCGGTGAAATTAAATACTGTTTTATCCATGTTTATCTCATTTGGCTTTCTGCCCCTGCTGGCGCCGTTACATTTATTGCCGGTGATCCAACAACTTGTGGTCAGATTTATAGATACTGTTACCCAACACCGTTGGGTCAATACCAATCACTACGTTTTTCCCCTTGTTCCATTACTGTCTATTGCCAGTATTTATAGCGTACGAAAAATCCAAAAAAAATTTCCCCATAACAGTACACTTGCTCTCTATATCTTCGTCTGGGCTTTAGGACAAAATTTGTTTTATCATGGACCGCTCAATTCGATTTTCAAACGTCAATTTTATGCCAACTACATGTGGGAAACCAATGCTTCAGAACTACTTACACACATTCCCCCCACTGCTATCGTTGCCAGCCAAAATTCACTGTTGCCCCACCTGTCACACAGAAGCAAATTCTATTTGTTTCCAGAAATTGGCGATGCCCAATATATTGCAGCTGACTTACATGACGGACCCAATAAATATTCACCTGTCACTTACACCCAAACCAAAACACTGATCAATTCGTTGCTAGATAAACATCTGTATACAGTAATCTGGCGCAAAGGCGAAAGTATACTTCTAAAACGGAATCTAGGTGAAGAGTTAAAAATAGTTATGATGACTGCGGATAACTCAATACTTAACGCTAGATAAGTAACACCAAGTTCTTGGGAAAAACGCTTTGAGGAAACTTGAGTAATGAATAAAACGGTTAAAGTTAAATTTGCCACAAGATTTGCAGACTTACCCACTTCACATGATTTGGCCGAAAATAAGCACCTGTTTCTTACTTCAAGAACTGGTATTTATGAGCAAGTAACTAGATACTAAGATATTGTCATTCGTCCATTATTCGTCTATAATACGTCTATCTGTGTTTAATCCGAATTACCTTATCAACCAAGAATTACTCTCCAATATTAAAAAGATTACGTTTCTAATAACACAGTTAAACTCCAGAAAATATCCTCATATAGTACTTCATAAATTCCAAGTTGAAGCCAAAAACTTATCAGCACACGCTTCAACGAGTATTGAGGGGAATCCTCTTGGGCTTACCGATGTAAAAAAACTGCTCAAATCACGACCGGAACATATCAGAGATAATGAGAGAGAAGTATTAAATTATAATACCGCCCTGATATGGTTAGAAAAAAAGTTAAAACAGCCATTACCTGTATTTTTAACACATAGTTTTATCCATAAGGTTCACGCAATGGTAATGGATGACTTGATGAGTGAAATTCAACTAACGGAATACCGAAACGATCCTGTATTCGTGAACGATCCGCGAGAACTAAAAACAATATATTGGCCTCCTGATGATCAGGATGTCAAGAAACTGATGGAAGAATTGATCATCTTTGTAAACCGCCATCAAAACGACATTGATCCATTAATTTTTTCTGGTTTATTCCATAAACAATTTGTGATTATTCACCCCTATGTTGACGGAAACGGAAGAACTGTCAGGTTGGTAACAAAAGCACTTCTTTCTGCAATGGGGATTAGTACATTTAATTTGTTCAGTTTTGAAAATTATTACAATAAAAACATCACAAAATATTTAGACTCTGTAGGTGAACGTGGGAATTATTATGATCTGGCAACACGAATCGACTTTACTCCATGGCTGGTATATTTCACCGGTGGCATTATTGATGAGATTTTACGGGTAAGTAAAGAACTGGATCAGGAACTTATTACTCCAACAACATCGATATCGGATAATCAGAAAATAATTCTTGATTATATTGATAATAACGGATTTATTACCGATAAAATATATTCCACTTTAACCAAGCGGGCAAAAGCCACACGCAACCTTGATTTTCAGAAATTAATATCACTAAGATTAATAACTTCACAAGGCAAAGGCAGAGCGACGTATTATAAAAGAGCGCAGTGAAACTCTTTTTTTATGTTCTCAGTTGCGGGGTTATTTATCCTGAGCTCGCTGAAGGACACGCCAGTCCGTCTCTTAAGACACACAACCTCTACAGGAAGCATATCATGGCTAATTATGTTTACGATATGTTTACAATATATTATTCACTGTTTACAATAACTTGACAAGTTATCAGTTATGGTTTACAATATACTCAAATGACTAAACCGACCGAAATCATCCTTAAGTTGGCCGCAAAAAAAGACAATATTACTACGGCTGAAATTACCCCCAAGCTGGGTAATATTTCAAGGCAAGCTGCGAATCGACACCTACGCAATTTAGTAAAACAAGGGATGCTGGTAAAGCGTGGACACACAATTGGATCTTGTTATATTCTCACTTCAAAAGCTTCACTTTTACCTTCAGATCGAGTCAAAACACGACTACTGAGGCAAAATCTGGAGGAACATAAGACTTTTACTACCCTTCGAGATCAGGCACCATTTATACGCCAACTCAAAGATAATGTAAGCGGCATTTTATTTTATGCCTTCTCAGAAATGCTTAATAATGCGATTGAGCATTCACGGTCAAAATGGATAGAAGTTGAAATAAATCGGGATATGACAAACCTACGTTTTATTATTTCTGACTTCGGTATTGGAGTTTTTAGAAACGTCCTGAACACCCGCCATTTAAAATCTGAACTTGAAGCTATTCAAGATATATTGAAGGGAAAAACGACCACAGCTCCACATTCTCATTCAGGCGAGGGAATTTACTTTACTTCTAAGGTTGCAGATATATTTATTCTTGACAGCTTCGGTTACCGGTTGCGCGTCGATAATCTTATTAACGACGTTTTCATCGAAAAACCTGAAAGGGTCAATCGAGGCACTCGTGTCGAATTTAGTATAAACCTTGATTCACAGCGACATCTTAATGATGTTTTTAGTCGATTCGTAGTTGACCCGACAGAACCAGGTTTTAACAAAACAGAAATAAAAGTACGCCTTTTTGTCGTGGGAAATGTTTACATTTCCCGTTCACAAGCTCGAAGAATTTTATCAGGTCTTGAAAAATATGAAGCAATTATTTTTGATTTTGACAACGTCACTACTGTAGGCCAAGCCTTCGCAGATGAAATTTTCAGAGTTTTCAAAAACTCTTATCCAAAAATTGGGCTAGAGGCAACCAATATGAATGAACCAGTGAAATTTATGGTCAATAGAGCTCAGGAAATCTCACGGTATTAAGGTTTAAAAGGGAGTAAGGTATTTACAAAGCTCTGATTTCTAATTTGAAACGTTGGTATTTATCATAACCGAAGACGAAGGACACGCCAGTCCATCACGGGCGGAAAATCAGAACTTACTTTCTCACGTATACAATCAATACCTCAGCATCTTTTCTGATGCGATGAACAATCGCTTTATCAATAATGGTAAAATCTTTGAAGTCAGCTAACGTCCAGCCTGATTTATGCTCTTCCTGAGTATTGTTACCAGTAGCGGGGTGAGTCATAAAACCGTTTGGCGTTATGACTACAATATCTTCTACATGCTCAAACATGTTATGAAGCAGAGATAATCCTTGTTCTTTTGAGAAGTGTTCAATAATATCTCCGAATATCGCTAAATCGTATTTTCCCAGTTTGGGTAGGATTTTAAAAATATCTCCTATTAGAATCTCGTTGTAAAGCATCCGTTGCAATTCAGATAAGTAAGCCTGATAGACTTCAACACCGGTAATTTTAACTTTCCAGTCTTTCGGTTGATAAAGTTTATTTTCTTTTACATCAAAATATTCTCTTATTAGAAAAGCACCTTTACCAAAGCCAATTCCCACATCAAGCACAGACGACAATTGAGGTCTGTTTTTTCGGATAAACTCTATTTCATAAGGAATAGACTCAGAAGTACTTGAAGGCATATCTAAATAATTATAGTTTAATTGTTAGTACGTTGTGAACAAAAAAATACTAAGCGTCACACCATCCCCATGAGGACGGAATGAAAAATCAAAAACCTATTTCCTACTTCGGTTAAATGGTTAGCGCAGTGAACTCCCTGGTACTTCTCCTGTTCCTGATGGTTGAAGTGCTTGTAGCGCATTTTGAAAGTCTATTAACTTACTGATTTTATCCTCAAATGATAAATCATCTCTCTCATTTTGAACTTTTTTTAATTTTTCGATTTCTATATTAGAAAGCGTAAGAAGTATTTCTAAAGTTTTTTGTGGTGGATTTTTCCATATTTCAGGTAACATCGGGTGATTTGAGTTAAACATTGTGACCAATGTTTCTGTTGCATTAGGTGCAAAATCATCAACAAAAGATCGAACTACATCTAGCTCTTCGCTAAATCCTCTTCCTCCCAAACGAATTGCTAAGTGGTCAGCAAAAAATTTACCGCACTTGATCATAACATCATTGTTTACTATTCGTGAATCGACCGAAGCAGTGAACTGCTTAAGAATTGGTTTAAGTTGCGCTTCCAATTTCAATTCTGTCATATAAATATTTTATCACAAACTAAATAAACGTATTTAATAAAAATGGCGCATTGCAGCAATCTTACTATTTTGATTGTGGGGGGTTATTTATCCAAAAACGAAGTTAAAGGACAGGCCGGTCCGCCCCTGGCGGAAAATCAGCACCTGTCTTTTACTTCAATATAAGTGTTATCTATTTTGTAATTTCACTCAGAAGTGATCTGACCAGTGAAAATGTCATATGAATAGTTTCTGCTTTCTGAAGCAAACTCAAATTCCTGACTATTCTTCCATTTGGTGAAAGATCTTACATCTTTATTGGTAACTGGATGGTAAATTGTTTTAATAAGTCCAGTTTTGTCTTCGTATAAGAAAACGCCTTCATCGGCTGGTGTAGGTAGACTTGAGAAAGGAGTAATCATCTCACCAGGATCTAATGGGCCTTCCCAAGTAGGTCCTCCACGACTTAATGACCAAGCTATATATCTACAGTCGGATGACCAGGATGGACCCATGCCGCAGTCGTTCCACTGCCCGCATGGTGTTGCCTTCATAACATTTGCAGGATAGTCTCCACATCGATGAAGTAAATCGAATCGAGATTCAGAGGGATACACTTTTACTATTTTTTCCTGTGGAATATATTCAGTTTTGGCCGGTTTTGACTGCTGATAATATACTCCTAACCAGAAAGCAGCAATTGGGAACAGAATCAACATTGAAAGTGCGAGTAATTTAGAAAAAGATGTAACTGTAGTTAAAGATTTCGGAAGCTGCATTTTATTAGTATATCACAGCAGACTAACTTATTCATTATAAAATAGAACCTTGCATCGCTTTAAAAGATATCAGTTGCGGGAATTGCGGAAAATCAGAATCGGGTTTCTTCATCAAAAATTGTTAGCTTATTTGCAATCCTCCATTGTGTAGTCAATAATTTAAAGTGGTTAAGAAAGTTTATGAAACGACTTTTGTTCAGAGGAATATTGCTAATGTCTATACTACTTTTGGGAGTGTTATTTATACTCTTTCTAACCACTTTTTTAAGTCTCAAAGAAGCGAAACCATACGGTTCAATTTACGACATCTTAACCAAACAGTACGCTATCGGAGAAAGTACAAATTCACTCCTTTTCAAATATAACCTCTGTTTTTTTGAAGGTTGGTGCGGTTCGTACATTACTTCTCCCTACTTTCCTTACGTTAAACTGCAAACACCTAGAAACGATATAGGCGTTAAATGTCTAAATGACAGTCTTCATAGAGCCTATCCGAATTTGGAAGACAGATTCTTATTTGTAGACCAGATTTGGAACATCTATTGGGTAATGACCAGGGGTTGTGCGCCTAATAGCAATATTTCTCCAAACAATGTTTTCTATGGTCCATACAAGATTGATTCACATTTGTCCAACAAACCCAACCTCGATGCCAGTTTCTGTAATGATAATAATTTATTGGTCTATTACACCTTAAAAGAAGCGGTTCAGGAACCGGACGAAGTTTGTGCTTTGAATCCCAAATATGACAAAATTGGAAATATCTCCGGCCCGGACCTAGTGAAGCTATTTCGACTCAAATACCTATATCTTTCAAACTATCTTCTTAACGAACTACCACCCGAAATCGGAAAACTTGCAAACCTCGAGGAGATATATCTGGTATACAATAATTTACAAACCATACCGGCAGAAATAATTCAATTAAAAAGGTTAAAAGTCCTCGATTTAACTGGAAATAAAATTTCCCCAGCAGAGCAAGTAAAAATCAAAAACATGCTTCCTGGTGTTAAAGTCATCCTGGATCGACAGAGAGATTTAAATGGAAATTATCAATAAAATATCTATTAAGGAGCTTTTTTGGCCCAGTAGCGGGGGTTGGAGGCCTGTCTGCCACTGACGGATAATCAGAATCTGTTTTCTTGATTTGTGAGAATTGTTTTATTTACCTTCAGGACTTGAACCTATACCCGTTTTTTCCAGCATTACATTTGCAATCCGACCGTGAACAGTTTGCTCATCAACACCTAAAGTTCCTATGGCGTCTCCTTGTTGTTCAAGTGGCACCCAATATTTATCAGGACCCATATATCCTTCTGCTTGTTGGATTTTGAAAACCTCCAAAGCATCTGTAATTATCTGTTTTTGGTTAGCTTCTAAAATAGATAAATCAACTCCTACAAATTCCAAAAGCGTACTTTGAGTTACAGGTTCTCACACAGTAGCCAAAACTGCTTTTACTTTTTCTGCAGAATTTAGTTCGGAAAATGTTCTCATAGTGTTGAGATAAATATAGCACTTTAGTACTCAAATACCAATGAAAAGAATTGCTGTAACATTCCCAAATACCATAATTGCAGAAATTGGGGATATCATGTGACTGCGTCACACCATCCCCATGAGGGCGGAAGAAAAATCAAAACCTATTTCCTACATCTGTTAAATGGCTAGCGCAGTGAACTCCCTGGTACGCTCCAAAATACCTCAGTTGCGGGGCCGGTCTTCTACATCTTGAGTTTAAGTATTTTAATTTTCTTCTCCCTGCTCCAACCCTTAATTTGTAGTTCTCGTTTCAAAGCCTCAGACTTTGAGTTAAGTTGTTCTTGAAATAGTATTCTCAGCGGTTTATGGAGTTTTGTATAGCGTCCACCTTTACCGTTTTTATGATCCTGGAAGCGCTTTTGGGGATTGTTTGAAATTCCTGTGTAAAAACTGCCATCAGCACAGAGTAGAATATACACGAAATACATAAATATGGCCCTTCGACAAGCTCAGGGCACTTCGACTTTTCATAAAAACTCACCTCGCTCTTCCAGTGGCTTGCACTGAGCGAGCGAAGCGAGTCGAAGTGTTGCGGGGCCGGGAGTCGCGCCCGGCCTAGGAGATTATGCTATCTGTTGCTCCGATTACTCAGAGTGTCGGACTATATCATCCCCGCCAATCATTACATTTTTAATGATGGTGGGGTTCGGCGTTTAGTCTCTACGGGGTCCGGCAAAGCCAGACTTCCCTCGGTATTACCCTTAATTGAAACTTAGGGTTCCACCGATACAGCCAAATTCTCACTCATAATTTCGTACGAGCGGGCCCACTTTTGAGCCTCCTGTGCAACTCTACACTACCCCGCGGTAAGTTACTATTATACTTTTTAACTTCTAACGATCAATTATTAAAACTTTTCGTATTTTCGAACCCCGTAGATTATGATAATATAAACAATATGTCGAAGTCAATATCACATCAAAAAGCTCGAGAGCTAAGAAAACAAGGATTAGGAATAAAAACTATCGCCCACCAACTTCGTGTTTCATCCAGTACTACAAGCTTATGGTGTAGAGACATCCAACTTAACGCTGAACAGATACAAGAACTTGAGCGACGTTCTCACGACCCATTTTACGGCAAAAGACTCGAAAACGTACGCAAACAACAGAAGTTACGCGCTCTACAAATAGAACATTTATTCAAAAAAGGTATTAAAGATGTTGCTTCGCTGACTAAAAAAGAGTTATTTGCAGCTGGAATTAGCCTTTATTGGGGAGAAGGTTTTAAGAAAGATAGTCAGGTTGGATTTGCAAATTCGGATCCTTCTATGCTCAAATTTTTTGTATTTTGGCTAGAAAAATGTTGTGGGATCACAAAAGATAGATTACGTTTTAGAATTGGAATAAATGAATCATATAAAGATAAAATTACAACTGTACAAGAATTTTGGTCCAGATATTTAAATATAAACGAGAATCAATTTCAAAAACCTTTTTTTCAAAAAGTAAAATGGAAGAAAGTATATGATAATCCTGAAACTTACTTTGGAGTTTTACGTGTACGAGTGACAAAAAGCACCAATCTACTAAGGCTGTTTCGTGGTTGGATCGAAGGATTAAGAATAAACACATCTAAATAGATGGAAATTAGCTTCAAAGGTTGATAAAATGAATACAGATCTTCATTCGCCCTAAGTTTATCTTAGGGTTTCGAGGATTTGCCAGCGTAGCTCAGTGGTAGAGCACACGCTTCATAAGCGTGGAGTCGCAGGTCCGAACCCTGCCGCTGGCACTGAGTAGCGTATCAAAAACGGCACCTGCCGATTAGAATAAAGGCGGTAAATCAACCTCTGGTTTTTTTGTTAGTTGAACCCCACTCTGGCCGTTTAGTGATCGAAATTTGCCTCGACAATCA
>JAHFKJ010000054.1 GCA_023245415.1 Candidatus Gottesmanbacteria bacterium | reverse complement strand
CGCGATGGGTTTTTTAAACAAGACCCATAATCAATTAAATAAGCTGCACTTTCCTTAGAATCGGCAATAGGACTTCAAACGGCAAGCCAATGACATGCACCAGAGCGGGCGGAGTTTGAGATCTCGTTTCTTTCCAAATCCACTGAAATCTTCGGATAAGTAGATCAAAATAAATATAAAAGATATCATTTCAGATTTTCCATCCATAGTATATTCAACTATTGAAAAATAGATCACAAGTTGATAGTATCATTATTCTTTTTACGACAGCACAAACACCACGAGTTTTAAGTCGAAGGGAAGTAATTTATATTGGAGCTGCAGGAGTCGTAGCAGTTGGTGGCGGGTGGTTCTTAAATGCATTACTCAATTATGCAAAAACTGGTTCAGCTCCTATAGGACTTCGAGAGCCTATCTCCAACAGTTCTGCGCCAATCTACGGGAAAGATATTTTGTCTGCAAATCCGCTTGGTCATGACTGGCAGGGGAGACTCGTAATCACTGAACTTAAGTCTAAACCAATCAATCCACAGTTAGATAAATTATTACCTAATCCAACCGGCATCTCAGATATTTACGGGTCAAGAGGTATGCAGATATCTATTGCAGAAACTTATAAAAACGGAGCGATAACAACAGGTACTCTAATTTATCCGGATAATACGACAGATGTAGACTTTTCTGAAAGCTTAGAAAAAGGAGTGCAGTTTCTTGCTCTTACCGCTTCACTGTCACAAGAAGCACGAATAACGCAAGAAATCCAGTAGATGGTGTAGTAGGAAAAACTATTACACTGATCACTCCGGATCCGGAACAAGTGGCACGAGATATCGCTGCTTTAGGTAATGATGTGGTAATTTATCCCAAATACATATTTAGTTCTGATGGATCAAGAATAGTTACAGATACCTTGCGATTGGTAAATCCTGACGCAGCAAGATCCCAGGCTCAATACTCAGCCACAGCCACAGCTGTGGTTGCAGATGTTCTTAGTAAATTAACCAATAAGAATGCCCCAAAAATAGTTGAAGCGCAGGGGTCCGGCGCAACAGGATTTACAAAGTTTAAAGAAATTGGCGGAATATTTGTACCCATAGGAGATATAGATGTGAAAGTTGTATGTGAAAATATTGACCAGGCGACGGCCATAATAGTGCCATTAACTTATCCAACAGTACAGTCAGTTATTCTTGAACGTGTTAAAGAGCAAGCCTATGAAAACTCAACAGAGTTCCAGCGCTTACCAACTATCGACATAGAAGTTATTTGGTCGGATTTTGAGGCACACGATACTTTTACAGTAATCCGAATAAAAAATCCTGAGTACGTTAAACCTTAAATTTAAATTCAAGCTCACCTGAGGAGTTGCTATTACGCTTTTAGCCGAGTCTGGCTTGATACCTAAGGAAATTATGTTAAAATCCTCTTCTATGACAAGATCAGAAGCTCCTATACCCTTAGGCGATAAACGTGCACCGGATCCAAGTGGTGGAGATATGCCTGATTTTATGAATTTCCATCCCGGAATTAGGTTTTATAGTAGAGCAAGAGGAGGAAGATTTATTTATGGCTCTCCTACATATTTGAGTGTATTCGGAGAAAAAGAAACTGATAAGTTAAAGGAAATAGCAACAAAAAATCCTTCCAAATTCCTAGCCGTAGACCTTACTCAAGGTGGAGGTGGTACTGTACGACTAGATTGTAATAATGTAGCTGTAGCAGATGAGGCAGAAAATATTTTAATAAGCGCTGGTTTTAATAAGCAAAACACCTAATCAATTAAATAAGCTGCACTTTCCTTAGAATCGGCAATAGGACTTCAAACGGCAAGCCGATCACATTGGTATAACTTCCATCAATCTTCGTCACTAGATCCCACGGCGTCTCGTTAAGCGTATAGGCAGCTGCGAAGCGGTAGAAGTCATAGCGAGTGAGATAGTCAGTAAGTTCAGCATTAGTTAGTCTGCGTAAAGTGACGCGGGTTTTGGTGGTATTTTCCCAGCGGTTAATTTCTTTAACTTTAATGTCATTTCGAGGTGTTCGTCCCGAGAAATCTAGCGAAGGAACGTACCGTCCGGTACGTTCCGTAGCGATTTTACGCTCTCTGCCTGTTGGCTGATTAGATCGATCACTATGTTTGGGATGACAAGTAAAATTTATGATGCACGTTGCCGTGACAAACTCATGTGTTTGACCCATCAGTTCTGCCAACATTTCTTTGGTATGAGCTTTGTCGCGGGATTTTCCGTAAGATTTGCCAACGAGTACGGCTTCAGAATCAGCAGCTATAATAATATAGGGTGAAGCGTCAAGGGTAAAGGGTTTAGTTTTTTTACTAGAAGTTGGTACGTTGATCGCTATACGCTTGTATATATTATCCGCTTTGGCCCGGGCGCGCTTTGCGATCTTTTTGTAAACATCTATATCTGTCAAATTATATTCATTTATATCACTTAACATCACTTGAAAAGGGACTCCCAGTTTTTGCAGCAGCGTTTTCCGGCCTATTGAAGCAGATGCGAGAATGACGTGTGGTTCAGCTGTTGTTTTCATCTGTTTCATGGATGCGGTTTTTACCCCAAAGTGTTGAGGATAGAGTTTTGAGAAGATTTAATAATAATATCAAAGCTGTGATCGAACCGCATAAATCGAGTACATTTAAGGGAATTGGTTTTGAAATGAGTAAGATGTTGTTTGATGATATTGTGACTATGTTTATAAGTATCAAACCAATTCGAGCTTCTGTTGGTCCAAAACGTTCAAAAGAAAGCTCAAAGTCTCCGGTAACTGATGCTTTTAAGAATGAATGGATCATGATCAGTAAAAAAAGGGCCAGTACCCAAACCCACGAACTCTGGTTGGTAAGTCCCGAATAAGTGATGCCAAATGTGATCGTTATTGCAGATACCGCATCTAATATATGGTCGATGTAATGGCCTAAATTGGGACGATTTTCATGACGAAGATTTGCTACCCGGCCGTCGAGACTGTCTCCAAACCAATGGATAAAAATTCCGAAGTTTGCGATATGGAGGAACTGAAGATTTGATGTAGCGATGATGTATGAATATCCAGCAATGATCGCTCCACATAAAGCCAAAATAGAAAGTTGATCTGCGTTGACATAGTGATATAAACCCTTTGCTATACGATCAAGCAGGCGTTTTTCAATGTGAAATGTAAGTGTATCGTGAATTCGTTTAAGTTTCATAAATAAATATCCCGGCTGGAATTGTCTGGCTTAAGCCAGATCTCGCTTTGCGAGAACTTCGCGCCGCTAAGAACAGTTGAGAACCCATCGTACGCTCCTGCCCGTCGAGAAACTTGCGCCGATGGGGAGAGTCGGACTCCCAATCTCCCCCTTAGGACGGGGTTGCTCTATCCATTGAGCTACATCGGCATGATTGTATTTTAACATCATCTTGCCTAGAATAGGAGGAACGGAGTGTAGTTTCCGCCTGAGGCGGACGGGATCGCTTGTACACCTTGTAACGGGACATAGTTCAGTTGGTAGAACGCACGGTTCGGGACCGTGAGGTCGGCAGTTCAACTCTGCCTGTCCCGACCAAAATATAAAAGTAGTTTATCAACCTTTAGCTGAGGTAAGTCCGCCTCAGGCGGACGGGATCGCGAGGTCGTGGGTTTCCGCCAATGGCGGATTAACTGACAGTATCGCGATAAAATCGGGACGGTCAGTTGAACAACTCTGCCTGTTCCGACCATATTGAGGAAAGAGTACGTCGAATTAGCGCAGCCATATTTGCGTATTATCAAGTTATGAGGAAATACATTTTCTTTATATTGTTAATGGTGTTAGTTAGTTTATCTTCCTGTGAAAAAGTCAGGGCACAGGATTCAAAAATTGTTTCCATTCAGCAAGCAAAACAATTACTTCAAAAAGATCCCGGGAGCGTTGAAGAATCTTTATATTTATTTGATAAACTTCCATATGAAGACTACATCAATTTTGTACGATCACTTCACTCTGAAAAGTTAGGACAATTAAATTTATCCCAATTTTATATCGTATATCAAAATAATAAAGAGCTGATCATACGTAAACATCTTTATGGAATGAATAATTATGATAAAGATAATTTCATCTGTACTACGGAAGATGTTCGTCAATGTAACAATCACTCAACCTTCTATATCGATACAACCAAGGGAACGTATTTGTTTCTATCGGATTTAAGTAATATTTTCGATGGTGGATTTTCAAGCGTTTGTCCCGAATTCTCTAAACTAGAGGGTCAATATCTTACTATACAAAATAGCGATCACTGTGGCGGGACTATGGATGATACGGAAGATTACTACCATGTGTATCAGGTAAAAAATAATGGTACAAATAAGTACGCAGTATATAAATACACAGATGTTGTACCTACATCTTTTTCGTTTTTTAACTTATTTTTGACCGGAGCCGTATTGGCGCTTTTCTCTGTAACTTTTATTTTTTCATTAGTGATTAAAGGTATAATTAAGAAAGACTATAATTACAGAATGTTACTTATTTCATTTCTAATTCTGATACTCGCTTTTACTTTTTTAACATTACAGTGGTGGGGACCTAAAGTTATATCGCACAGGATTGTTGAGGAACCGTGCCCGGCATGTGGTGGGTAATAACTCAGGATAAGCATTATTGTAAAATTCGACAAAAATAGAGAAACAGGTGCGAAGCCATTCCACCTAATAGGTGGACAAATTAACTTAGGACAAATTAACTTATCTTTTATTTTTTTCCTCAGATAAACTTTTGAGAAATTTATGAAACTCTGGATTATCTTCTAACTTCGGTTTAATCGGAGAAATGATTTTTATCGGATCAATTATATATGGTATGTTAGGATCATTAGGTTTTACGTTAATAGGTTTAGCTTTCCAATAGTTAAAATCTGGGGTGACTATGAAGTCTCTGCGAGGAATGGTTGTTCTGTCTGGTTGAAATAACCTAATAAAATAGTCATAAATATCCGGATCAGGAAGATCTTCAAATATCGTTTCATTAATTAAGTTATCCCTACCGGCATCGGGCTGAAGATATAGTGGAAATTTCAGTGGTTTAGGTTTAGCCGGCGCAGGATTAAA
>JAHFKJ010000002.1 GCA_023245415.1 Candidatus Gottesmanbacteria bacterium | reverse complement strand
TGTCGCGTAAATTCAGACTTTGGGCCGGTCCCTGCACTCCATAGCCAATTACAGCAATCACATCGTCTTTGAGGACCTTCTTGGCATGTTCTAATGTAAATTCTTCACGAGTTACCACTGTTTCAGAAACGTCTCCAAAATTCATCTTCGTAATATTAGCCTCCTAACAAAATCCGTAATTAATACTTTGTAATTATTTTTTAATTGCAATTCTGCCTGACCTGATGAATTCCGCTATTCCAAATGTACGGAGATCTTTTACCAAAGCGTCTACTTCTTTTTCTGTTCCGACTTTTTCAATTACGATTTGAGTTTTCTCAGAAGCAATTGTAGCATTATTATTAACTACTATCGTTTTTAGGTACTGTATCTTGTCACTAGTCACTTTTTTCAATTTAATAAATGCAATTTCCTTAAATAAAATATCTGCATCTTGGAAGTAATAAATATCTACAACTTCAATTATCCGAAAAAGCTGTTTTGTCAAAGTATTGATAGTGCGTTCGTCGACATTCACATAAATCGTAAACCGCGAAATACCAAGAGTTTCAGTTTCAGACACTGTTAAACTTTCGATATTAATATTTCGTTTCAAAAACAAATCCGAAATTCTGTACAAAACTCCAGGGTTATTCTCTGAAAAAGCAAGTATTGTATATTTCATATATTCAGCTTGTAGCTGGTAGCCCGTAGCTTGTAGTCATCTTTTTTTTAGACTACTGACTACCTTCCTACTTGCTACATGGTTATTCCAGTCGCATCTCCTCCACTGACGCACCTGTTGGCATCATCGGAAATACGTTATCTTCTTTCCCGACAACAACTTCGAGTAAAAATGGTCCTTGACTTTTAAGCAAATGCTTGAGTCCTAGTTTTAATTCTTCTCGTTTGGTAATTTTTTTCCCAGGTATACGAAAACCGTTGGCGACATGTATAAAATCCGGGTTATCAAGCTGCACAAACGAGTAGCGTTTTTCATAAAACATTTGCTGCCACTGGCGCACCATACCTAAGAAGTTATTGTTTAATAATAAAATTTTTACCGGCAGATTTTCCTGGGCAATAGTCCCAAGTTCCTGAATCGTCATCTGAAACCCACCGTCACCAACAATAGCCACAATGATTCTACCAGGTGCGCCTAAACACGCACCAATTGCCGCCGGTACACCAAATCCCATGGTGCCAGCTCCACCCGATGATATCCAGCTGCGTGAGTATTTAAATTTATAATAGCGGGCGGCCACCATCTGATGTTGTCCCACATCAGCAACAACTACAGCTTCACCAGCGGTTAAATCTGATAACATTTGTACAGTTTCAGCCATGGTAATTTTACCGACTTTGGGATGGATTTCTTTTTCAATTACTTTATTTATTTCCTGTGCATCACATTTCCTAAACTGATGTACCCAACTTTTATGTGTTTTTTTTGTAACAAGTGTTAACAACATCTGCAAAGTAACTTTGACATCAGCAGCGATTCCCAAATGAGCATGAACATTTTTATGAATTTCAGCCGGATCGATATCAATGTGAATTATTTTGGCTTGTTTAGCATAATCAGAAAGCCTGCCGGTTACCCGATCATCAAATCGCATCCCCAGGGCTATAATCACATCAGCCTTGTTAGTTAACAAATTCGGTCCATAATTGCCATGCATGCCTAAAAATCCTACGTACAACGCATGATCTGTGGGAAAACTGGATAAACCGTGGAGTGTACAGGCAACCGGAATCCCGGCTTTTTCAGCCATGGCCAGTAGTTCTTTTTCTGCCTGGGAAATCAGAATCCCATGCCCGGCTAAAATATACGGTCGTACACTCTGGTTTATAAGTTGTGCCGCATGTTGAATTGATTCTTGTAAGGGTTTGTAAGTTGGCGCGTATCCCGGTAAATCAAAACTCTGTGGATAGACAAAATCCAGTGTTTCAATCTGGGCATTTTTGGTGATATCAATGAGTACTGGTCCTGGTCTACCTGTTCGCGCGATATGAAAAGCCTTAGCAAAAATATCGGGAATCTGGTCAGGTCTCGTAATCTGATAATTCCATTTGGTGATGGGGGCAGTAATACCAATTACATCCACTTCCTGAAATGCATCAGAACCTAATAAATGTGCGCCCACCTGACCCGTGATGCACACAAGCGGCACACAATCAAGCATGGCATCAGCAATGCCGGTTACTAAATTTGTGGCTCCCGGACCCGAAGTAGCAATGCAGACACCAACCCTACCGGTAACCCGAGCAAAACCTTCTGCTGCATGGGTAGCACCTTGCTCATGACGCACTAAAATATGCCGGATTCTATCCTTGTATTTATATAGCGCGTCATAAGAGGGCATAATTGCCCCACCCGGATAGCCAAATATCAGGTTTACACCTTCTTTCAGCAATGACTCCATAATTGCTTCACCGCCGGTTATTTTCATAAATTTGCTCCAATCCATTCGCCTGATCTTTCTTCCCATTTCCTGCAAACACCACTTTAGAGAGTGATCTTTAGTCTAATGGCGACTGGTAAATAAGTCTCAATCTAATGACGATCCTTATTAACCAGACACCAAAAAAAATCCCCGCTTGCCATGCGGGGGTTTACATTTGCATCACTCAAACCTCCGCCCAAACTAAGGGATAATAACGAGGTTAATAATAACTAATGATTGCAAATTCATAAGATCATTTTATCAATATATTATAGCACCTTGCAAGTTTCAGACCTAATTTATTTCCAAAAACTTTGTTTTGCTTAAGTTTTATTATACGATAGATATACTAAACTCTCCAGTTTTATAGGAGGAAATTTATAAAGCGAATAACTGCCCGATCTCAGTCTTTTTGGAAAATAGGAAACTTATTCATAGGAACATTTATTGTATTTTTAGTAAGTTTAGGAATAATTTCTTATTTTTATAAATTAAATACTGCACACACCAAAGAAAATACACGGCTAATTCCTCGCCGAGATCTTTTTGTTGAAAATTCACATTCATTTGTACGTATAAGCCCTAACGGCCAATCTGTCAGTTGGCTTGGGCATCTTAAAGTTGAACACAGTTTAATTCCTCAAGCACTTTCCCATGAAACAGCTCATGCAATATTTATATCACCCAAAGAAAAACTTGAATCTAATACATACTATGCTTTAACACGAGATGGCGGTATTGACGACTGTATGTGGGCATTTACCAATAAACATATTATTTATACGCAAGATAGGGACGGTGATGAAAATCGGGTAGTCTATGTGATTGATCTTACTGATGGAAAAACTATAGCTCTTACTCCACCCGAAGGTGTCGCTGCCAAACTTTTTCCTTTGAGTGAAAAATACCCAGATGAAATTCTTGTGGGACTGAATGAGCGTAATTCAAACTTTCAAGATGTCTACAGCATAAATTTTATCACCGGTAAACGAACACTCGTCTACACCAATAATCGTTATTTTGATCTGATATCAGATAGTAATTTTCAAGTCAGATTTGGTTATAAACAACAACCAGACGGTGGGTACAGTTTAGAAAAACTTGATAGTAAAAACACAGGACATCAACTATTACAAGTTCCATTTGCTGATTACAATACCTGGGGTTTACATCTGGATCAAACCGGTAAAATTCTTTATCTTACGGACACGCTCGAAAGAAATACAACTGCAGTCAGCGCTATTAATTTGGAAACTGGAATGAAAACCGTTTTAGCCAGTGATCCTGCAGTTGATGTCGATGATGTTTATGCAATTACCCAAAATCCAAAAAGTGGACGCATTCAAGCAGCAGCTTTTGCGACAGATAGAAGGAAGTGGCAAGTAATTGACTCAAATTTAACGGGTGATATTAATTACCTCTCACAAGCTGAACCTGGTGAACTGTACATCATAGACCGGTCGCTCAACGACCAATATTGGATTGTTTCATATGTTACAGACCAAAGTTCTGATATCTACTATCTCTACGATCATTTTAACAAAACTCTTCACCCACTTATCAATTCTCCGCTTCAATCTTCTTTACCTTTTGCTTCCACTAAACCGATCCATTTTGCGGCTCGAGATGGAACGATTATATCCGGTTTTTTAACTATACCACTTTGGCAAGAAAATTATTTTCCTCTCATCGTACTTATACATGGCGGACCGCATGATCGGGATTTTTGGGATTTTAATCCTGAGAGACAATGGCTGGCTAATCGCGGATATGCGGTACTCAATGTGAATTTTCGCGGATCTCGAGGCTTCGGCAAAAACTTCTTAAATCAAGGCTCTCAGCAATGGGGCGGAACTATTCTTAATGACATCACTGATGGTATTAACTGGGCAATTCATCAAAACATTACTCGTTCAGGCAAAATTGCAGTTATGGGCTCAAGCTTTGGCGGATATGCCTCACTTATGTTAGCCGCCAAAATTCCAAATCAGCTAACTTCTGCGATCAGCTTCGCCGGCCCGGTTGATCTAATCAGCGATTTAGAACGCCGAGCTGAAACTGGTAACCCAACGCTTGAATCAGAACTGGCTCGCGAAGGCGACTTTCGCTCTGTTTCCGGTCGCAAACTGCTAACCCAATACTCGCCAATTTCACTGACCAATTTACCAAATGTACCAGTGCTTATAGGCCAAGGAATTCAAGATGCACGAGTTACCAAAGAAGATATCGATCGTTATGTTGAAGTGTTGTCCAAAGCTAAAAAGCCAAGGACGTACCTCGTGTTTCCCGAAGAAGGTCATTTCATCAGCAACGACGAAAATCAAATGGCGTACTACGGGGCAGTAGAAGCATTTTTATCTGTGCATTTAAAAGGAAAACTAGAACCGATCGGAAATACCTTAAGTAATACAAACCTGCAAATACCCGTAAACACAAACGTAATTCCCGGTATACCAATGAGTACAGTTCAATAATATGGAAATACCAATGCTTAACGTAACATCACGACTCAAATTTTATAAATTACGATATGCGTCGCATCCCAATGAATTTAACGAGTATGCGGTGGTTAGATGGGATACTGACCAAAGTCTTTCTGCAAATAGTGAGGCTATAAGTGTCATTCGATCACTCGAAAAGGAAAAAAGTGTTGAAACTGTGGCGACACAATTGCATTTAAAGCAGGGAAATGTTTTGGACATTGCTAGATTATGTCTGGATGCAGGATATATTGAGTCTATAGACAACTATCCTATTGAAGATACACATCCTAAAATCAAACCCTGGCTTACCGGCATCGACAGGCACTGGTTTAGCTGGATTCTTAATAAACCGCTGCTATTCATAACCTATATTTTTATAGTATCAGGAATTTATTTGACACTCAGTCATCCTCATTATTTACCCACTTATAACGATTTCTTTTGGACCAACGATTATTTTTATGTCTTACTATTCTCTGAAATTATCGCAATAGCCGTTTTATTAATTCACGAATTTGCACATTTTTTCGTAACCAAAGCAGTTGGAGGCGAAGCGCGCATGCGTATTGATAACCGATACTTGGATTTAGTTGCGGAAACTGATCAATATCATTTGGCGCTTATTCCCAAAGTGTACCGTTATTTTGTATATGGGGCTGGGATGTACACTGATTTATTTATTATCGCAACGATTATGTGGGTGTACCAAATTTCCCAACTGTTCAATTTTCAATTGGGATTTATCGGAAATTTACTTCCAGTGATCGTACTCATTGAAATCATGGGTATTGTCTGGCAATTTAGTGCTTTTTTAGAAACTGATTTGTACAACATTCTCTGTGCTTATTGGAGTCAGGATAATCTGTACATCGATACCAAACATTTTCTCTCGTTGCGCATCAGTCATTGGCATAATCCAGGTATTGTATGGCTAAAACGCTTCTTTTTACGGACCATTTTTCAAATGAAATTTTTTTCAGAGGCAAATGACCTGCGTTATTTTACTCACAAAGAACGTCGCCAGTTTTTGACTTACGGTATATTTTATGTGGCCGGAATTTTATTTAACACGCTGCTATTTATATTTGTCAGCATTCCCCTAACTATACTTTTTCTTAAAGGTGGCATCACCTCCTTATGGTGGGCTGCACGAACGTTGAACCTAATAGAAATTGTAAAATCGCTGTTAATATTATTTATACTTATGTACTCAGACATGCTGTTACTCGGCATATTAATTCGCAAATTAAAAAAACATGAGTCAATCGTTTAATACGCCAAATTTAGTCGATTTATTTCCTCAACTTAAACTTGTGGATGAGTTTATTCAGTTATTTGACCGACTAACCTGGCAAATTGTATTAATTCTCGCGCTCGTTGTGTCCGGATATATATTGTGGTTATATTGGAATTTTAGGCGGAATAAACCACTTTGCAAATAGTTATTGACAGGCATCTATTTTATTATGTAATCTTAAAAGATATAGAAATTTTTTAAAAAAAAGGGGGTGAAAATAAATATGGCAGCTTCAGCACATAGAAAAAAAGCAAGTAAAAGTACAGGTCATAGAAGTGGAGTCAGCAGCAGACGAAGAAAATAAAAGTTAGTTGGCTTTAAATTTTAAAATTTAACAAAAGACTGCCCAAAGATAAGATCCAGGCAGTTTTTTGTTTTTTCTCCCAAATATCCTAGGAAATTTTTTCTAACTTTTTCAAATAATTTTTTTATATATTAATATATGAAAATAATTATTTATAGTGCGAGAGTTTTGGTAAAATTGTGGGCCTAAAAAAATAATCATCTGTAAATTTATCTACCTTCTCCCAAAAAATTTGCATTTTTTCGTGACGTGCTAGTTTCTGAAATCCCATACTTAATCCCTTACCTCCATGTTCTACCCATTCGTGCACTCTATATACAGTCGCTGTACTCACATGCAGAACTTGTGTAATAATTTTTGTTTCGTAGCCTCGTGAAACTAAAAGCGCTACTGCCAATCGTTTGGCGAGCATGATTCTTTCAGTTTTAGTCAGAAAATCATAAAGAAATAATTTCATCTCACCTTCACTTTGCAGGTTTGTTAATAACCAATTAAAACTATAAAATATCTGATAGTATACGTCTTTTTCAATAGGATTTTTTGATACATGTGTCATATTTTATTTTAATATATTGATATATGAAAAAAATATCTAATATTGATTAAACATAACTATTCTTTTATTGATTTATAAATTCAAAACCAGATAAAAATATATTTTTCAGATATTACTAGATCAAGTGAAAAATTTCATCTATTTCTACCAACCTACTTTCCTTAATGCTACGCAGCTTAAGTTCAATCCTGTCCCCCGTCTTTTTTGAAACGACCAATCGGATCGGTACACCAATTAGATCACAATCAGCGAATTTAACACCTGCCGATTCGTCCCGATCATCCCACAAAACCTCAACTCCTTTTTCCTGTAACAATCGATATACTTCTTGAGCTTTAATTTCGCCACCAGTCAATGAAATAAGATGTACTTGAAACGGCGCAATTTCTTTAGGCCAGATAATTCCCTTCTCATCATGATGCTTTTCAACGACTGCTGCCAGAGTCCGGCCGATACCAATTCCATAACACCCCATGTAGAAAGGCTTGGCTTTCCCATCTTCGTCGATAAATGTCGCATCTTTCATTAAGTTGGTGTAATGATATCCCAGTTGAAAAATGTTACCCACTTCGATCCCGTGCTTTTCTACAAGAGGTTGTCCATTCTCGGCAATTACCCCAGGCTTCGCCATAGCGATGTCGCCTTCTAAATCCAGAGTATAATCGCGGTCGATATTCATATTTAACGCATCCCGGTGTTTGGCGTTTGCACCACCATAGGCATTTTTTACGGTTCGCAGAGACGTGTCACCTACTATCAATACTTTGCCTTTAAGACCAACGGGAGAAATAAATCCTGGTTCAATACCGAGCATGTGGATTTCTTCCACTGTGGCATGTCGCAAATGATGAGCTTCTACCAGTCGGGCTAGTTTAATTTCGTTGACGTCATAATCGCCCCGTATTACTGCAAGAATCAGGCGGTTTGTTTCGTCAACTACCATGAAGTCTTTGATTTGTTGCCACATAGGAAGCCCATGAAGTTTAACTCCATCTTCCATAGTCGAACCGCGCACTGCATCAATTTCTGTATAGGGCTTAAACTCTTCATGCACATTTTTATCATCTCTTTTAAACCTCGCTACATCCGCATGTGCGATGTAACTTTTATCTTCTGCTGTGAAATAGTGACCTTCGCCAATGTCGGATTCAACCTGGAATTCGTGACAATACTCACCGCCGATATAACCATTGTCAGCTTCAACCTTACTTGTTTCCAATCCCAACCGACTGAATATAGTGGTGTACGTCTGGGCCATCGCCTGATAAACTCTTTTGAATTCATCTGCGTTTCGGTCAAATGAATACGCATCTTTCATGACAAATTCACGAACTCGTAACAAACCTCCACGGGAACGCATTTCATCTCGGAACTTCGTAGAAAACTGATAGATGTTAAAGGGTAAGTCTTTGTAACTTAAACGAAATTTTCGAACCACGTCGACGAACATTTCTTCTGCAGTTCCACCAAGAGCAAACGCTGCTCCTCGACCATCTTTAATCGTCATAAGCTCAAATCCAACAGAAGTAATTCTATTCGTTTCTTTCCACAGTTCCAAAGGATGTAAAACTGGTGAAATCATTTCCTGGGCACCTGTTTTATCCATCTCTTGTTTAATAATTTTTTTTATTTTCTCGTGTACTCTCCATCCAAGAGGTAAGAAAAAATATCGACCAGCCGACGACTCAGCGATAAATCCGCCACGAGTCAGCAGTTGATGACTCACAAATTTAGAGCCATCCACTGTATCTCGAGTTGTTTTTCCAAAAAGACGTGAATATTTCATAAAAAATCTCCTTCTTTTTACCTATTTATAATAGTACTACATGCTTTAAAAAAACGCTTGCCAGATATGATCCAGGTCAAGGGACTCCTCATGATAAAAATCATCATCAGATTCCATATATTTTCCTTCCAAAATATAAAAACCGTCCGTGAACTCCACCAACCGCCTCTTATTCTAGTTTAGGATAATCAGTAGTTGCAGTTTTGGGCTATAATAGGCTACTTTTATGATTAATCTGCTTTTTTGTAGCCCTAATCAATTTAGGTTAGGTAGGTTAACTGGTATGCTTATAAACCCTGCGTCACCAAATTATTTGCAAAACGCGGACGTTGCACCCTGTCTAGATTTTATACTATTACTTAGACTCATCAATCGTTCGAATTTTAAATTCGACGTAACGATTATTGACAACAGTTTTGGTCAATCTGAAGAATTTAATAGTGTTCTTGAGTCAGTTATTTATTCTATTCATAATAAAAACCGGTCAACTCGAGTGGGCATTATGGGTACTTCATTCCCTAATGAATTAAATCTGGTGAAAAAATGGGGAGTTGATTTTTATAGTTCAACTAACTATCACGAGTATAAAGAATGGCTTATTCTACAGATTAAAAAAGGCTATGTAGAACCTTGGGAAATAATTGCCAGAACTCATCGCGTTGACGTACCAGTTTCGTTTCTCAGAAAAAAAGAGATTAGTTTTTAACTGTGGATTAAACGCAGAATATCATGTATAGTCACCAGTACAAATAATCCGAGTAAAAATACCATACCAATTTGATGCATTACTCGCTCAGCAGCAGGCTTGACCCGTCGGCCTAAAAATTTTTCTAATATTACAAATAATAATCTACCGCCATCAAGAGCCGGAATCGGTAAAATATTAATAATTGCCAGGTTTAAAGACAGCAGACCAGTCAATTCCAATACTCCGATAAATCCTAGTTTAATAGCTTGGCCGGTAGCTTGAGCAATACCGATGGGTCCAGCTACTTCCAATGCCACTTTTTGAAATGTCACGAATCTCCACAGCATTCCCCCCAAAGACCCAATCATAAGCGCAGATATTTTTAAGGCTTCAAGCGTTCCGAAAAATGGCGCTTCGTAGATTTTATATTTTTTTTCTTCTAAATTCGAAATCACTACCCCCATAGGACCTTCTTCTTTTGGAGGATCTTTACGCGGAGTAATCGTGAAATTATATTGCACTCCCTTCCGCTCAATTACCATAAGCACCGGCTCTCCGGCATACTTTTGCGTTGTTTTGATTAAATCTTCTGTTGTTTTAATAAGTTTCCCACCAAAAGATAAAATAATATCACCAGATTCCAAACCTGCTGCTGAAGCCGGTCCATTGGCTATCGTTTTTTCCACATGAATTCGATCTGTCGGCACGAATACACCCTGGGTAAAAATAAAAGAAATGATCGCAATGGCTAATACAAAATTCATCGTCACGCCAGCCAAAAGAATTGCGCTCCGCTCTTTTTTGCTCCGTGCCCAGAAAAACCGTTTTGTATCTATACTGTCCAAATTTGTTTTTACAGTCTTTTCTGAATATGACCAACCGCTTTTTCCCGATTCCAGTTCGTCCATATCTTCACCTGCAAGTTTTACAAACCCGCCTATTGGCAGCCAATTAATTGAGTAAATTGTTTCGCCTTTTTGTATACCCCAAATCCGGGGGGGTAATCCGAAGCCAAATTCTTCAACCTTCACCCCCACTTTTTTAGCCACTAAAAAATGTCCCAATTCATGAACAAAAACAAGCAAACTCAATATTAATGCGAAAACTATGATAGTAAGTATCATAAACTAAACAAGCGTTTAGAACTTAGATTTTAGAATTTATAGTTTAGAGTTTAGAACTTAGTCTCGCTTACTAAATCCTATTCGCAGTTTCCCTTCGCTTACAACTACACCTGCATCAGTTCCTGCTCTTTGGTTCGTCCTAACTGATCAAGTTCTTCTATATGTTTATCAGTCATATCCTGGATATGTTTTTCCTTACGTTTTTTTTCGTCTTCTCCGATTTCATTAACCTCATAAGCACGTTTCAACTTTGCCATTTCATCATGTCGGACTTGGCGGATCATGATTCTTCCTGCCTCTAATTTTGCCTTTGCTAATTTTAAATACTCCCCCCGCCGTTCCGTGGATAATTGAGGTATCTTAATTCGAATTATATCTCCATCAGAAACAGGGTTAAGTCCAGTGTTAGCCTCAAGAATGCCTTTTATAATATCTTCTTGGGTTGTTTGGTCAAATGGATGGATGGTTAAACTTTGGGCATCTGCGGCTGTGATCGTTGCGAGTTCTCGGACCTTAAGATGTTGACTGCCTCCATAGGCTGCTATATCAATGTGTTCAACAAGAGCTGATGTAGCTCGACCGGTTCTAACAGTACCCAAATCCTGTTTTGTCACTTCGATGCATTTTTGCATTCGGGTATTTATATCATGTGTAAATTGATCTTCCATCTTTAGAATCAACTAATCTTCTAATTAACTAATTTTCAAATCAACTTATGTCATAAATTATGAGATGATTATTTGATTAGTTGATTGAAGTATTAGATGATTATCCTCTAATTATTCTCCCAACGCAATCCGGGAAAATCTTTTGACTTTGATATTTTCCCCAAGTTTTGCTATGACGGATTTTATAAGAACTTCAATGGTTAATTGAGGATCACGAATGTACGTTTGTTTAAGTAATTCAGCAACGGTATTGGGATTCATCGCTGAAATCTGCATCGCGACTTCATGAGCCACGTGTTTAAATTCATCAGTTTTGGCAACGAAATCTGTCTCACAATTGACTTCAACGAGAACTCCTATTTTCCCCCCTAAGTGAATATAAGATTCTACAATTCCAGCTGAAGCTGTCCGATCGGCTTTGTTGGCAGCTTTTTCAATACCCTTTTCTTTGAGGTATTTTTCTGCTCTACGAAGATCACCTGATGTTTTCGCAAGTGCTTCACGGCAATCAGCAATCCCTGCGCCAGTTTCTTCTCTTAATTGTTTAATTTTTGTAATATCCATGTTATGAGTGTTTAGAAGTTGGCACTTAGCACTTAATTATTGTTATTAATTCCTATAGGATAATATCTAAATACTTTTATCTTTCTTCGGTCTACCGCGTTTTTTCTTCGACTTATTTTCAGTATTTTCAAGATTATTTGAATCACCGCTCGATTTCATATTTTGCGTGTTTTCTTTTCCGATTGCTTTTATACTTTTTTTCTGATCCACTTTTATCTTTTCATCCACTTTTTGTTCAATATTTTTTTGAGTTTTTTCCGCAACTGCCTTCGATTCTGTTACAGGCTCTGTCCTGGATTTAGCTGCGTCTTTTGCCAGTTTTGCCTCGGTTTCAACTTTTAGCTTATTACGAGCATCCCGACCTTCCAGATACGCCTGAGCCAGATATTTAATTATAATTTCGATTGAGCCAACTGCGTCATCATTTGCCGGAATTACATAATTTATTCCAGTCGGGTCGGAATTGGTATCAACAATCCCCACTATGGGCGTCGCCATTTTTTGACATTCGCGAACTGCCACTTTTTCACGATGCACATCGACAATAAATACGACTTTGGGGGGTTCGGTAAGATTTTCAATTCCACCGTAAAATTGACGCAGTCGCGACAAATAACCGGATAATTTAACACGCTCGTGTTTGGGATACTGTTTCCAGGTCTCATCTTTCTCTTCCTGAGCCAATTTACGAATTTTCTCCAAATTTTTGTGCACCTGTTCCCAATTCGTTAGAAGTCCACCTATCCAGCGGCGATTGATGTATGGAGCACCGACTCGTGATGCCTCATCTTTTAGAATTGCTCCGGCCTGACGTTTGGTTCCAGTAAACAAAACTTCACCTCCATTGACCACGGTTTGTTTAATAAATTCTGCCCCGTCTAGTAAACCTTTGCGGGTTTTTGCCAGGTCAATGATATGGATACCGCCGCGTTCCTGATAAATAAATGCCGTGGCCTTAGGATGCCAGCGATCTGCTTTGTGTCCAAAATGACAACCGGCTTCAAGTAACTCTTTTAAGGTAATATCCTGCATAAAATAAATAAAGCACCGATACGCCGGTGCTTACAAAGCCTTAGCGTATCTTCTTCTTTGTCCGCCGACCCTTTACGCGAAGGCGGATGCCGCCACTCAATTAATGATTACCAACCGGTAAATCACAGAAGATACTCTTCGAGTGTGAGTAATAGCTGTATTATATACGAAATTAATGAAATTACAACCATCCGAATTTGGATTAGCTTAAGTCACGATATTTCTATAGGAATTATATTTAGTTTTTCCGATCCCGATGAATTCGGGAGTAAAATCCAGGTACGAAGTTTTTTGCTAAGGAGCGTGAATAAATATAATATACGCTAAATTCACTAGTAGTTAAGCATAAAATTATGGGATTTGAAGCTGCAAAAAATACGTTCACAAACCGATTAAAAGATCTAACTTTTGCTAGATCAACCATTAAGCAAGAAGATATTCCGTTTTATTACCGGGGTATATTTACAAAAGATCCAACTCCCGAAGACGCCTCCGCTGCATTAATTGAGTTTTATTTTAATTATTTCTTTTTCAATCATCAGGAACATATATCTGTGTTTCAAACAGCAACTCTAATTATCAAGGAAATTGAAGACCGATCATTAATAAGTAGGGAAAAAGCTCTATCCGAATTTAGTATAATGTATCCGCAATTTTATAAGCTGTTTATTACAACGGTTGAAACAGCCCAAATATTTGCTGTAAGAGAAATGGATATTTTTTTGCGCGATCTAGAACTTCAGGAACCAAAGGAAAATAATATATGGCAGGCGTACCAAAGGGGTCGACCACCAAATAAAGAACGCTACTAATAAAAAACCCTTACGGCAAGGGAAATTTCCGGGCAAAAGTTCTAACTTCTTTACCCAACCCCAAGAGTTTTTTATTTTTCCATACCTCGCCGTTGACATTTTTTACAAATTTATTGCGTTCCTCTTTCGCCTCGGGTAAACGGTAATGGACCACTTCCTGTATCACTAAACTTATCCACTTACCTATTTTTTTCATTTCCCGCTCTTTCATCCCTCTTGTGGTTATTGCCGGTGTCCCCAATCGGATTCCTGACGGATACATTGGCGGATTCGAATCATGGGGTACTGTATTGTAATTAACAACAATATTAGCCACTTCCAGGGCTTCAGCTACTATATTTCCGATCACTTTTTGCGGACGTAAATCTATAACCATTAAATGATTGTCAGTCCCCCCTGTAGTAATTGTAAGTCCTTCCTTTTGCAGAACATCTGACAGCAACTTAGCATTCACCAATACTTGCTTGGCATAATTTCGAAACGCCGCTGTCTCAGCTTCTTTAAAACATACGGCTATGCCAGCCGTCACATTGTCATGCGGTCCTCCTTGAAGTCCGGGAAAAATCGCTTTGTCAATTTTTTTCCCCATGTCAGGATCGCGTTTAAATCCTTTCTCTGTCACCAGTATCACTGCGCCTCGCGGACCCCGCATCGTTTTATGCGTCGTAAACATCACAACATCGACGTAAGGCACGGGAGATTCTAATACTCCAGCTGAAATAAGACCGGCAATATGGGAAATATCTGCTAAAACCAAACTACCTGTCTGGTCAGCAATTTTGCGCCATCTTTTCCAGTCAAGATTTCTTGGATATGCAGTCGTACCCACCACAATCATGTCGGGCTTTTCTGATTTGGCTTGAGTTTCGGCCTTATTCATATCAATGATGCCATTCGGCTCAACGTTGTATTGAACCGTTTTGTAGTAATGGCCGGAAAAAGTGACATCCGGATGCCCATGAGTTAGGTGTCCACCGGCACTCAGCTTAAGCCCCATGATTTTGGCACCCGGGGCAAGCAGTGCAAAATATACCGCGGAATTGGCTGGTGATCCTGAATACGGCTGGACATTGGCATGTGGTGTACCAAAAAGTTTTTTCGCCCGCTCGACGGCAATGAGTTCAATTTCATCGACATAACGATTGCCCTGATAATATCGACGACTGGCATAACCTTCAGAATATTTATTGGTTAAAATTGACCCAACTGCTTCCCGCACTGCTGTGGAAGCATAATTCTCCGACGGAATCATTTCCAATACATCCTTTTGTCTATCTGTTTCCAATTTGATTAGTTTTGCGATATGCGTATCGATTTTTAATAATTTTGTCATGATAATCTCCTTTTGCGTATATAAAATAATACGGTGGGCAGATAGGTAATCTCAGGAAGTGAAGAAGAATGTTATCAGATCATATGTTGAAATAGTACAAAAATTATTGAAGGTATGCAAGAAGTAAAGCTTGGTCAAATAATAAATCTGTAGACGACCTATTGTTTCGCGAAAGGGAGAAAAATTTTCAACTACTCCCATTCCATAGTTGCCGGGGGTTTGGTGGTAATGTCGTAAACAACACGCGAAACTCCCATCACTTCATTTACTATTCGCGATGAGATTTTCTGGAGTACGGCATAAGGCAATCGCGCCCAGGTAGTCGTCATCACGTCTGTTGACTGTATGATTCTTAGTGCCACTACTTCACCATAAAACCTGCCGTCGCCTTTGACTGCAGTTGAAACAGTATTGGTCATGATCGCAAATGACATGTAAACTTTTTTGAGCCATCCGGATTTTTCCATTTCGGCTAATACTATATTATCTGCCTGTTTTATCCTGCTCAAACGCTCCTGTGTCACTTCACCCACAATCCGTATCGCAAACCCCGGACCGGGGAACACCTGTTTGTGAATTATATGACGGGGAAGATTAAGCAGTTTACCGATCTTGCGCACTTCGTCTTTGTAAAAATGGCGCAACGGCTCAACCAGTCGAAAACCTAATCGCTCAGGTAATCCCCCAACATTGTGATGCGATTTAATTTTGTCCGCGTGTTTACTCCCCTTGCTTTCGATAACGTCAGAAAAGATCGTGCCTTGAACCAACACTTCTAAGCCTTTTTGTTTCTTGGCTTCTTGTTGAAATAATTCGATATATAGAGCGCCAATTTTTTTACGCTTCGTTTCCGGATCAGTCACATTTTTTAAGATTTTTAAAAATTCTTTTTCGGCATTTATAATCACCGGTTCAATCCGAAATTGTTTGCGAAAAAGTTCGATAACTTGCTCTCTTGTTCCAGGGCGCATCAACCCACTTTCAATGTAAACCGGAACCAGTTGTTTTCCGACTGCTTTTGCCACTAGCGCTGCGGCAACGGATGAATCCACTCCGCCGGAAACAGCACAAAGACAACGCGCGTCTCCAATCTCAGATTTAAGTTGAGCGACAATTTTACTGACAGTAAGCATACGCTTTTTTATGGGAAGACCGCAAATACTGTGCACAAAATTACGCAGTAATAAACTGCCGTATTCCGTATGTTCCACCTCAGGATGGAACATAATGCAGAAGATTTGTTTTTTGATGTTTTGCATCGCGGCAATAGCTACATCAGTCGTTGAACCTATTACTTCAAAACCAAGCGGGGTTTTGGTGACTTTGTCACCATGATTCATCCAGACTTGAAATGGCTTGCCTGAAAGATCCGAGAATAAAGGCGAGCTGCCCTCAACATGCAATAGCGCCGGTCCATATTCTCTCACCTTTCCCAAATTAACTTCGCCTTTGAGCAAATAACCCGTTAACTGCATACCATAGCAAATACCTAGAATGGGGATTTTAAAAGTAAAAATACGTGGGTCAACTGTCACAGAACCTGGTGCATAAACGGATACTGGACCTCCAGATAGTATTATTCCCCGAGGTTTGTGTTGTTCAATTGCCTCAAATGCAACTTCCGGCTCTACAAGTTTGACTTCAATTCCAAAATCTCTGATGCGTCTGCCGATAAGGTGTGCTGTTTGGGAACCAAAATCGATGATCAAAATCATATCGCAAACGAAATTATTTTATTTCGGAGAAAAATTTTTCAGACACCCTCTTACTGTATCCCAAATTTGGATAGACACGCGCTCAATGGTTTTACCCGCATCTATAACTACAAAGCGTCCTTTATGAAGTTTAGCCAATTCTAAATATCCTTCCCGAACCCGTTCATAAAATTCTTTTTGTTGGAGATCAAGCCGATCTTTGGGTTTTAATGATTTGTACCGGCGTTTAAACCCCAATTCATACGATACGTTCAGTAAAATTGTCAAGTCGGGCATCGCTCCATTGACTGCCAATTCATTAAGCTGGGCAATTTTTTCCGGACCCAATTTTCGTCCGTATCCTTGATAGGCGATGCTTGAATCAACGAACCGGTCGCAGACGACGATTTTGCCGGCTTGCAGACTGGGCGATATAACTTCCTCTACATGCTGGGCCCGGGCTGCCGCCATAAGGTAGGCTTCGGCTGTAGCTTCCAAATCTACATTTTCCTGACTGTGAGTAATCGCGCGAATTTGCTCGCCAATTCTCGTGCCACCCGGTTCACGCGTCACTTTTGCGTCATAACCTTCCTCATGCAGATGACTGGCCAGGATTTCTACTTGAATTGACTTTCCCGCTCCCTCGCTGCCTTCAAATGTAATAAAAAATCCGCGTTTCATAAGAGAGATAATAACAAAATAGAAGTAAGAGAACAATGGCAATTTCAAAAAATAAAATTACTTATTTTAATTGCCATCTTTTTGTATCTACCCAATAATATCCGTTGTATTGATCAGGAATTTCCGTTGGTCCCGCAAAAAAATATATTGAACTTCGTTGCATGTGTACAGCTGCTTCAAGTAAATTTATTATTCGACTTTTTTCATCTTGAGACAACAGTAATACCTGCAATTGAGAAAACTTATTTTGAAGCGCTGACTCAACCATGGCTTTTTCTCCATTTATGATATACAAAATTTCGTCAAGCATTTTTCCATCATAAAAATTTTGCTTTAATAACAATCGTACAACTTTATGTCTTTGTGTTGGATCTTCTATTTGTAAAACATTATTAATTTGCGAACTATCAACCCCCACTTTCAAAAGTAAGGCTCCAATACTCTTGTGTTCGTGTTCATCATAACCGCTTAAATATGGCTGTAGATTACCTTCAAGAAATGCAGGTATGGTCTGTAAAAAATATTGTGATCGTGCCTCTAAACCCACACGAAACAAATAAGATACCGAACCACTTAAATTATCAAATGTTTTGGTGCGAGTTAGTTCAAAAAGAACACGGTTTAAATCACACGCCGATTCATGACTTCCTCCGTCAGCAATCCGAGATTGCAACTCTTGTTCAAGCGTTAGTTTTTCTGGAATTCTCAGATAAAAGGCTCTATCAGGACGAGTTAAAATAGTGCGAGTAGCTGCTAAAGTAGTTGGAAAAGTACCATCTAGCTTATCTGCTGCTGCCATGACTCGAGTTTGTTTTATTAATCCGAGCAAGTGATCTTCAAGTATAGGTGGACTCGTTATCTGGCCTTCTTCGATCTGAGTAATAAAATCTTTTATTAACCCATAAGGCGGGAAAAATTCATAAATAGTTTTATTTTGTTTGACGGCCATTCTTTTCACCTCGTTAAGAATATCCTGAGGATTAAACAATCCTGTAGCTAACAATTGTTTAGCTTCTGGTATTTTTTCCGGTTTCGAGTGATGTAAACAGATAAAAGCAGTCCCCACAGACAAATTATCCCAATCTTGTTTTGGAATGGGTTGAGAATTATCTCTACTTTGTGTAAGGTCAACTATATGAGGATAGAACGTATTCAAAAATCCATAAGCGAATAGCGCAGCTGCACCGTCATGACCTTCTTTGACACCTGTATACACTTCAATGAGGTCATGTATTCGAATAGAAGAAAATGCACTAAAAGCATAGTACAGATAATCTGTATCGGCTCGAAGAGCACGATCTTTAGCATTTATCGTTTTATAATGTTTTTCTACTCTTCGAAAGTGATTCCATCCATGATCTAAGCTTTGTTCAATAACCTTTGCCAAATCTACACATTCAGGTAATCCCATTAAATATTCGTTAATGACGTTTGATAACGTTTCACAAAATTGCAAGTGAGATTCGACCTGTGCGTCTTCAATAAAGTATTTATCAGGTATTTTTCCTTGTGTAAGTAGTCTTACAACATCCTGGGGAGTAAATATTTGAGCTGCACGGGCTAAAAAAGTTCCAGGTACAATAGCGATATCTGGACGTAAACCCGAAGCTCGAAAATAAGCTGGTGACGTTTCAGCAACTGATATCATAAGTTATAGAAAATAATGGGAACAATCTTATATCCAATAAATGTAGATAGTTTTAATTATAGGTCTATAATTGAAGTTTTACAACCTAAGCCATGCTTATTTTAACTCAATGCCACGCATCACCCTATCTACCAATGGTTTTATCTGATCACCAAGCTTCAGTCTAAGAAATTGCTCAGCTAATGTTCTGGGAGTATTTTCAGCTAAATCGTCTTCCCTAAGCAAGGCTGCATGATCTTTTTGGACTTTTAAATGAAAAGAGTCCAACTTCGATAAATCTAAAGCATAATGAGGATCCGTATATACTAGAACTCCCTGCTCCATTAATGTATTTAATATGTAGTATGAAGATCGGCGATATTCTGCATCATTGTCCTGGGTTTGAAATATAAATTCACCCAGAGAATGGAGAATAAAATTCTCAAGCAATTCTTCTTGCATCTCTTTTGGCCCGCTTGCTTTAATATAATCAATCCCTGCCAACAACGTTGTCATATCTGGAACCAATTCTTCCAAACCCGCCACTTTAACTTGTCGACTTTTATGTCCAGCTTCATGCGCTAATAAAATGATACTTAATAAGTGCAAAGAATAATCGGGAAATTTACCTCTATGTTCAATTTCTTCGTAGACCTTTTCAAGCGATGCGCGATTTTTAATTTGATTGATGAGAAAAACAAGACCATTGCTATCAAAAGCTTCACCGACGCTCTGACTCAATACTTCAGTTCCAGCACTTACTACTGCAATTTCAGCCACTAAAGCCGGTGCTGATGTTTCCCCATCGTCTGTTTTCGGACTTTGGTAATAATTGGCTACCAATTTATATAAATTCTGATATAAATCTTCAAGTTGAAGTTTTCTCTTGGGTTCAAGCAACATGATTATACGCAGATTTGGTTCAAGTAGCCGATAATGTGGAAGTTGCCCACTATCTGATTCAAGTGTCCAACTCTCTGACATACCCAACAATGTCACAAAAGACATACCAGATTGAGTTTCCCGGATAGCACACATTTCGAAATTTTTAACCAGTTCATCTAATTTTTTGGGGTTTTTTTCGGTTAAAATATCTCCGGTCAGCAGTCGAAGCGCAGCACGAAAATCTGGATATCTGTCTAAAAAAATTTGATAACGACCCGTTTGTTCATCCAGTAAACTCTGTACCTTTTGTTGTAGTTTTTGAGTATTTAGTTCGTCTATTTCCATCCAAGATTTGTTAGTCCTGTCCGGATCATTAAATTGTGAAAGCAATATTTGATCTAAAGTAGGTCCAATCATAAGTCCAATCTGGGCATGTAAGGCAAAATCACCATCTGACCCACCACCCTCTTGGGTTTGAGCATAATCCAAGATATTTTGCCGAATTTGCTGCATTTTAGGGATACGTGTACTTAGCAAGTTCCCTTTTCCTTGTAAATTAGTTTCGGGTGGAACTAACAACGGATGCACAGTTCCATGAACTTTATAAATATCGGCTATTTTTTGCATTACCGCTTGTTGTTGCTCTGATATCAAAGGTTCTTTAAAAAAATTTTCTGAGATGTGAACATCTGAATATGCGGAATTTTCCATATTCTAAACTTATTAAAAACCCAAAAAGTCGGCGATTTCATATACAGTTTTGATCGTCACATCAGCAATATTTGATTTTTTCTCGGACCAAACAAGGCACGTTTTCATACCCAGCTGTCTGGCCGGCACCAAATCCACCTCTTCCCGATCGCCGATCATCAAATGAGATTTTGGTGGAAGCTTCGTTTTATCGAGTATGTATTGAAAGCCGGCAGGATTTGGTTTATTTTCGCCAACTATTTCGGAAGTAACTATTTCCTGAAAAATTTGCGGATTTAAGCCTAAAATTTTCAGCGTTTTTTGGGTTACGGATTGAATTCCATTTACCAGTAAGTAATGAGTAAATTTATGCAACTGTTCAAACAACTGAATAAGTCTAACATCGGATTTTAAGTATTTTTCGCGCGTCATTAATGTCTCTGCTTCGATCGCTACATCTTTAGTTGGGATCCCGGTGATTACTGATACTGTTTTGGTTCCGCTAATAAGTTTCGGATACATCTTGAGAAACTTGGCGACCGCTTTTTCCCGCGGCCACCCCAGGTGGGCCATGATCACCTGATATTCCCGTTCGCGATAGAGGGCTTTTATTTCCGGCAGCATTTTGTAGAGCGTGCCGTCAATATCCCAGATGAGAATTTTTACAGATTTAAAAAGTTGATTCATAATATATTATTAATAATTAGTCAGGTTTTATCATCTTACTAGTTTGTCTGCAATTTGACAAAAGCGTCAATTGTCGGATAGTATTTCCCTTAAGAGAAAAGATTGAGTTAAAATTAATAATTAGTAATTTATAATATGTGTGGAATTTTTGGCTATATTGGTAAAAAATCTACAGCAGCCCAAATTGTATTTGCAGGCATTAAGTCACTGGAGTACCGCGGGTATGACTCGTGGGGAGTAGCAGTTGTACCAATTACGAATTCTAAAGTAGTGGTGAAAAAAAGGATAGGTAAAATTGGTACTGCTTCAGTTTCCGATTTGCCGCCCGGAAATATTGCTATCGGCCACACCCGCTGGGCCACTCACGGCGGCGTAACCGAAATGAATGCCCACCCCCACACCGACTGTTTGCAATCAATTGCTCTCATACATAACGGCATCATTGAAAATTATGCGCAGTTAAAAAAGGAATTGATTAAGAGTAACCACAAGTTTATTTCCGAAACAGATACTGAAGTAGCCACACACCTAATCGAAGAATTATCAAAAACACACGAATTTGCCCTAAGCGTACGAATGAGTTTTAAACAAATGACCGGGCTCAACGCATTTATTGCCCTAAACGCCCATAATCAAGAGTTAATTGCCATCCGCAACGGCTCACCACTCGTCATCGGATTTGGCGAGCAGGAGAATTTTATTGCCAGTGATGCCCCAGCTTTACTCCCCCTTACCCACGATGTTTACTTTCTTAAAGATGATGAAATGGCAGTAGTGACAATGAGTGAAGTCAATATATATGACGCAGCAAACGGAAAATTCAAAAAAATACAACCTCAAAGACTTGACTGGAAAAAAACTGATGCATCCCGGGGTAAATTTTCTTACTTTATGCTCAAAGAAATACATGAGCAACCAGAAATCATAAATACGCTCGTTAACCAGTCTTCAATTTCAACTGACCAACTTGCTGATAGGATTAAAAAATCGTATGGAACTTACCTGGTGGGTTGCGGAAGTAGTGCTTATGTAAGTTTGGCAGGCACATATTTGTTTTCAAAAATTGCTAATAAACATATCAACTGGGCTCCAGCCAGTGAATTTGCCTATCATTTAGACTTTTTAACCGCAAAAAGTTTGGTAATTGCCCTATCGCAATCAGGAGAAACCATGGACACCCTCGAAGCTATAAAAGCGGCCAAAAATAGTGGTGCCCAAATCGGAGCACTGCTTAACGTCTTAGGTTCAACACTCTACCGAGAATCACACTATCAGTTACTCATAGGTGCCGGAATAGAAAAAGCCGTGGCTTCAACCAAAGCAGTAACTGCAACACTGGCGCAGTTGGTGTTGCTTGCATACACTCTGAGCGATAATAAAAAAATAGGGCAAAAAATCCTCATTCAATCAGTAACCTCAATTCAAAAATTATTTAATAATGTGAATAACATAAAAAATATTGCCCACCAGCTTAAAAATGCGCATCATATATATATTATCGGCCGCGGTCTTTCATACCCAACAGCCCTTGAAACTGCCTTAAAAATTAAAGAAATATCCTACATTCATGCCGAAGGCTTCGCGGCGGGTGAACTCAAACATGGCGTGATCGCTTTGATCGAAAAAGGTACGCCGTGTATCGCATATGTTCCAAATGATGAAACGTATGGGGCAAATTTAGCCGGAGCCATGGAAATGAAAGCCAGAGGCGGCAACATAATTGGCATCTCGCACAAGTCTCATGAAATTTTTGATGAGTATTTAGAAGTTCAGGATGCCGAGGAAGCTACGATAATTCCCAATATTGTGGTGGGTCAATTGCTTGCCTATTTTCTGGCTCTCGAAAAAAACCTCGACCCCGATATGCCCAGGAACCTGGCCAAAAGCGTGACGGTGAAGTAAATACACCCTTAGGGTGGATTAGCTTTACACCTATTCTCAAGTTACTTTCTTTTACTTACAATTTTTTCTCTAATAAAAGTTGTAATTGTTAAACCAAAGGTGATCAATGCGATTAACCAAAATAATGCTAGCAGTCCATCTCCTAGTATCACACTTAAACCGGCAAAAACTACCGTTATAACCACTAATTGTGAAGATGATAAAGAGTTTCTATTTACAGCTGATGCATTCTTGGTATTTGCATTTACAATTATTGTGAAGAAACTGTTTTATTGTTACTTGCAATTATCTTTACAATAAACAAATTTAATAATCCACCTAGAACATAAACATTCCATTTGCCGATCACGATATAAAACAGCTGTTTTGCGATAAATGTTGTTAAAAAAATCGGAAAACTCCAGGATTTCTGTACCACAAGCCTAAGTAACATATAAAGTAAATCATGCTCGAGATTAAGGTAAATATAAAGATTTCTTGACTAATTTTGTATTTGATAAGTGGAAAGAAAAGGTAATATAAGATATATGGGTAACCAGCGATAAGAAAAATATTTAAGATATTGATATAGAGTGGCCTTTTTGGCATAATTTATACCTTCACTATTTTGTGTTTTAACTTTACACCAATTCTAATACGTAACAAAAGCGAGCTATAACCGAAGCAGTGCCTTATAGAGCTGCCGTTTAAGCGGATCAAGCGTCAACCCAAGAGCTTCAAGAGTAAATACGCCAAGTAGGTTGCTGTCATGCTTTTCCCCAAACAGGACAGGCGCGGCGCTCTTGATCCCTTGATATTCATACAACGCACTACCCACTTTTCTCTTAATTGATTTGCCATCTGCTAAAACAAATGTTTCTTCACGATCCGGCTTTATCCCCAATCTTTTGAGTACTGATTCCGGCACCACAGTATACGTTGCTCCGCTATCAACTAAAAATGTACCTATGTAGCTACTTTTAGGATTTTGCGGGTTTTTAATGGTCAGTTGCACATCAGTCATTCCCATATACCGCAATTATATCACGAAATATTTTACCCTCATTTTTCGTTCCCTATTACGTTTATAAACTCGCATTTATCCCCTATTGCAGGCTTATATAAAGTGTTATACATTTACTTATGTGACATTATGAATAAATTTCTGCGGAAATCTCTTTTATTTATCACGTTCGTTGTATCTCTTTTTCAAACATCGCATGTGTTTGCTGCTGACTGGAGCCAAGACGCGGGCAATACCCAACGAACGGGAATACTGTGGATGACACAGATCTTAGGTAGTTCTTTAAATTTGATAGGCTAAACCTATGAAAGACAGTTTGGATATTCATGTGATTGTGGTTTCTGCCGAGAGACAACTGATGAATATCATGTTTTTACTAGTACATAGCAGCAAGGAAAGTGAAAGGGTGGTGTTGGGAGGTAGGATATGAGAAGAAAAATAATTTTTTTGGTAACAAGCGGATTTTTGTGGGTAGGCCCGGTACTGGCCGTAAATAATTATGATATTAAAGCTGCGATACTTAGATATGGAGAAAATGTGCCAGCGATAGATGTGAATCATGATGGTAAAATAAATACACTGGATATTTTCTCGCCAAAATTACCGAGTGTGCCAATTAAAGCATTTCCGGGAGCGGCGGGCTTTGGGACGGATACGGTTGGTGGAAGGGGAGGCCAAGTAATTGAAGTGACAAATTTAAACGATACGGGAGCGGGGAGTTTGCGGGCGGCGATCGCAGCTGTGGGACCGCGGCTAGTAGTATTTAGGACGGGGGGATATATTGACGCGGCAAGTGAGCTTAAAATAAATAACCCGTATATAACTATTGCCGGACAAACTGCACCGGGAGATGGAGTCGTAATTCGAAAATCTTATTTACGGATTGCCACCCATGATGTAATTGTCAGGGGGCTGAGATTGCGGCCAGGGGATGATCCGACTGGCAGTCCAAGTACTTCGCGGGACGGGGTGACTGTATCGGGAGAGGGGTCGGTGGAGGTGTATAACGTGGTAGTAGATCATAACTCGATTTCCTGGGGACTGGATGAAAATATCTCGACCTGGAACAGTAAAGTGCACGATGTGACTTTTTCCTGGAATATTACTTCAGAAGGTTTGTATGACAGCATTCATGTGGATGAAGGTAAGCCGCCAGGAGTGTTTGACCCTCATAGTATGGGACTATTGATTGGAGATCACTCTAAGAATGTTTCGGTGCATCATAATCTGATTGCACACGACGCTGACCGGTCGCCAGGGATATTTGGAGATACGAGTACAGAGATAATTAACAACGTGACTTATAATTTTGGCGGCGGAATTTATCCAATTAAGTTTACGGATTCGAATTTGTCGGGGTTGCCGTCACTGGCCAACGCGATTGGAAATACGATAAAAAGAGGAGTAAATTCGTCATCCGTGACAAGGAACGCCATAGAAATTTCTGATGGACTGGGGGCTGGAAGCAAAATTTATGTGTCGGGTAATAAGTTTTATGAACGCGATGGGACGTTTATTGGGACTGATCGGGTGATGGATGGAGTCAGTAATACTATGCGTTACCAGGTGTTTAGCCCGGCATTTTCATCCGGACAAGTAATTGCCGAGACTGCGGATACGGCTTACAATTTAGTGCTGTCGAAGGCGGGAGCGCTGGCTCCCAAAAGAGACATGGTGGATAATTATGTGGTAGATAGTGTCAGAAATGGGACAGGTATTATTATTGATTGCATTATAACGTGCGACGAGCCAACCGATAGGCGCGATGTATTTAATGGTTTTCCGGCATATGCCACGGGAACAGCTCCGCTTGACACTGATCATGATGGGATGCCAGATGCTTGGGAGACGAATGTGGGACTGGATAAAAATAATCCGGCTGATAGAAACAATTTAGCTCCCAGCGGGTATACATGGATAGAAGAATATATAAACTCGTTTTTTTAGTATAATTCGGGAATGACACTTCACACCCTTAGGGTGGATTAGCTTTACACCTATACTAATACCTAGCTAAGGACATGCGGTGAGGTGATAAGTGTCGATCCTTAATTTTTTATAAGCTGCGATTTATCCTCTATTGCAAGCTAATTTAAACTATTATACATTTACTTATGTCACATTATGAATAAATACAGGTGTAAATCTATTTTATTTATCACGTTGGTCATATATCTTTTTCAAACAGCACAAGTTTTTGCCTCTGACTGGAGCCAAGACGCGGGTAATGCCCAGCGGAGCGGATATACTGCAGATGATCCGGGTTTGGGAAGTTCTATAAATTGGAAATTTTTGTGGTCGTGGAACGGTGCAGATGGCAACGGCGGCACTGGAAATCATGTGTACAACGCGCCCAAGGAAGCCCGGACGGTGACCGGGGGAAACTATATTTTTGTTCCGGCCGGCAATCACGGGTTGTATGCTTTGACAAAATCTACAGGTGTACCAGTCTGGAATACTACGGCGACGGCTTTTAACGGCGCACCGGCATATGATGCGGGTTTTGTTTATGCGGGTGGAGCAAATGGACTGGTGTATAAAATAAATGTACTCGACGGGACGTTTGTGACATTTAATGCCCAAAACCCCATTAGTAAGGCAATTTTACTGGTGGGACAATTTGTCTTTGCTGTTACTGATGATGGGCATTTGTACAAAGTCAACACGACGACGATGACATCAGCATGGGCGAACGCATATGCGGCTAATGCAACGGTGGCAACACTTCCCAGTTATTCGGCTAAATTTGATGTAGTTATTTTTGCCACCGATGATTTGTTTGTGCATGCAGTAAACAGTAGTACCGGAGGAGTTAAATGGCGCGTGAAGCCGACAGTTAATAGTCCGGGTGATCCGTTTAGGTCAGTAGCTACGACGATAAATGGAACGCCGGTAGGTACACAATTTGAGAATGGCTGGCCGGTAATTGCCGATAATCATGAAGTGGTGTTGTTAAGAATGCAGCTACCCCCCGATTACATGTTGATCCATCCCGGGACAACTACCAGTTTTCCAAGTGATCAAACCGTGAACCAAAATTGGCTCAGAGACAATCCGCAATATAAGAACTTATTTGCTCTGGATTTGAGTACCGGGACGGAAAAATTTATTCCCGCAGTCGGATATGGCAGTACAGAAGATTTAATCAGTACCCAAACTGAAGGGTACGGGGTAATGGGAACACAACCGGCGGTAAAAGTGTGGCCCAATGGCGATGAAGTAGCTTATATGATTTTTAGAAATGGACAGGCAAACCCAATCGACTGGCGGTGGGACGGCCATTTAGGAGAGATGGTTTTGGATAATACGACCGTACCAAATTTACCGACGGGCAACTTAAGATTTATTAAAAGTTTGGTGCATAAATCTGAAGGTGATGCATACAATGATATTGTTGACGAGGAAGTACCGATAACGGTGGCCGGAAACACGGTTTTTAATTCACATTGGGCTGCTGCAGTGGGTGAAATGATCGATAGCGCGAGTCGGAATAATAAATCTGCGGGCTTGACTTTTGCTACGGGAATTTCGACTTTCCGGCAACCGGTGTTTATCCGAGCCATACAAACGATCAGTTGCAAAAACACGATTACCCACTGGACAGACAGCTGTACCAATTTGCACTACATGACTGACGGCGGCAGGTTTTTCAGCGGCCCGGCCTGGTGGGGTTATTTTGGAGTTTCCGATCCGCCGGGATGGAAAAATGACCCGGCACTGTTTAATGCCAATTCGGGAACGGCCTACAGCGCTGGTTTTTTACCCAGATATACTTATGTCGCGAATGATTTGATAGTAGTTGAGGGAAACGGCGGGGATATCATGGTGTTTAAACATTCTGGGACAGTTGCCGTAAGTCCCAGTCCGATACCGGTAAACTCTCCATCTTTAACTCCTACGGCTACGCTTGCTTTTAAAAACGGTGATGTGAATAATGACGGGAAAGTTGATGCTTTGGATATTAAATTAACGCTTGAGAATTGGTTAGCAAATTCAGCGGCGATTGATCAAAACTATGACAATAAAGTCAACAGTTTTGATTTGGCCAATGTGATAGATAATTTTACTCAAATTTTTCCAACCAGCACACCGACATTAACAAGTCCGGCGGCGTTTCCTATAAATAGCGGCTATGCCGACGTGACACCCCGCCAAATTGTCCGAACCAATTCCGATCGGGTGTATACATTTGCCGGTCTGGCCGAAAGCTCGAACACACTGAAAGCTTATTGGACCACGGTTTCCGGGCTGCCCTCGGCTACGGCTGATTTTAACGGGACTGCACAGGTTAGTGATGCGAACGCGGTGATACAAGTCGATGCCGTGAATGATGGGACAGCCATAATTCATGTCTTGACCAATACGCAGGGCGGAAATTTAAAAGATTATCCATTTGATACCACCACGAATTCTTTTAAAAGCGCGATTACATTGGGCAGCGGCAATCCAACGGTTTCGGGAAATTATTTAGGGTCGGGCGGAGTATCGGGAATGGCAGATGGCAGCGGAAAACTGCATGTGGCGTATTGGTCAGCCAATAACCACATAAGTTATCGGGCATATACTTATGTCGCGGCAAGTAATACGTTGACACTGACTGACGGGCCGACGCAAATTGATACTGCCGGGAGCAGTAATCATCCGCAGTTGGTGGTTTCGCCGGTTGACGACGGAGTAACAGTTGCCTGGGTAGGAGAGAATACCAGTCCGACTAAGATATTGGTCAGAAGCAAGCCAGTGACGGGGAGCTGGGGGACGATTGAGTCGGTAAGCACAGCGCCAGCATGGACGAGTACTAATTCTGGGATTAATATTGACCAGGGTCCGAGTATGGTGATTGACAGCGGAAACAAAAAGCATCTGGTGTATATGGAAAATTTTGATGCGACCGGCGATTACGGGCATATTCATTATGTGACTAATGCAACGGGCGTTTGGGTGGACCAGGCGGTAAACGCGTATACGCACGATCCGGGGCTTGCCATAAATTCCGGCGGAGATTTATATATTTTGGGGCACGGGCACCCAAAAAGTACATCGGCGACTGCGGATTGCAAAAATTTGCAGAATTTCTGCTATATCAAAAAGCCAAGCGGAAGTTCCACATGGGGAACCCAAACGGCAATAGCCCTGGTCTCAAATAACAATGGCTATGACGCCGGCCCGTCGATTAAATGGTCGCGGATAGGGTGGAATCGGCCGGAAACGGTGGAATTTTTATTTTTCAGGACGAATAACGGCAGCTACCAAAACACTACACTTATGTATGGGAGGCTGTAAAAAACTTTTCCTCAAACTATACCACTCACACTTGAGAATGTTCCTGCCGGCAGGCAGGCGAGTATTTACCCCTCTAAGCTGCTCCCGATTTAATCGGGACCAGCGTATGACGGGTATATTACACGTTAAATAATATTTTGTGAGAATTATTACTACTTGGCAGAGTACTTTCTTTCCCAACAATAACTTCTAAATTTTCAAAAAAAGTATTTACAATATCAGGATCGAGTTGACTCAAAATCTTCCCCTTCATTTTTTCCACTACTTCAAAATGCGACATGGCTTCTCGATATGGCCGCTTTTTTCGCATCGCGTCAAATTTATCAACAAATGCGACAATTCGCGGTGCAAGCGGAATATCTGTCCCTTTTAATCCACTAGGATATCCGGTACCTGACCAGTCTTCATGGTGATTTCCGGCAATTACCTGATAAAGCCAGAACTTTTTTAACGAGGAAAATAATCTAGCCCCGTATGCAGCGTGTGCCCGTAAAACTTTCAACTCATCTTTTGGCATTATTTGTCTTTCGGTTGGGGATGTTTTTCGTAAGATTGAACCGGGCACGTTTAATTTTCCGACATCATGAAGCTGAGTGGCCAAACGAATATCCCGGGAAAATTCGGTAGATAGCCCGTATAAAATGGCCAGTCTTTCTGCTGAGGCTGCGACATTTATACAATGATTTAAAGTCGCCCAATCTTTGACAAGCAACAATGTTTTTAACGTCTTAATAATCGCTAGATGTGCTTGATTCTGATCATTGGGAAAGAATAAATCAATTGCCATCTGCTTATCTTGTAAATGAATTGGCAAATGGCCAAACACAAATGGTTTACCTCCTATTTCACAAGAGGTAAGTTGGGGTTCTTGATAATCAAACGTAAGTTTTTCTATGGTACCAGTAAAACTCTGACCTTCTCCAATGTTAACTCCTGCATCATTACGATGATAAATAATCCTGTCACCATCACTTACAGTCACTACTTGCGGTAATCCGGCTAAACCAGCCCAAAAATGGGGACTTAATGGTAAATATCTTTCTCTATCTATCTTGAATAATATTCTGCCCGTCGCATACGCATTCACCGGAACATAACACTCTTTTTCATTGACCATAGATTCACACCCTAAGGGTGGATCAGCTTTACACCTATTCTTAATATGCTATTCATCGGCAATTTTACTCGGAAGTGGTGTCGATTGTTTGATATATTTCGCGCCTTTTTTCTTTGAGTATGGTACATCGACATCACTCGTTAATTGTTCAAAAGTGAGGGCGCAAATCCGCATGCCGGGATACAGCGCAACCGGCATCCGTCCTAAATTCCCAAGTTCCATAACCACTACTCCATCCCACCCGGGTTCAAAAATTGAGGCGGTTGAATGAACAACGATTCCGAGTCTACCAAGTGATGATCGACCTTCAAGCCGAGCCAGCAAATTATCGGGCAGACTAAACGATTCGATAGTTGTAGCCAGCACAAAATCCCCCGGCTGGAGAATAAAAGTCTGGCCCTTTTTGATGACTTCCTCTTCCATCATGTCAAACGCCAATTTTTTATCATGCGGATCAATAAAAGGAAAATGGCTGTGTTTAAAAACGCGAAAGGAATTTCCCAATCGCAGATCCACCGAACACGAACCTAACTGTATCTGCAAATCCAATTCAGGTTTAAATATAATTAACCGCTGTTTTAACGCTTTTTTAATATCCCGATCAGAAAGAATCATAGCTTAATTATCCACTAAACTTAATCAATTCACCACTCCTTCAAAATCCGAACAATTCTTTTTCGCCCAATCAATATAGTTCTGATTGCATTGATACCGACCACCTGAAGAAGCTTTTGGCTTACAATCTATCCAGCCCTGCGACGGACATACATATTGACATTTCTGAAAGTCACAGCTATTTGGATCGCATTGATCAGTGTTTTGTGTACAAGGTGTTGTACTAGAAACTGTCTCGCTTTTTTCAAAAGAATTATCCCCAGTTCTATCCGCTGCATTTGGTGCCATAAATTTTTTCCCTTCTTGCGGCGGCGGCGTTAATACAGGAATTTGTTTGTGCTTTAAACTCGTCAAACCGATTGCAACAAACAATATAATGATCGTGGGAATTGAAAATAGCAGACTGAATCGCAGCCTGTGTGCCGGTTTAGGACTTAACTCTTTCAGTAATTGCTGCTCTAGCTGGTCCGCAAACTTGGTAGAAGCTTTAAATTTCGGCAAATTTTTAAGTAGTGATTCGATATCCTGATGCATATTATTTTAATTTCCCGCGCAACGTTGTTAACCCCCGATGTGCCAGCGATTTCACCGCCGCCTCAGTTTTACTAAGTACCTGGGCGATCGTTTTATTATCCAAATCCTGTACATATCGCATAAGCACTACGTCTTTTTGATCAGTAGGCAGTTTTTCTATTTCTTTGAAGATCTCCATCATAAGTAGACGCTGGTCATTGTCAAAAGTTGCTCCCACCTCATGGCCCGATTCGATTAATGTCTCTAAAGATACAGTCTCTTTACGTTGCCGATAATAGTCAATGATTGTATTGCGGCACACCGTGTATAGATACGCAGTCGGATTTTCATAAAGGCGCCAATTGGTCTTGAAGAATTTCAAAAATGTCGCACTCGTCAAGTCTTGAGCCACTTGCCACTTACCCGTCCGATACAGGCAAAAGGTGAATATCTTATCGATAAAAGCTACATAAAACTCTTCCATTATGGCTACTAATATATTCTAAAATGAATAATAAAATAAAAAACTGCGCAAATAAAATGTCATGAATTACTGTAAGTCGAAATATAAGAATTATATACAATATATGTAGTAATTATGGCTTAACGGCGGCAAGTACTTCATCCTCAAATTTGAAAAATTCGGGAGAACGTTTCGCCCTGGGACGGGCAAGATCGTTAGTAAATAATTTTTCAATCGTGCCCGGACGCGAAGTCATGACCGCTATCCGATCAGCCAGTTCCAGAGCCTCAGGAATAATGTGTGTCACCATCACGATTGTGGGTTTTTCCTTGAGCCAAATATCCAAAAGAACTTCCCGCAGTTCTTGGGCAATAAATGAATCAAGTTCTGAAAATGGTTCGTCCATTAAAATGATTTTCGGTTGCGTCGCAAACGCGCGAGCTATTCCCACGCGCTGCTTCATACCTCCCGATAATTCACGCGGGTATGCGTGTGCAAATTTATCGAGTCTTAACCTTTCCAGTTCAGCATTAATACGCGTTCGCCGATCTGTTTCAGATAAATTTTTTGCCAATAAACTCAGCTCAACATTTTCATATACGCTTAACCATGGAAGAAGTGCAAATTGCTGAAACACAAAACTCATTTCAGTCGATTTTACGGATTCTCCAAAGATAAGTTCTCCACCAGATGCCTTCTCCAATCCACAGATGATCCTAAGAAGTGTGGATTTGCCGCATCCGGATGGGCCTAATAATATAAAGAATTCGCCTTTGCCAATTTCCAGATTAATATTTGCTAAAGCATGCGTTCGGCTACCATTAGGCAGGTGAAAGGTTTTATTGATGCCGCTTATTTTTATCATCGTATCCATATCATTCTTCTACATACTTATGACTCCATTCCAAAAGCGGGAGCCATATAATTTTGTTAATACTGAAGATGAGCACCAAAAACCCTAAAATACCAAAAATTGTAATTTGTGTATTTTGCGAATAAGTTTGGAAAAAATTACCTAATCCGCCTTTAAGTCCGACAATTATTTCCGTCGCCACTAATGCCTCCCACCCCTCGCCCAAACCGATAATTGAACCGGTGATAAGCCCAGGGATGCTGACCGGAAGCAAAAATGTGCGAAAATAATCCCAACCAGTGACTCCATAAATTTGGACTGCTTCTTCCCACTCATGCTTCACAAGCTTAAGTGATGAAACGATTGAGAAAAAAATCGGCCAAATGATGGTAAATACCAGAAAAAATATGACTGTGAAATTCGAAATCCCCCAAACAAATGTCGCGATTGGCAAAGCGGCAAATGTAGGAAAACTTTGCAGCACATCAAATAGAGGTAGGAGAATATTGGTAAGCTTTCCCCGAAAACACCAAACACTCCACGCCCAGGCCAACCCCACAGAAAAGATGTAAGCGATTAAAAGTCTCACAAATGAAGTACTCACATCAAAAAATAGTTCGGCTCGTGTAAGATTCGCAAACTCGGCGAAAAACAGCAGGAAAACAAAAGGTAAAGTAATAAATAAAATGGTGCTTATAAGGTGCCACCTGGATGAATAGATATGGAATCGTTTTCGCCGCATAGAATTAATACTTAATACACTATTGTATCCACATCGTTAAGCAGAGATCAATACGCTACCCCTTTGAAATTGGGACAATTGACCCGGATCCAATCTAAATATTCTTTTGTACATTGTGGGCGGACAAAATAGACGCCGGGCATACAATCAATATAAGCACTTGAAGGACATGTATATTTTGAAGTAACCGGAGATGGAGACGAAACATTTTTTTCCCTTGTGTCTGGTAAAGACAAATTATTTGATCTTAGAGCTCTTAAAATTAAAAAAAAGAGCGGTTCCTTTAACTGCCACCCCTGTCGCTGACAACTTATTCCAGACGAACAATCTGATGAAAACTGAAAATCGGGTCTGGGTAAAAATATAAATGTAAAAATTAGCGCTCCCGCGAAAAATAATAAATATTTACACTTACGGCATACAGTTTTTTTCATTATTTTGATGATATGATAATATCCGTAACTTGTAAATTACAATATATATCAGTAAGATACGAAAAATTCGTTTTATTTTATGACAGAGAAACAAACGTTAGAAAATGCTTCAGAAAAACCAATAAAAAAATCCGGATCTGGCTGTTTCAAGGGCTGATTGGTGGTTATTTTAATTTTCTTTATTATTCTTTTAGGATTAGCCGGAGCCGGGTGGTGGTTTTTACAAAAGCAATTCGCAGATTTAGAATTCAGCGAACCAACACATTTGGTAATTGAGTCGGGTCAAGTCGAAAAGCAAACTGATTCGAAATGGTCTACAGTAGTTTCCGGATCGGCCCTAAATCCGGGTGATATAATTCGCACTCAAGATAATTCTTGGGCAACTATTAGTTTAAGTAATGGCTCAGAAATCCGGCTCGATGCCAATACGCAAATCACTCTTAAATCTGACAACGATCATATAACACTGTTCCAAAAAACTGGTCGTACCTGGTCACGCATCGCTAGACTCTTAGGAGTGGGTGAAAGTTTTGAAATTGAATCGGACACAACACTTGCAACAGTTCGCGGAACTGCATTTACAGTAGATGTCGACTCTGACAAATCAATGGTTGATACGGATGATGGTGAAGTTGAAGTGGCAGCAATTGAACAAGTCGGACAGGAGCGTAAAACACTGTCAAAGATTAAAGTAGAAAAGGGATTTTCCGCAGGTGTAGCCAAAAAAGACATCGTCGATATTAAACTTGGCAAAAAACAAATTATCAAACAAGTCATTAATGATGAACTGAAAAATAGCGACTGGTTTAAGAAAAATCGTCAGCATGATATCAAACTTCAGGAAAAGTTAAAAAATAGAGGTGCAAATCCACTACAAATATTAAAATTTCTAAAAAACACCTCACCTAAGGATTTGGGGAAATTGCAAAACTTAGTCAGACGTGTAAGTTCTGGTGAAATTAAATTAACCGATGCTCAACAGGAAGAACTAAAATCTATAGCCAAAAAAATTAACGCTTCTCAAAAAATTGATTATGGGACATTGACCCAAATCGCCAATTTACTCGCAAGTCTTGATCCGGTAAATTTCTCTGACAAAGAACACTGGAAACAATCTCTGCGTAGTCTAATCCCTCTCGTAAAAAAATCTGGATATCAAATATCAAGCTTCTGAAACAAGGTTGAAACCAAAATCCCGACGTTTCAGTTCTGACTCCAGGTGAGCCGCATTTTCAAATATTATTCAATTAATTCCAAAAGAACGGGCTCGCTGCATATGATCTTCCCGATCATCAATGAACACATAAGATTTGGGAGAGGTCATTTAATTTACCTTGGGGTAAATTTTGATTTCGGGTTTCAGTCTTAATCTTAATAAATACTCGTCCACAAAATATAGATCCCTCCAACCAATAAACCTAATGCAATAATTCCTACTAAGAAGGCCAAAATGTTTAATTGTTTTTTAGATTGAATCGTAAATGAACGAGGTGGATCGTTTTCCATAGTGAGTATGCGTCCGTGAAGATGCTTGTTTTTTTCGACAAATTCTTTAATTCTTGATTGCATAGTGGCAGTTAAAAATGATTGGCGGGCTCTTTACAAAAAATTCGGACTGATTTTCAAAAGTTAAAGGTGGGCGCGGCGCCTTTACACTAAGCTTGCCGATTATGCCCACCCGCAGCTCGACTTTCTTGCCCTAAGGGCGAACTAGGTAATTCTAATTTCCAATTATTAACGTATTGAAAATTAAATCTTGACCCGTAAGGTATTTAATAACGATTCCATCTGCTTGCTTATTTTCTATTTTGACAATTTCTGGAGTTGCGAGAGTTTTAGCGTGGTCTATGGTTTCACTTTCTTCACCTGTGTTTAGATTTTTTAAGATTGTATAAATAAGTAGATTATTATATTGAACATTTGATAAAGGCACAAGATATACTCGTGCGAGAGCACAACCTACATAACAATCAAGCGTCCAAACAATGTAAGCAACTACATTTTTTGAGCTATAGACTTTTTGGACTTTCAATACTAAAAAATTTGCGGAGACCAATTTTTGTTTTACCGATTCTATACTGTCTGTTGTATTAATTTTGATATTGAGCCAGTGAGGTGAACCTTCCCAAGAAGATGGAGCATAATTGGGTGTGCTTGCGGAAATTTCATAATAACCAGGTACGAATGCTCTTTCGTCAAAATCAATTTTCCACCACTCTTCTCCTTCAATTGCAGAGCCACCTTTTCCTTTTGAAGCTGGTTTATCCTGTGCGGGACCCAACTCATTTGGGTAAGTAAAACTAATCTTTAATTCTTTATTTGAAAAGTGTGAATTACCAGGTATGGGAGAATTCGTGGCAATTGGTGAAACAAGTGGTGTTGGTACTAAACTAGTTCGATTTTGACTTTGTTGTAAAGGGGTCGGATTCATAATTTTCTGTTTCTCTAATTTGGAAACGTATATTATATGCCAAGCAAGTGTAGAAATAAACAAAAGTGCGAAACAAACTGTCGAAATGATCCAGTAATTTAGTTTTGGTTTCTCCTGGGTATGAATAGATCGGCTAACCGGATTTTGGCCGATTTGCCGAGTACTTTGGTTGCTGATGTTTACCTGATTTTCCATATGTATCTCCAAATAGATTATACCATACAGGCCAGACCGCCGGCTGGCGGAGAGCGTCCTTCCAGATAATTCCCAAAATCTAAAACTGTGGGCGCGGCGCCTTTACACTGAACTTGCCGAATGTGCCCACCCGCCGCGCTTTCGTTATTTTTTTTGCGCGCGCGGTTTTTGCTCGGCTATCGCCGAGCAATTTTATATTTATAAGTCTCAAACTTTTGTTGGTATATCTGAAACTAATTGCCACGAATGAAACATCTTTGAATTTTTATATATTCTTGTTGATCTTGGTAACCCCGCCGCTAAAGAATATGCTTTCGCTTTTGTGTTTGACACAATATCGTTAGGATGTTCTAGATACCATTTTACCCTGCTGACGTGAGCCCTAGGAGCAATATATGTTAATTGTGACCCCTCAACTCTTTTTTCTACTTCCTGTCTGATACCTTTTGCAGTTAACAGTCTACGAGCGTCTTCCATATCAATTATAAACCTTTCAAAATTTTTTCTTTCCAGATCAAATGCTCCAATTCTAAACAATTCCTGCATACTCATTCCGTTTCCATAGACTAAACTGCATACTCCTAAAAAACTTCCAAATTTGTCTGGAGCAACACTCATTAATAACGGTCCAGGAACTGCTCTCAATCCTGCATGGTAAATTGAATACTTCGGTCCGTTAGCAATATCTGCTACTGCTACTTCTTTTTCATGCTTAATTGCCAGATCGCCAATCTTGTCAAAAAAATGGTTTATACCCTTCGCTTTTCCCGCGGCCCTTGCCAGTCTGCCCCAAATTGGATTGTTATATACAGTTGATTCTAGCTCATACGGGAAGTATTCAACATAAACTAAAGAAGATTTTTGTATCTCATATTCAATCGCCTGCCATGGGTCAGCCTTTGGCATTTTTTCTAGCTCATGATCGCAAGATACAAGAGTAATATTTACTCCATTTAGTTTCAAGTTTTCAACTTGAAGTGCATTTGGGTCATTTAATAACTCGTTAATTAGACTTTCTATTGGTGCTTCCATAATGCCTATGATTTTAATACACTTCATCAATTATATTACATTCAAAATTTCATTGCCATTGAAACACAGGTTAATAATTGCTATAGTTTATTAGGAACCAACAATTAGAGAATTGCTTTTTTGATGGGGCAATCGGACAATAGAGAAGCAATTCTTAGTTGGTTCCACCGGTTGCCCCTTTAAAATTTTAAAATTGTTCTTTAAAATTTTTGCGTAATTCTTTCTTCTTTATTATCCGGAGTCTTTTTTGCGTGTATAAAAAGGGCTTTGCAGAGCTCACCGCCCCCGCGGTGAGTGCCATCTCTGACTTGCTGAAAAATCCAAATCTGTAGGCACTAATGGAATTGAACCATTGATCTCTTTCTTACCTGCCCGCCGTACTTAGTGGGTGACTATGGAATCGAACCATAGACCTCTTTCTTATCAGGAAAGCGTTCTACCACTGAACTAGTCACCCGCCACTTGTGTACGTTTTTTTCGCACCTCTGAGGCGCGGACCGGAATCGAACCGGTGCATAGAAGTTTTGCAGACTCCTGCGTTACCTCTTCGCCACCGCGCCACTTACATATATTAACAAAATATGCGTAATTGCTCAATCGCGAAGATTACATCTACTCCACAAAAAATCCCCTTAATTTAAGGGGATTCTTCTATTTTGGCAACCAAATGGTGGTAGGAAGTCCGCAAGTTGGCGGATTAAGAGTTTAATACTGAATTAGTTATTTAACGTCTACTAACAAAGACATACGTGATGATTCTGTCACCACGATTTCTCGTAGAAAGGAGGTGATCCATCCCCAGCTTCGGCTAGGGATACCTTGTTACGACTTAGTCCCCATCGTTGGATTTGGCTTCTCCCGATATAATCGGGATTCAGCCACCTTCAACTTTGTTGGCTTGACGGGCGGTGATTGCGGTTTAGAACTATACCGCTCCCCACTGGACGTGCGTATCTAGCGCATCCAGCGAGTCACTTACTAAATTCCTCACTTTTTTTATTTTTTCTATTCCTATTGCGTTTAAATGCTGTTTTTTCTTAATCATATTTGCCACCTTACAAAATTTTGCAAAACTCAATTTCTTTTTTGCTTGTAAGGGATACTTTCGGAAAAAAGGAATTACTTTAGTGTAAATGTCTGAGAAGTTGGATACTTTATATTTATAATGAGGTCTCCACTTCTGGTAACGTTTATACTTAAGATAATAGATATTGCCACACTCGAGCGTTTCTTGAATACGCTCAAGTATCTTTTTATCATCTTCCCTTAGCTCAATTTCAAATAGCAATCGAACTTCTTGTTTATTATTATGGTTATTGATAGTGATACTAAAACATCCTTCACCATCAACGAATCCTACTATATAATTTGAATTTAGTTTTGTGTTCATCCCTTCTCCCGATTCTATATATTATAAACAATCTTCGAGATACTATGGACTCAGCTGACTTCCCTATGCCTTTTATAGTTCTGACGCATAAGGATCTCCTTGGGTTATTTAGAAAACTATTTCATGCATTCCGTCTGGATTTTTAAAACAATTTCTCTATCGTACACAGATAGATCATCATCTCCTAATATAACGGACTGCTTTTTGTATATTGAACCCTTCATCCGATAAATTACTTTATCTGGACTGTTCGCAACTAAATCGCTTGCGCGAATAATGGATTTACACCATTTAGTTCTCAAAACTGCCAAGCGCATTAATTTTGTACAAGACCCGAGAACGTATTCACCGCAGCCATGCTGATCTGCGATTACTAGCAATTCCGGCTTCATGCAGTCGAGTTGCAGACTGCAATCTGAACTGAGGCGAAATTTAAAGAGATTGGCTCCCCCTCGCGGGTTGGCATCTCATTGTTATTCGCCATTGTAGGATGTGTGTAGCCCAGGATATAAGCACCGTGCTGACTTGACGTCATCCCCTCCTTCCTCCCGCTTCTCAAAACTTACATTTTTGAGAAGAATAAATACCAATCACCACAAATCAACAAATATCAAATAAATACAAATTAATTGGAAATTGGTACTTATTGGTATTTATTGGATTATTGGTACTTATTTCTCAAAGCTACATAGGCTTTGAGAAGCGGGCGGTCCCCAATGATATGTAACATTGGATAGGGGTTGCGCTCGTTCTGGCACTTAAGCCAACACCTCACGGCACGAGCTGACGACAGCCATGCAGCAGCTGTTATAGTCTGCTTGCGCATCTCAACTATTTCTAGAAGATAGAACTCTATAATTTCAAACCCTGGTGAGGTCTTTCGCTTCGTCTCGAATTGAACCACATGCTCCACTGGTTGTGCGGGTCCCCGTCAATTCCTTTGAGTTTTAATCTTGCGATCGTACTCCCCAGGCGGTCCGCTTAACGCGTTAGCTTACGACACCCCGCTCGTAAAAACGACGATCTTATGAAAATAAATACCAATCACCACAAATCAACAAATATCAAATAAATACAAATTAATTGGAAATTGGTACTTATTGGTATTTATTGGATTATTGGTACTTATTTCTTAAAGTCTTCGACTTTACGAGGGGGGCATCTAGCGTCCATGCGTTTACAGCTAGGACTACGCAGGTCTCTAATCTGCTTCGCTCCCCTAGCTTTCGTGCCTCAGCGTCAAGTAAGAGCCAGTACCCTGCCTTCGCCTTTGGTGTTCCTCGTAGTATCAACGCATTTCACTGCTACTCTACGAGTTCCAGGTACCCATCTCGTCTTCATATGCTTTCAGTATCACAGCCGGTACAGAGTTAAGCTCTGCACTTTTAGTCGTGACTTAAAAACACGCCTACGCGACACTTTACGCCCAGTAAATCCGGATAACGCTTGCACCCTACGTATTACCGCGACTGCTGGCACGTAGTTTGTAGGTGCTTATTCTCCAAATCTCGATGATTTGGCAAAAGAGGTTTACAACCCGAAGGCCTTCATCCCTCACGCGGCGTCGCGTGTTCAGACTTTCGTCCATTGACAACTATTCCCAGTTGCTGCCACCCGTAGGTGTATGGCCCGTATCTCAGTGCCATTGTGGGGGAACGTGCTCTCACACCCCCTACCCGTCATAGCCTTGGTAAGCTGTTACCTCACCAACTAGCTGATAGGAGTAAGGCTGCTCCCAAAGCGAGCAGTTACGCTCTTTGATCCGCCAAAGACGGACCACATGCAGGATTACCCCGCCTTTCGGCGAGCTATCCTCCACTTTAGGGTACATTCCTTACCATTACTCACCCGTCTGCCGGTTTCCCGATATTGCTATCGGAACCCCTTGACTTGCATGCTTAAGGCACGCCGCCAGCGTTCATCCTGAGCCAGGATCAAACTCTCAAAAAAAATTGACTTATGTTTCACTCGGAAACAATGAGTCGAAAATTCCTACCACCATTTGATTGTCAAAGAGCTAACCGGATCACAATAAACAGAAGTTATGAAGAATAATCCTCCTTCGTCCTGCTGATCCAAACTTCGGTGGATGATGTATCTCTAAGTCTCACTTAGTATCGACAAGAGCTACATCAAAAAACCCGCCAAGTCGGCGGGTCATGTACCCAATCTTTATATCGACTTAGGTGATGTTCATAACTGTCAGTGATTATATAAATTAAATCCCTTATTGTCAATCAACCTATAATGTTGTTTCCTTCCACAGTTTAAAATTCTCATATTTCCAATGCTTCTAGCATATGGACTAGAGATATAAAATTATGTCTTTTTTATTCAAGTAACTGAAAAATATCATGTATTCGAATCGGCAGTTATTTTCAAAAATGTTTTTAATCTACTTAAGATAGGCAAGGTTTGACAATCTGGTACAATACAATGCCCAGTGACACCATTACGTTCAAACTTCGGTTAATTCCAAACATCGGCAGTTCCACTATTTCATCCGCCATGCGAAGTGCTTCTTGAGATATACCATAGGTTTCATTGCCAACAACCAATGCCAGGGGCAACTTATACGTCGCCTGATCGAACCGTACACTTCTTACGTCTTGTTCTACGGCCATTATTTTGATCATTGCGTTCTGGGATTTGAGTTTTTTAATCGCTTCTACCGCGCTCTTGCAATACTCCCATTCCACCCATTTCCACGTTTCTATTGAAGCTTTTTTGATCCGATGATTTGGAGGAATCAAAGTCTCTCCACACAAAAATACTTTTTCAACAGCCAGTGCATCAGCCAGACGAAAAATCGATCCTACGTTGTAAGTATCGAGAACGTTGTCGAGAATGAGGAATATTGGCCGTTTTTTAAGCGCTCTGATTTGCGTTCGCGTGGGTTCGATGCGTCGTAATTCTTTCGCATTGAGTTTCATGACATGAGTATTATACAATGAGCAAATAAATTCTTAGTTCTAAGTTTTAATCTCTTTACACTAAACGCTTTACCCTATACGCTCGAATATTATGAAATCAGTCATGAAAAAAATTGCGACTTACCAGTACGTCTTGTGGAAAAGCATGTCTTCGCTCACGTATTACCAAGATGTAGTCAAAACCCGCTTCCGGTTTTCCTTCAAATTTTATTGGGCCTTTTCAATGATGCTCGGAATTCTTTTAAGTATTTCGATCTTAGCGGGTATTTTCCCCAGTATAAATTCTTTTGCCACAAACTTTTCCAGTAAAGCTAACCAGATGTATCCTAAAGATCTGGCTGTGACAGTCAAAAACGGCGAGATCACGACCAATGTCACCGAGCCTTTTTCAATTCCCCTACCCGCAGATCTTCAAGGCAATTTATCTAATCAGTTCAAGTACATACTGACCATCGATTCTAAGGCTAAAACTGATGATTTTCGATCTTTACAATCATTGATTCTGGTTACTAAAAATTCGTTAATTTTCGCTGATAGAGATACGTCACTACGAGTAATCCCTTTATCCGAACTGGGAGAATTCACGCTTGACCGTGCCAACTTCGCCGCATTTGTCGGAAAAATCACACCCTTTATCAAGTGGCTTCCCGTATTTTTTATACTCGCGGTGGTTTTCATATTTTTGATTTTATTGCCAGTCGTGAAGCTGATCGGACATTTAGGTTTATCGCTCATACTCCTTATATTGGCCAAAGTCATGAAAATTCATTTGGGTTTCAAAAAAATTTATCAGATCGGCCTGCACGCTTTGGTTCTGCCGACGCTTATCCAACTACTGATGGTGAGTTTTGGCATAGCGGTCCCCATACCCTTCTTTGATTCGATCGTATTTCTTCTCTATGCACTGGTTATTTTAGCCAGCTTCAAAGAAGCAAATAACTCTCCGGTTACCCAGCTCAAAAAATTGTCATGACCAAAGTTTTTTTAATTGGATCAATTATTATCCTATTTTTTTGGTTATTAGTTAATTTCACCTCATCTCCCGTGCCTAAGCCGTCTGCATCTCCAATTATACTTCCTTCTACATTAATTCCTGAACCTTCACCCTTTATTGTTGCAAAAGGAGAATCAATGTATGCGCTGTACCTGCAAAAAATTATAATTCCGAATCAGTTAACGCTTATCCCTAATTTTACAGAAAAGCTTTCATCCCAAACTATTTTGGAAACAAATAAATGTACATATGGATCAAATGCCGGTTTTTATACTAAAGAAAATACCCCTCTGGGATTATTTATTACAAATAATATAAGACTCGTTTCCTCGATACATTCCAATATTTTTTTTAATGGCTTTTTTTATAAAACACACGGGAATAATTTAGGTTTAAGCGATCAAGCTCCACCCCTGGGAACAGTAACATTTGTCTTTCAATCCGGCCCACTATTTACTCCCCAAACCCAACTTTTGATAAAAGATGATAAGCCGGCCCGGCGAATTCTTATAAGCGAAACTGAAGCTAATGAATTCTACCTTTTAGCAGTTACGAATAAGGACAATAATCACTCCGGACCACTCCTTTCCGATTTACCAGAAATTATCTCTCGGTTTAATTCTTCTAAACACACAGCGGTCAGTTCTAAGCTCTTACTAGTTCTTAATCTTGATGGCGGCTCTGCGTCAGCATTTTATTCAACACAAGGAAAAGTCCTGAGTGAATTTACTCCAATCGGCAGTTTCTTATGTGGAAAATAACACTTGACATGGAGTGAAAAACTTTGTTAACTTAAATAATAATGGAAGCGTATACATTTAATAATGGGGATAATAATAATTTGACCCCTACACAGGCAAGTTCTTCGTTTCGCGTTGTGTTCATGGCGGTATTACTACTCACGCTTATCGCTGCAGCAACGACAGCATATTTACTGGCTACGAATAAAAAGTATACCGTACCGCCCGCTCCCTTAACCGTCAAAGAAAATGCTTTTGAATCAACGCCACCCGCTGCCAATCCCTTTGCCAATGCGTCATCTGAACCGGAAGCCGTGAATCCATTTGTCGCGTCATCTGATACGAATCCGTTTAGTCAATTTGATACGCAAAGTACAACAACGACAAGTACCAATCTATATCAAAATCCGTTCTGAATTTGGACTTAGAGATTAGGGATTAGAGTATAGAGATTATGAATATGAAGTCTTTAATTAAAAACTTTGCGATTTTCACAATCTTTAGCGCTTTATATGCGTTAAACGTGAAAAGTGCCTCAGCTTACTCTTATCCAATTCGAGAGTTAGGCTATTGCCGTGACCAGAAAGAATGTCACACCTATTGTGAAATCGGCGAACATAAACCAGCTTGCTGGTCCTACAGCGTCTACAGCAATAATGTATTAGGTGAATCGACGCCGGAGGCACAAGTATCCGCACTCGGGATCACTTTCCCCATTACCGAACTAGGCGGATGCCGATCTGTTGCTGAATGCAAAAGCTATTGTACTCAGGCACAAAATTTGCAGGCGTGTCAGACTTTCGCCGAGAACAAAGGTCTGAAAAAACAGGAAAGCATCATTGCCAAGGCCCAGGAAGAATTGGGATGTCAAACCCGTGAAGAATGTCAAGTATTTTGTTCGCAAGCAGAAAACAAAGATGCGTGCGAGGCATTTGCCAAAAAGTTTCATCTAAAATCTGAGGTCAAAGATAAAACTATTGAAATGGCCAAAACTGAATTGGGGTGTCAAACCCGTGAAGAATGCTACAAATTATGCCAACAGCCCCAAAATCTAACAAAATGTCAAGCTCTAAGTCAAAAATTAAAAGGCAACCAAACTCAGCAGCGTGAAAGACTCATCGAAAGAGCAAAACAGGAACTCGGCTGTACCACATTCGAAGCATGCAAAGCTTTTTGTCAGGATGAGGCAAACCACGATAAATGCCGAAATTTTGGCCAAGCGGTACGAAATGATGCTGCAAATAAAATTAAAGAGAGGTTGGGTTGTACAACTAATGAAGAATGCCGCAAGGCTTGTGAAGCAAATCCGGAAAAATGTCCGAACTTCCCCAAACGACCCTTACCTTCAGGGATCAAACCGAGTCCATTTAAGCATCCTGAAGATATTCACCGAGGTTCGTATAGTCCGTATCCCATTCCCTCAGGAAAGTATGAACCGACCTACAAAAAATCCTTTGACATCTCAGAATGATCACGAACCTGACTAATTTAAATCAAACATCTGCTTTTTTTAGTTGATAGATATCCACAACTTTCCACGCCAGCCAACCGACACCCCAACCGAGCAACCCACCGGCAAAAATATCTAAAGGATAGTGTTTACCTAAATAGATGCGTGAAATTGCCGTCAAATATGCCACAGCCATAAATAACCATCTCATGAGTTTCTTCTGTTTTCGTGAATGACGTTTGCTATGTGTACCGCTAGTTTCTTCCCGGGTCACGACATAAGCACCTGCGAATGCAACCGCAGCGTGTCCAGAAGGAAAGGCGAAATCATTGTTCCAGGGTAGTATTGCTGGTTTTTCCTCGACGATAACTACTCTGTCGCCATGCGTCATATCTGGTCGCGGTCGTCTGATAATCGGCTTAATAAATCCTGAAGCCATAGCTCCGGCCACACATAATGCGAGTATTAAACGGATAATAAACAACTTATCCTTACGTTCTTCAAATACAACGGCGATCACTCCAATCAAAAGCCAGATAATGAGTGGATAAAATGAAAAAAATAGAAAAAAAAGATCGACAAGAGGTGGATGCGGCAATGAATTAATTAAGAAAAAAATAGTTTCATCCAGTTGTAAGATGGCAGCAAATATATCCATAAGAAACTTATTCAATTCGCAGAGTCGGAAGCTGATTTGATTGACGCTTTTGGTGATGTCTTTGGAGTAGCTTTGGGTGTTGGAACAGCTTTACCACTGTTTTTTGGTGTAGCTGAAGGTGATGACGGCTTCACTTCAAGCGTTGGGGGTTGGGGCGTCACAAATATAATGCGGACGTTTCCGCTTTCTTGAACAGGTGAGACGACTTTTGGCTTTAATATTGCCATAAATACGTAGACCAAGATCCCCAGTACAATGAGTAATCCGCCTGCAACAATAAACAGTTTTTTACTTTTTCGGCGTAACACCGTCACTTCTTCCATACTATTATTATACACTAATCCGCTAAACTCGTGTACGAAATTACTGATGAACTTATACCCCTACTATTACATGTATGAGAATTCGAAATACCTCATACAGCCCATAAAATCCCAGACCGATAAAGGCTAGGGTTCCTAAAAAGCTGATGTATTCATTTTTGACCGCCACAATCGTCCGTGATGGCGACAAAAATAAGGCGATATTAAGAAGCGTGTGCGCGGTAAATACACCCAGACTAAATCCCAAGATATTGATGACATTAAAGAGCGGTATATAACCGGCAAAATCATCAAGTCCCAATATAAACGGCACGCTTAAGGAAAAAACAAATAATGCTTTCCAGGTGAGTCCATCTCTACCCGTTAACTTGGCCCCCAGATCCGGCATGATTTTCGACAAAATTGGTTTAGTAATTTTGGTAACGAAATCCAGAAAATGATGTAAAAATAAATATGAACTTTTTTTAATTCTACTGCCGCTTTCCCAATGTTCTATATGTTCCAGTCCCCCATGAGCCAATTCAAACAATACCAGGGCTGCTAAAAAAACCATCAACGCCAACAGCAAATCCACTTCTTTAAAAATCACCCAGATGCCAATGATTAATATCGTTCCCAAGGCATTTCCCAAAGCTGTACCCACTTCAATCGCCACTCGACTCCTCCAACCCTGATTAGTCGACATAAGCCGACCCATAAAAATGGCGAAATCAATCGCGGTTTTGAGATATATAGTGATACCTACCAAAACTTCGACCGGTCGAACAACGAGAGAAATTTTTGTTCCCGTTGGCAAAATATTTAAAAATGCTACAAATACATACAATAGAGCCGAAAGGGCCGCAAGTATCACAAGAGTTAAAATAAGCGGAATTACACTCTGCAGCCATTTTGACTGATCAATTCTTTTAAACATTTTTCTGTATTTAAATATTGTTTTAAATTTCGCGGCATCAAGAATTATATCCTAACCCAGGCGTCTTTGTCATATCCAAGCCAAATTTGACAGTGCTGATACAATATATTGATATGATTGATTCAGAATATAGATTGGGTCGTAACAATCTAAACCCTTTAGACCAAAATTATTCTCTTGGGGGAGTAAATTTGTTTAAAGGCGCAGCCAAACCCCGATTTCACTACGAGTATTCTGGTAATAACATTTATGGTTATCCTGTGTTGTATTACCATGCTAATGAATTAACAACTGAGGAAATAGAAAAGCGAAAATTAAAATACACCAGACATATTAATGAAAATGATGAATACGGATCGCGAGTAGAAAAAACTGACGGAACTTATATGACAATACATGCTCATAATCCACAAGAACTACATTTAGTATATGGATATGGAGATGGATTACCCGTTGTATACAGAAAAGTATAAATCCCAAATAATGCACACCCCAGGGGTGTGTTAGATAGACACCTCCGGATTAGCCGGTTTTGGAATTACTTTCGGTTTGATCCAAGAGGCGTATTTACACTCGGGATATCGGTCACAGCCATAAAAAACGCGGCCGCGTTTGGATTTTCTGACTACCATTTCTCCCACATTACACTCAGGACATTTGACATCGATTTTTTCAATTAAATTTTTGGTATATTTACAATCCGGAAAGCGGGAACAGGCCAAAAATTTGCCAAACCTACCTTGTTTGATGATTTCATCCCCTTGTTTACACTCAGGACACGTAAGCCCCGTTTTCTCAACCGGTGCTTCTAAAGTTTCCACTGTTTCCCGCACATGCGCCAGCTGCTTAGCAAAAGGCGTATAGAACTCGGCAATTAGCGGTACCCATTGCCTTTTTCCTGCAGCTATTTCATCCAGTTCTTCTTCCATTTTTGCCGTAAACGGCAACTTAACAATTTCCGGAAAATGCCTGACTAAAAAATCAATCACCAAATATCCCAGCTCTGTCGGTACAAAATTTCTTCCCTTACGGCCATCTTCTTTTGTTTCCTTTTCCACGTATAACCGTTCCTGGATTGTTGTCAGAGTCGGAGCATAAGTTGAAGGCCGACCGATACCATCCTCTTCCAACGCTTTTATGAGTGCCGCTTCACTATAACGGGGAGGTGGCGCCGTAAATTTCTGCACTGGTAGAGATGTATCAAGCCGTAAAATATCACCAACTTTGACATCCGGGATGAGGATGGTTTCTTCGTCATAACCTACTATTTTTAAATATCCATCAAATTTGATCACAGATCCTTGTGTTTCAAATAAGTAACCATTGTTTGAGTTGATATTTATCGTGGTCGAATCAAAAACTGCTTCAGCGGCTTGCGAGGCGACTGCCCGTTTCCAAATTAAACTATACAATCTTTCCCGTTCATCACCCCGATCCAAAGAAATTCGAGATATTTGGGTGGGGCGAATTGCCTCATGCGCTTCCTGGGCTGTTTTTGATTTGGTCGTATAGGTACGGTAATGAGAATACTGTTTGCCATATTCTTGTTCGATATAACTCTTGCAGGCTCCCAAAAATTTAGCCGACAAATTAACCGAATCGGTTCGATGATAAGTTATCAAACCATCTTCGTATAGACGCTGGGCCAGTTGCATGATACGTTTAGTGCTATAACCCAATTTTCGTCCCGCATCAATTTGCATCGCTGACGTCGTAAAGGGAGGAGCCGGATAGCGTTTTATTTCCTTTTTTGTCACCGCTGAAACAGTAAATGGCTCTTTGAAATCATGGATGATGAAATCAACTTGTTGCGAATTGACAATGGTTGTTTTACTAAATGTATATGACCCATCGAAGAGTTTAAGAGTTTCGCTCACCTCGTACTTTACGTTATCCAGGGAAACAAGCTTGGCTTTTTTATAATTGTCATTTCGATTTGACTTTGCCCCAGAGAAATCTAGCGAAGCGTCATTATCTTTTTTAACGCTAACGCTAGATCCTTCTCCGCCAGTTGGCGGATCAGGATGACTTGATTCAAACTCACCCTCTATCACCCAGTATTCCTGTTTCACAAACCGGTCAATCTCCCGTTCCCGTTCAACAATAAGTCGTACCGCGACTGATTGCACCCGACCCGCTGACAACCAACGCCGGGACAATTTCTTCCATAATAGCGGTGATAATTCATAACCTACCAGTCTATCCAAAATTCGTCTGGCTTGTTGGGCATCAACAAGGGGCATGTTAATTTCCCCGGGATGCAAAAGTGCCTCTTGAATTGCTTCTTCAGTAATTTCGTGAAAAGTTATTCGTTGAAAATTGATTGGCGGTGAAATTTTAGATTCAGGTATGTCCTTTTTATCTTTATTTCCTTTTTTCTTCTTTCCCAAGTTACTTAATATCTCTTTCACGTGCCAGGATATCGCCTCTCCTTCCCGATCAGGGTCGGTAGCTAGTATAATCGTTTCGGCTTTTTCGGCTAGAATTTTGAGTTCCTTGACGCGCTTCAATTTGTCCCGGGAAATTATATATTTTGGCGAAAAATCGTGCTCCACATCGACTCCCATTTCACTTTTTGGCAAATCACGTAAATGTCCAAAGGTCGCCTCAATCCGATATTTTTTCCCCAAAAATCGGGCTAATGTACGTGCCTTTGTCGGTGATTCAACAAGAATTAGTTTCATAAAAAAAGTCACACGTGACATGTGATAAGTGACAAGAAATTCTTAAAAATGTATATGTACTATTCGCTTGTCACCAATCATGTATTACATTAAACAGTATGTCCCATTTCCAAGACTGCGGATTATACCAGATAACTCAAGACCCATTAAAATCGCCCCGATATGAGACGAAGGCATCTGTGAAAAACGAACAATTTCATCATAGTGCATCTGCCCCTTTTTAGACATTATTGTAATAACTAGCCGTTCATCTTGATTCAACACTTTCGTCTCCAATAAGTGTTTCCCGTGCTCTAATGCATTGGTTTGATCTGAGACTTTAACATTATTTTCTATGTTAAATTCTTCCAGTATATCCCAAACATCAGTAACCACTTTCGCACCAGTTTTCAAAAGTTTCATGGGTCCCACTGATAAATAACTCGTAATCGGACCAGGTACGGCAAATACTTCTCTTCCTTGTTCGGCTGCGTAACGGGCAGTAATGAGTGACCCGGAATCTTCTGCTCCTTCAGTAACTACGACCCCTAGACATAATCCGGAAATGATCCGATTACGGGCAGGAAATAACCCTTTAAGTACTGTGTGACCGGGAGTAACCTCAGAAATTATTGCCCCGCCTCTTTTAATAATGTCGTTGTATAAATTCTGATGCTGGGGTGGATACACAATATCTACTCCGCAACCTAATACAGCAATAGTAACGCCTCCTGATTCAAGCGTCGTCTGATGTGCGATTCCATCTATTCCGAGAGCCAGCCCTGAAACAATTACAAACCTTTGTAAGGTTAAATCACGTGTCAGTTTTTGCGTTATTTCTTTGCCGTACGCTGTTGGTTTTCGCGTACCTACAACAGCAATCATCCGTTTACTTTCAATCGGCCAGGTACCTTTTACATATAAAACCAGAGGCGGATCGGGAATCTCACGTAAATTGGGAGGGAAATCCGTATCGATTCTGGTCGAAATTTTAATACTTTTTTGGGATAAATTATTTTGGAAATCTTGGCAGTTAAAGCGTTTACGAAAATCGACTAGCGATTGTGTAAGCTTTTCACCAAATCCGATACTAATTAAATCTGCTGGAGATGCTTCCCAGGATTTTATCGCGGTGCCAAAATATTCGACCAGAAGTTTAAACCTGATTGGCCCGATACCATGAACGGCGCTAAACCCAATATATGCGTCACGTTCATTCATACATCAGATTGTATCACGTCACTCTTGTAGATTTATGTCTAAAGCGTTAATCTATTGCAGAATATTATGAGTCTCAATAAATATTTCTCTAATCGAATAATCTTATACTTTTGTTTAATTATTATTCTTGCTGCGATTTTACGGCTGTATAACCTGGGGAACAAACCTCATGATCTGTATGTCGATGAAGTTGACATCGGCTGGAATGCCTACTCAATTTTAAAAACCGGAAGAGACGAACACGGTAAGTTTATGCCCATCTTTTTTGAATCGTTTGGAGATTTTAAACTACCGGCCTACATATATCTTACAACTATTTCCGAAGCAGTTTTTGGAAAATCAGCATTTGCCGTCCGTTTAACTTCAGCTCTGGCTGGAATTACGACTATTACTGTATTTATACTGCTGACGCAGCATATTTCCAAATCCTGGAAACTGGCACTCCTTGCCGGTTTACTCTTAACCATCTCACCCTGGCATTTACTTTTTACGCGAGCCGGATTTGAAGCATCATTATCCAGATGCTTCACGACTATTGGTCTTTATTGCCTGATTTTAGATCTTGACCGCAAACATAAAACATTTTTTTGGGGAATAACCAGTTTCATACTGGCTCTTTATTCATATCACACTGCACGGATTACGGTACCTTTGGGTCTATTATTTTTAATCGTCTGGAAAATTAAAGAGCTGCCCAGAATTTTTTCCCGAAAATGGTCGTTTATAAAAATAATAGTATTGAGTAGCGCGACAGTTCCTTTTATAATTTATGCTTTTTCCGTCGACGGCTTGGCGAGAGCACAATCCCAATCGTTCATCCGCGATTTGCCAAGCATTATAAAAGATGACCACTTCAAAACCAATATCTGGGAAATCGAACACCTGACAGAAAATTATCTGACCTATTTTTCGCTTGATTATTTATTTTTTTCAGGTGATTCCATTGGCCGACACTCCATTCCAGGTATGGGTATGACCTACCTATGGCAGCTGCCATTTTTTCTCGTCGGCATGTATGTCGGACTTAAACGAAAACAAACAGCGGCCTTTATTTATTTTATTTGGTTTTTAATAACTCCTGCGGCGGCAGCTTTAGCCACTCCGAACCCGCATGCGCTTCGGGGTTTAACCGGCAGCATTTCTTTGACGTTTTTTGTGTCTTTTGGAATATATATTTCACTCTCATTTTTGAAAAAGATCCGGTATGCGACTCTTATATTTTGCTTAACTGTAGGCTATGCATGCACACTATTTCTACACCTTTATTTTCATCATTATCCTAAGCTTACATCTCCAGACTGGTTCGGCGGATATAAGGAAGTTGTTGAGTATGGATTCAATAATTCATATAAATATGATGCTGTTAACTTTACCAACAGTATGCTAAAAGGGTATGCATTTTTATATTTCTACAATGATTTTTCTCCAGCCGAAGTCTTGAAGGCAAAAAACTATCAGTTAAATTTTGGCAAATTTACATTCATTAATGATCCTTACATAAAGCCTATTGATAAGAAAGTACTGTATGTTTCAAATCAAGTAGAAATCTGGACTGGTAAATTATTAAAAGTAGTAAACAACTCGGGTGACGATCCGGCATTTCAAATATGGGAGAATTAAATTTCTGCACTGCAGCTGATATTTTTAAAATCGCATACGAGAATGCGATCAGCCAACTATCAAAAGATGTTGCGTTTCCTTTCCTTGTAAGCCGGTTCTTTCATAACAAAATATTTTCATTTATTCATAACATCTTACGCTGCTATATACTGTATTTTGATACGAAACAGTTAGGCAGATGGGTACCGTTAATTTTCCTGCCGTTTATTTTTTTTGCTTTAATCGCGAAAGGTGGCCGGAAGTGGATTTGGAGCATCCAAATTATGATGCCCATTTTTTTTATATTCAATCCGCTTCACCTAGAACTGGGAGCAAAACTTATATGGTTTAAAATGTATTATGAAACTGTTGGAACTCTCGGTATCGTTAAATGCGGTATATTTTTTTTTGATAAACTAAAACTTCGTATTAGAAAAAACACAAATTAAATTAACGTTTGAACCATTCTTCAAAAATCTTTTTTGCCACCGGTGCCGCAACTGCCGATCCTTCACCACCCTTTTCCACCAAAACTGTGACTGCAATTTCCGGCTCGCCTAAAATAGCTGAAACGCTACTATTTTTTGTAATATCGCTCTTTAGCGGAGCGAAAGCGGTGAACCATGCGTGAGTCCGATTTTGCGGATCGCCGATTTCAGCAGTACCGGTTTTACAAGCGACAGGCAGACGTTTTTTTTGCGTTTCTCCACGGCTCTTGTTGAGAACTTCTTTGCTAATAGTAAAGTTAAAAAACGGGTATGCGGTCCCAGAATATTCAACTTCGCTTCCGGAAAAACATACCCGGCGCATACCCTCGGTAATGATATCTATTGTATCTGACTTGAGGCGTAAATCTTGACACTCAATTCGAGCACTTTTAATATCATTTTTTTGACTTAACATATGCGGTCTGCATAATTTTCCGCCATTTGCGATCGTAGCAGTCCATAAATTAACTTGAAGTGGCGTCACTACCAAATCCCCCTGACCAATAGCTAGATGATACGTATCACCCAAATACCATTCTTCATTCCTGACCTTTTTTCGCCACTCGGGATCTGGCATAACGCCTTCAGATTCATTAAATAAATCAATGCCACTTTTTCTTCCAATACCAAACGTCTTACCCCACTCGGCGATCGTCTTTACACCTACATTCTCTCCCAATTTATAAAAATAAATATCGTTACTCCTGGCTATTCCCTTCACCATATTTACCCGGCCGTCTGTCTGACCATACTGGGTATATAGCCAGTTGCTAAAACTAAAGTCGCCTATAGTCAATTTCCCCGTATCTTCAACTATAGTTGAACTTTTCATTTTTCCCGACTCCAGAGCTCCCGCAGCCGCAATTATTTTAAATGTGGAACCGGGCGGATACACTCCTGAAATCGCGCGATTATAAAGAGGCTTGTCAGCGCTATTTACCAACTGTTTGTACTGCAGAGCAGTTAAGCCTTCGTGAATTTTATTGGGATTAAACGAAGGCGTGGAAACTAAAGCCAGAATTTCTCCGGTTTTTGGTTTTGATACAATAACTGCTCCCACATACTCACCCATCGCATCATAAGCTACCTGCTGCAAATCTGCATCCAGCGTCAGATATAAATTCTTTCCCATGTCAGGATCTACTTTGCCCAGTGTTCTTATAACTTGGCCGCGCGAATCAACTTCATTTAATTCTTTCCCGTCAATGCCCCGCAGTATTTTTTCATACTCCTGTTCAAGTCCCATTCTGCCTAAACGGTCGCCTAACAAATAGCTTTGATACTCGTAGAAGGGATTGTTTATTTCCCCGGCTGTGATTTCATTGAGATAGCCTAATATATGAGCTAACGAGTAGGGTCTGGAATACTCACGCAAAAAATCCGGTTCAAGTGAAACCGGAGGGTATGTATCTTTAACTTTTTTCCAGTCATCCCGGGTCTTAAATTCCATTTTACAATTCTGACCATGCTGACAGATGTTAATCCTGTACGCAGGAATATTGACAACGAGCTGTATGCCCCGGCGATCAAAAATAATACCTCTAGGAGCGTGTATTACGGTTGTTTTTATTCTGTTGTCTTCAGACAACTCCCGGTGATCTTTACCCTCAACTAAGGTTAAGTGAAATAGACGTATCGTGAGTAAAAAGAAACTGCCAACCAGAAAAACATAAAATAAAGTCAACCGTATCCCCCAACCGAATATTTTTTTGGACGGATTATTCTGCCGGGTTTTCGACAAAATGACATTATCCGAAAACGCTTTGCCGAGTTTTATCATGAAAAATTGTGGTTAGAGCCTGTTTGAAAACTCTAATATTCATCAAATTTTTGTATTTCTTACAGGCTCTTACCTGCCTACCGGCAGGCAGGTGAAGCTGTTTCTAATAGTATTCAAACAGCTTCTTAGATATCAATAATTGAAAAATGAAAAATTAGATAGGTTACATGCAGTGTGATAAATGCAAATATTACTCCACCAATGACTTGTTCCCATGTATGTTTCTTATTATAAACACGTGACCAGGCTACGAGTGGAATCAGACCGTAAATCCAGCCAAAATTTCCAGCATTTGAATCTACGACTATTTTAGCCAAATAGGTAATAACGATCGTGTGGGCAGAAATTTTCCAAAAAAACGTTGTTCCTGTAAATAAGGTCATCCAAATTAAAATAATAAATATTTCGATAGTGAATATTCTTCGAAAAAATAAAGAAAGTAAAATTAGGCAAATAAATCCAAAGAATAAAGTGATTCCATTGAACAAATGTCTTTCTTTTCTTTCAGTCATATTCCAGTCTGTAATATGATGAGTTTTTTTAAGTACTATCAGCGCAATGCAAATTGGTACGACTCCAAACCCAAAAATAACTAGGAATACTAGAAGCTGCTGTGGAAAACCAATTATTAGTCTTTTGATTTCATATAGAAGATATCCGGGAATTATTATTAGAGGCGAGAAAATCCGCGACACCCAGGTAGCCAAAAAATGAAAGTTTTTATTATTCATGAATATTGCAGTGAAAGTACACTTCTTACTCAATTCATCATCAGTTCTAATCTCTAATCTCTAAATTTTAATCTCTAAGTTCTAAGATCTAAAAGCTAAATTCTATGTGCTAAGATCTAAGTACTAAAATCTAAGCTCTAATAACTAATCATTAAGTTATAAGCTCTAAATTCTAAGATCTAAGTGCTAATCTCTATACTTAATCTTATTTTAATCCTCCCGTGACTCTCACCCGCTGAAGCAGCGTATCATCCTCAAACAATTTTAGGGCTCCTCTGACAACTGCAGTTTGCGGATCTTCACTTCTCCATACGGGTATTTTGACCTCCTGAGCCATGAGTTTATCTATACCCCGAAGCAGAGATCCCCCACCCGCCAGCGTAATTCCCTGTTCCAGGATATCACCGATAAACTCCGGCGGAGACTCCTCTATTACATCTTTCAATTCTGATATAATTTGATTAACCACGTCTGCTAAAGCCTCCCGAATTTCTGTCGAATTTAAGCGAATCGACTTGGGTAAACCTGTTTCCAGATCGCGCCCGCGAACGACGGTTTGCGGACTTTCATCGGTTTGAAATGCGGAACCTATGGCTATTTTAACATCTTCAGCAGTCTGTTCACCTAAAAGCAGTGAGTGTTTGAGCCGGGAAAAAGAAATAATCGCTTGATCCATTTCGTCTCCGGCAACTCGAACCGAACGGTTAACGACTATTCCACCTATAGAAATGACTGCCATTTCGGTAGTTCCTCCACCAATATCCACTATCAGTGAGCCTTTTGATTCCTGAACAGGTAAACCGGCCCCGATTGCTGCGGCCATCGGCTCTTCGATTAAATATGCAGTTCTGGCTCCGGCGTCAAGTGCTGCTTCCTGAACTGCTCTGCGTTCTACTTCCGTAACACCTGAAGGAATTCCAATGATGACTTTGGGACGTGGGATATTGGGTATCAATTTTTGCGGTTTTTCATGAACCTGTTTTATATAATAGGTAAGCATAGCACTTGTGGCATCAAAATCTGAAATAACCCCATGCCGCAGTGGCCGTATAGCTTCAATCGAAGCTGGCGTTTTACCTATCATCTTCTTAGCCTCTGATCCAACCGCCAAGATTTTTTTTGTTTTTTTGTGTCTGGCAACTACTGAGGGTTCACGAACTACAATTCCTTTACCGCGCAGTGCAACCAATGTATTGGCAGTACCTAAATCAATTGCTAAATCATGAGAAAAAAATCCAAAAATAAAATCTAACATAAACCATCAATTACCTTTTGTCGCAGTATAACATAGAGACTTCTACATCTTTACTGACACTCCACGTGTTGAAGAACTCATTATCATTCTACTGCGATATTATGAGTTTTGTCATGGGTTTGTCGAGTGTATGAGATTCTCTGCGTCATATTTACTCCTATGATACAATTTCCACATGCTCTTACTACTTAATAAACTGATTGAATACGCATTTTACGCGCTGTTTTTCTTTACTCCAGTGATTTTTAATCCGAATCGAGATTTCCCGTCATCTGAACTTTTTGAATGGAACAAGATGATATTTGTCTATGTCATTACGACTTTTGTGGTTGGAATCTGGATCTGTAAAATGATATTGCGTAGGAAAATCGTTTTTCATCGTACTCCCTTTGATCTCCCGCTTCTGCTTTTTCTACTTTCCCAAATACTTTCAACACTTTTCTCAATTGACCGGCATGTGTCAATCTTTGGCTATTATTCGCGCTTCCATGGCGGGTTATTATCTACAATCAGCTACACACTGCTCTTCTTTGCGTTTACCGCTAATAAAAAGACTATTAATATTCGACGCTTAATTATTTTTATGCTTGCTTCCGGATTAATTGTCGCTAGTTTTGGGGTTGCGCAACATTTTGGTATTGACGTGCATATCTGGGTGCAGGATGTACGCGCCCGGGTTTTTTCAACACTGGGTCAGCCGAACTGGTTGGCTGCATATATCGTCTTTCTACTTCTTATCGCAATTGCCCATTTAATTTTTGAATTACCTTCCTCTTACAAACCTGCTAGTAAGCAGACCCCCTCGTTCTTAAACAGAGGAACGGCTACCGATGACGTAGAACCGATATTCTTGAATAGCGGGAAAATTGTTATTTATTTATTATTGATATTTATTTTTTACATCTGCCTCTTATACACCAAATCCCGTTCCGGATTCTTAGGCTTTTGGATTTCTGCCGGGGTCTTTTGGTCGGTCCTTTTTTGGATTAAGCGCCGTGATTTCAGACTACTTTTTCCCGTATTCTTAATCCTCAACTTATTACTCCTGTTCCTCAACTTTCTCATCCGGACGCCTATTCCCCAATACAACAAGTTTCTCACGGTCGACATATTTTATAAACAAAAAGTGGTCGAAGAAATGAAAATCCCGGCCGGAGAAACGATTATCAGCGTGGGAATTACTGACTCCGCAAATATCCGCCAGATTGTCTGGAAAGGAGCTGTGGAAATCATACAAGCCTATCCGCTGTTTGGAACCGGCCCGGAAACATTCGCTTATGCTTATTATCGGTTTCGTCCGGTTGAACACAACCAGACGTCTGAATGGGATTTTTTGTATAACCGGGCGCATAACGAATTATTAAACATCACTGCTACTTCGGGTCTTACCGGACTAGTGACTTATTTATTTTTTACAGTAGTCGTGATGATATATGGAATTAAACGTATTTTTACTATTACCGATAATCAAAAAAATATTTTAATACTTGCGCTAATTGCGGTTTTTGTAAGCATCCAAATTACCAATTTTTTTGGCTTTTCTGTTGTTATCATCGGCATATTTTTCTTTATGACCCCGGCCTTGCTTATAAAATTAGACCCGTTATCAGAAACCGAATTTTATGATGAAACAAAACTTACGGAAAGTATTTCTCCAAGTACTCCGCAACTTGTTGTTATATCTATGGTAGTATTTGCAGTAATTATTACATTTATCTCAATTTTCCGCCTGTGGTATAGCGATAGTTTGTACGCAAAATCTTTAGCCGCAACAAGGCAAAGTTCGTACGTCCAAAGCTACGAGTTAATAAAAAAAGCAATTGAAGTAAGAAGTGATGAACCAAATTTTTATGATGAAAAGGCCAATATTGCCAGTAACTTGGCCGATGCATTTTTTCAAGAAAAAGACGCCACACACGCTGCAGATCTTGCTCAAGATGCTATCAGTTCATCGACCATCGCCTTAAAAATCAGCCCACAAAATGTAATCTATTGGAAAACCCGAACCCGACTGTTATTTATGCTCTCGTCATATGCACCTGAATTTACCGAAGAAGCATTAAGATCGATTCTTGTAGCCGCCCAACTCGCACCCACTGATCCGCGGATCTCTTATAATGTAGCAGTATTATATGGGCGTCTGAATAAAAATCGTGATGCTATAAATGAACTGCAAAAAACAATAGAACTAAAGCCTGATTATCGCGATGCGTATCTGGCATTGAGTATTTATTATGAAGATGAAAAGCAGCCCGATAAAGCCCGTACCGCTCTCGAATTTGTTTTAAAACATATAAATCCCGATGACAAAGAAGCTAAGGAGAAACTGGAGAAATTAAAATAGAAGTATATTAGGATTAAGTATCTTCATATCTTAATATCTGAATATCAAATTCAACATGAAACCTATCATCAAGACTCCACACCAAGTTTTGACGACACCAACTAAGGAAGTAGCGAAAATTGATAAAAAAGTTCAGCAAATCATTTCCGAACTTATTGATACGCTAAATGGCGCTACTGATCCGAAAGGCGTCGGACTTGCAGCTACACAAATAGGCAAATCTATGCGCATTTTTGTCATTAAACCAACTGAAAAGAATGAACCCAGTGTATTTATTAACCCGCGTTTCATCACTTTAAGCGATGAATTATTGAAAGGCATCCCGGACGATAAATTTAAACTTGAAGGCTGTTTATCTATACCGAATGTTTGGGGACTCGTTAATCGACACAAATCTATCACTCTCCAATATATGGACGAAAAATCACAGGAACATGAAGCTGTTTTTTCTGACTTTGAAGCTATAATTATTCAGCATGAAATGGACCATCTTGACGGTGTTTTATTCCCCCGCCGGGTACTTGAACAGTGTAACAAATTGTACACGATCACTCATGATACTAAGGGTGAAGAAATTCTTACACCAATTGATATTTAAAATTAATCAAACTACTGTTCGACCAAATTCTTAATAAGATAATATTTTTATGAAAAATAAGAAATTAGACTAATTTGAAATTTATGCTACCACGGATCGCTTTTTTTGGGACACCCGAATATTCATTAATCGTATCTGATTTATTACTTGCTGCCGGCTATCAATTTGCATGCGTCATCACTAAACCTGCCCGACCCGTTGGCAGAAAACAAATCCTTATGTCAACTCCGGTAGCTTTATGGGCCCAAGATAAACAACTGCCAATTATTTCTCCTAAATCTCAGACAGATAAACCTTGGCTGTTTTCAGATGAAAATGAGGTCACAGATCGGATTCTCGAGGTTAAACCTGACCTGCTTATCACTGCCGACTATACCCAAAAAATTCCCACGAAATTGATTAACCACATAAAATACGGCGGACTCAACGTCCATCCGTCACTGCTTCCAGCATATCGCGGCCCGGCACCTGTCCCCTGGGCACTACTAAAGGGTGAACAAGAAACCGGTGTGTCAATCGTCACGTTAGCCGACCGGTTTGATGAAGGAAAAATAATCGGGCAAATAAAAGAGCCGATCTTTGACAGCGACACTACTGTTACTATTCTGAAACGCTTATTTAAATTAGGTGGAGATTTGTTAGTTAAAGTCCTTCCCGAATTTATACAAAAAACTAACATGTCGCCTGTCACATCTGGCTTGTCACCATCTTACTTTCCCCGTCTCACCCGTGACCACGGATTTGAACCTTGGAAAAAAATCGAAGCTGCAATAGAAATGGCTGTAGAAGCCAAACGTATTGAACGGAAGTGGCGGGCTTTTCATCCCTGGCCTGGACTGTGGACATTAGTCAAAGTTAAGAATCAGGATTTTGGATCTGCAAAAAAGAGATTAAAAATTTTAAAAACACACATTTCACCTGTCACATCTGGTATGTCACTAAAACTAGTTCTCGATGAAATTCAGATTGAAGGAAAAAATCCAATACGCGCAAAGGAGATGAACTTATTGCTTGAAAATTGTCACTGATGAATTATTTCACTTTGACTACAGCTTGTGTATTCAAAATATGCATATGAGGAATTCTATTTCTTTTTTTCAAGAGTGAAATACAATTAGTACACAATCTGATCCGTTTAATAGTTCCGTCAAGAACTACACGTAATGAATGTAAATTGGCTTTAAACAGCTTGGCTGATTTTTGCGCCTTATGCTTCCAAGTACCACCTGCCACTCCTTTGTGATGCTGGCTCCTGGTGCTATGCCAATTCCCTTTATCGCAATTGTAACATCGGTATCCCATATCGTGTACGTTTAGGATCTATTATTGATCTGCTTACTAAAACATGTTCCCAAAACGCATATATATTTTATACTATTCTTACTTGATTTTGCAACTTTTCAAAAACAATATATGTTGCAAAATCAATAAAGAATGTTTAGCGAAGTTAGATCAGGCTCTGCCTGACGTTATCCTATTTGGTGGTCGCCGTCGCCGAAGGCTTTGGCCGACGGAGCGCAGGCAGGGAGCATATTCAAACGCGAAAGGTATAACACGAAACTGGGGTCTTGACAACTCTTCCTAAAACTTTTACGCTTTATATTACATGAAAAGGAAGAAAATAACTTCTACTCGATCTTATAATATTTCACCAATTAATCCTTCAATGCATTTTGTTCTTTTTCTCATTTTGGCCCTCATATTGGTAGTAATCGTTGGCTATATTATGCAGCAGACCGCAATAACTACTAGAGCCAGAATAATGTGTCCCCAATCAGAAACTGATCCCAAAGATTTGATCTCAGAACTATCAAAACGCTGTACCAATGGAGTCGAATATGTCAACGATCTCAACGGTTGCGGTGTCTGGACATGTCGTCTCCCCCAAACACTTCCGAGTCCCCGCAATTCCAAAATGCCAAAACCTTCCGCCCGGTAAAAATTTTCCGCCCAATTGATTCTAACTTATTTTCCTGTATACTAGGTTCATCTCCAGAAATTTAATAATTATGACTGATCCGGCTAGTTTCATTATTTATGCCATTTCCCTCGTAATTGCTATTACGATTCATGAGTTCGCACACGCGTTTGTCGCCGATTATTTAGGCGACCCCACACCACGTCATCAAGGCAGAGTAACTCTAAATCCGCTAGCTCACCTTGACCCAGTAGGAACGGTGCTTATGTTATTTGCCCATTTTGGCTGGGGAAAACCTGTCCAGTTCGATCCGTTTAATTTGCGCAATCCTCGGCGTGATGCTGCTATCATTTCTTTGGCTGGACCTGCAACCAACTTAATCTTTGCTGTTATTGCATCGATTATGCTTAGAATATTTTTTTCTCTAGCCAATCCTTTACTGTTTCAATCATCGTTAAGTCTTGCCAGTCTATTGATAACCTTAATCACTACTAATTGTGTTTTGGCGGTATTTAATTTAATACCCATCCATCCTCTGGACGGATTCAAAATTGTCGGTGGTTTCTTAAGTCCCCAACAAGCTCGGGAATGGTATAGTTTGGAGAGATATGGAATCATATTCCTGATTTTTTTACTCTTGCCAGTTTTTGGGCAAACTGCCCCAATTTCTTACCTTATAAACCCACCGCTAGATTTCTTATTTAAATTCTTACTTCCGGGAAAAATAGGAGTTATCTAAAAGTTAACTGCGCAAGTTGGGGTATGATTAGCTAATTAGAAACTCTTCGCGTAGTTGGTCCAGTGTAAATAATCACCTGCCCGTTTTTGTGCCGCAACACTTTTTCGACAATATTGCCTTTGAGGAAGTTTACGATAACTGATCGAGAATGCCGTTTGTGGGGCGAAAGTATTGTAATGTGCGGTTTAAGTGTATCGCGTGCGTCATTAATCGCTGAGGCTGTCTCATTGGTCGCGTCATAAACATATTCACTGATTATGTTTTCCTTATCCAATAGTCTTTTGGCCCGGCGTAAAAACGCAGCTGCTTCTTCATCCCGTTCTATATCATCTGCAACGGTTTGCAGTATATCGGTAAATTCCCGAATGTAAAGAAGAATAACTGATTTTTTGGTACTTTTTGCATAATCTGCAACAAAATCATATAAATGCGGGTTAAATTCATCATATACGGGGACCAAAATTTGATCTTTGGACACTTCAGTAGCTTTGCTAATGACCAGTTCAACAGCCGGATGCTTATGCGGAAACCACATATACATCACATAAGCAATCAGCATACCAAAAGTAGCCACAGTCCCTCCAAATACAGTCGCAGCAGATTTATAATACAGGTTGGTTCCCCAGGCAATAAAGACTAAAATAGTTGTAATTATGCCTACAATAAACTTCAAACTGGTTCGATTTCCCTCACGCCATCTCACTACATCAAGTCCTAAAGACGACAATCCAAAAGCACCGAGTAAACCAAATGCATACAACGCACCAAGTGTGGCAACATCAGCCCGTGTAGCTATAATAATGATTATGGGCGGAACAACAGCCATAAGTATCGACCAATGGGGTGTATCAAACCGCTCATTATGAAGTTCCAAAGCATGCGGCAAAAAATTCTGCCGCGCCAGAGCTATAAACACGTGATATGCCCCAATGATCGCAGTGTTGGCGGCAAACAATAGCAATATAGAGGCTGTCAGGACAACTGCAATTTTGATCGGTGCACCGCCGAATTGCGCACCTAACTCAGAAATAAACCGCTCTGAAAACTCTTTGCCTGCGATTATTTGATTCTTTAGTATTGCCTTAGTTTCTGGATTGGCCGTTGTAATAAATTGATTTTCCCGATCGCGCACTCTGCTTACAGTTTCTAAAATGGTTTCATTACTTCCGTTTATTTTTGCTGTTAGAAGATTGGTAGAAAATAAAGTTAAAATTGGCGATGTAACCAAAATTGAACCAACGACTAAAGCCATCGCTATACCCGCTATTTTTTTGCGGGGTAAACCCATTGCCGGAGACAATTGAGAAATTGATTCAAGTCCGGAAAATGCCAAAAACGATCCAGCAAAACCAGTGAGTATCGGCCATAAACCCAGTGATGAGACTTGGGTGAGACTGTGAAAAATCAGCTGCCACCCCTCGGGACGAAGTTGAACAGACACGAAAATCACCAATATTAAATCTACAATAAACGCTGCTACCGCAATTAATGCAGTGACACCGGCTGATTCTTTGATGCCAATAACATTTAGGATACCCAATAATATTACCCCTATTATCGCAAACCACATGATTAAATTTCCCAACGGTAAAATAGAATTAAGATATGCAAAACCGGAAACCGAAGAAATTGACGCAGTTAAGAAATAATCGACAGTGATAAATATACCGCCCAACGCTCCAAACCAGGGTCCAAAAGCATGTGTAGCAACGGTGACAACCCCACCTCCTTCAGGATATCGATCGGTGATTTCGATATATTTCATCACCAAAAGCACAAATACCACACTGCTCATGACGACAAACAAACCAGCTAAATTTTTCACTTCGCCAAATAATATTCCCGGTACATAATAAAGACTCGTGCCGATATCGGCAAAAACTATTGCCCAGCACAAAAACCAGCCTAATTTTTTGTGTCCTGACTTATCTTTACTCATACGTACTATTGAATTTGATACAATATATGATTACAAATATCTTATCTAAACTCAACTGCAGGTTTTCACTTACTGGTCTATTCGATCCGATTGACATTGTTTTCTTTATTATCTAGTATTATATCGCCCAACTGGTCGGGTAAGGGAGAGAACCAATTTTCCTCCACTAAGTACTCGATGGGGTACTCCGATCATATCGGGGGACGAGGTAAAATTACTTGCCTTTACCGGTAAGTAATACGCCTTCCTAATTTGAATATCGGGGAAAACGTTCTTTTGCCTGCTAGTTCAGTTGGGCGCTTCTTTTTTCACACCGTTACTTTCTGATTCTTTTTCCCAACTCATAAATATTAAAGATGATATAATTCTTATGAATTGTTGTCGAAATAGCTTAAAATATAACTTAGAATGCGGGATACTGTATTCTTAAGCCGCCTTAGCTCAGTGGTAGAGCACCTGTTTTGTAAACAGGTTGTCGTCGGTTCAATCCCGACAGGCGGCTCATATAAGTTGACAGCGAACTTTAGATAATTTACAGATCACAATCCGATTCTGCGTATACACTTACCATGATCGTTATTTCAAACCCCGGAAAAAAGCCACATAAATAGAATAATGAAAATATATCCAGCCAGCGTTTATAAGCAGTAATCCGGGAAAGACGATATATTTTTCAATTCGTCCCCCTGTTTTAATTCTAAAAAAGGATATAGGCGGGAAACCAAATTTAACAGGTATAGGCCAGAAATATGGCACTCCTTCCCGCGTCAAACTATCAGCGACCAAATGTGATCCATATCCCAAAATCCCTGACCACCAGATTATATTAATATCGACTAATAAGAATGATTGCGTCCACATTAAAATGTGGCGCAACAATAATCCGAATAACCATGTACCGATCAGCGAATGGGATATAAAACGGTGACTGCCAAAAACAGGCGTGACAACTTTACTTAATATCGACCCTGACCCCGCTGGTAAACGCTTCCAAAGTGCTGATGTCGACTCATCCAAATCAGGAGCTAAGCCGCTCACGAAAGTTACTCCCAAAGCTACAAGCATCGTCGCGAGTGACATTTGCGGACTAAAGCCCCTTCCCACGGCTACACTTATACTGGAAAAAGCGAACAAATCATGTGTTCTGGCTGTCACAAATAAAGTATAACGGAATATAAAATATTTTTTTCTTTAACTAATAATTAGGGTATCGATTTGACAAAACTCCTGCTTCTCATACACAATATAGTTAATATGAAAACTCGCGAATATCAGAACGGATCTGTGATGTTTATTTTATTCGCATTTGTGGGATTGTTTATCGCCGGTGGCTTATTTTTAATCGCATTTATTACATCGCAAAAAGCGGCAAGCCCTCATCCCAAAGCCAACCTGCGGTTGATCGCTCCGTCAATTCCACCGCGACCATCCGCAATTGATATCGTGGTACCAATTCCAACCGTTCATCCGACACCTAAGATAAACACAATCCCGGAAACATCACCCGCCATACCTTCTCCCTCTCCGTAATTATTGCAACTTAGGAAGAATTTAGGTAGGATATGTAAGAAGTGAGTGCTGACTTAAAACGACCATATCTTGTCATTCCAAAACTAGTTGAACAGCCTACATGGGGTGGAGATTATATTGTAAATTTCAAGTCTTGGGCTCGCGAAAAAAAATTCCAGCAAATTAAAATCGGACAGGCATACGAATTGTTTCATGGCAGCAATCTGTCGCTATTAAATTCCAGCGCTGAAAGCGAATTCACCGGCGAATTGTGTTTGACAGGCATGGTGAGCGAGATGACCACGCCTGCCCATTCCTTATCACTTGCTCAACTTATTTCAGAAAAACCAGAGGCTATTTTGGGAAACGCCGTTGTAAATGCCTACGGAAAATGGATGCCTCTGCTTATAAAATTTACCCAAGCCTTAGGCAATTCATTTCAAATTCATATTAAAGATGATCCCTCAAGCGGGCAGATGGCACCAACAACAAAATGGAAACCCAAGCCTGAATCCTGGTACTATTTTGAGCCGGGAATTGCGACAGTCGGAGTCAAACCCGGGATAAACTGGGCGGAATATGAAAAAACAGTCACCGAACTTGAGGCAAAAATTACAGCACTTGGAGAACAGATTAAATTGAACAAATTATTTTACAGAGCTGCCCGGGAAAAAATCGTCCGGTTAATCGAATTATACAATCCGCAGCAGTTCGTTAACAGGGTTGAAATCAAAAAAGACGACCTATTAGACCTGTCTGGAGGAGGTATCCACCATTCATGGGAAGAAGATGAAACACGTTTTCATTGGGGCAATGTTTTATATGAACTTCAACTGAATGTCTTCGATGAAGATTCAACGATTCGCGCGTTTGACAAAGGTAAAATTTCACCGGAAGGTAACGTAAGACCTCTGCATATTGTTGATTATTTCAAATACATCGATCGCACAACTCAGGCCAATAATCCATCAACATATATGATTGTAACAAAACCACTCAAAGTGAGTAAATCGTATGAACATCACCGGCTTCTGGAATCCAAATATTATACACTCGAAAAAGTCATATTGAAGACTCCCGCTTGGTTTACGGAAAAAATTGATCATTTCCGCCATATTTTCGTAAAATCCGGAAGTATTGAAGTGTTTACGAGTCATACCAGTATCAACGTTACCACCGGACACTCCTGTTTTATTCCTGCCGGAGCATTTGAATACGGGATTAAAAATGTGACGCCCGAAAGTACAATTTTAATAAGTTATTAACACGAGAGGATAATTATGAAAATCAATTTTTCTTTTGTACCCAAACACTTTGCATCCAGAGACCATGACAAAATGAAAGAAGTACTTATGGACCCGACGGCAACCGGGCCTGCAATTCATTATTATATGATCAGAGGCGGCGTCGAGCAGAAGAATATTACAGTCTGGGAACCGGGGCTTGTCGGCCAGGAATATATAAAAACCTACGGGCATTACCACGTCGGTGATTTGGATGAAACCTACTGGATATTATTTGGTGAAGGTGTAGCTCTACAGCAAAAATTAGCCGTTGACTCAAACGGAAAAATGATCACTGAAATAGTTGCAGAGTTTAAAGCTGTTCGGATGTCACCCGGCGACAGCCTATATATGCCATCAGGATATGGACACCTGGTTGCTAATGTTGGCGACACGTACTTCGTCACTGCTGATGACAGTCCGGTAAATTTTGCGGAAAAAGACGCATCCAGCTTACCCGGACACGCAGACTACAATATGGTGCAAAAAATGCAGGGCTTTGCCTATTATGTCGTGAAGTACAAAGGAAAACCGGCGCTTACAAGAAATAAAAAATATAAAGAAGTTCGCAAAGTTGACTTTGGTGGCATACCAGTGATTACATCTTTGTAAGGGCAAAAGCTTTTTTAAAATTCCAGTATTAAGTTGCATCTCCTATATTCATTCTTTATACTATAGGGCATATGACCACCTCTCGCCGGGAATTTTTGCGTTTCTCCCTCGTTGGGCTTGGTGCAGGCGCACTTGCATTAGCAGACTGTAGTCCCCATACAATAGTAACAGAAGTACCTGTGTCAAAGGAATACCAACGGAAAAAATATCCGTATTTAGGAGGGCGGGCGGACAAACCGGAGGAGTTGATTTATTGCGCTAGAATCGGAGCTGCAAATGTACGAATAGCTGGAAAATATGAAGAATTATTAAATCCTGAATCTGATTTTTTCAGAACAATTGAGACAGCTTCCCAGTACGGCTTAAATCCTTTGGTCGTATATGCGCCTTTTAGTCTACCTGATGAAGGAATTGTTAACAGTGGATTAAAATCTATCCTGCCTTTTCTCCATAATGGCGCAGTTGAAATCCTGAATGAGCCGGATGATCCCCAAATCCGCTGGGAAAAAAAAGATATGTTCTTGGCGGCAACACTGATTAAGTATGTCTACGATACAGTTGCTAGAGAAAACTCAAATGTAAAGTTGGTGATTGGTGCACTAAAAGACATCGAAAACAATCTTCCAATACTCATAACTGCTATGAAAAATTTGGGTCTTGAGCCAACTCAATTTGCGTATGCCGTACATGGTTATCAGAATTCTCAGGAGATAAGCACTAACATAAACCGGTTGCGAAATACACTCCAATCAATCGGCATCACAAACCCTGAGCTAATTGTAACTGAAACTGGTGTCAATCCTCAGTATCCAGGCACAGACCCATTTCGTTCAAGATTGGAAATCCTTGAGGAAATCGTAACAACAGCATTTAATCTTGGCGTCAGTAGTGTATATATCCATGAAACGAAAGGTATCAATCATACTGACAAAAATAGGCTACAGGCAAAATGGTCTCTGACCGAAGATGAAATGGATCAGTTTTATAATGAATGGGTAAAACCGCGCATATCGATGGCAACTCCTACACCAGAGCTAAATTCTACTGTCCCTCCCGGTCAGGAATTTTGTATACCCGCATCTCTTCTGGCATTATTAGTTCCACTTCTGGTATTGATGAAACGAATCAGCAGGTAAAACTGGTCAATTTACAATTTTTTCTCAGCTGCTTTTACCGTCCTTAGAAGGATGTCCTCTTTTGGAACAGACATTTCGCCGGATGAACTTGTGGCAACGGGTGTTTCGGCAATAGAGTCTAATGTTTTTAAACTCGCTGCATCTGAAGCGTTTATACTGCCGAATATCGTGTAGATTTTCGGCAAGTCGTAATCCTTGTGAATTATAAAAAATTGGCTGCCATTCGTGTCGGGTCCGCTATTTGCCATGGCAATCGTACCCCGTTTGTAGCAGCGATCACTAGGTTCATCGGCAAATTTGTAACCTGGGTCTCCGGTTCCATCACCTTTGGGATCCCCAGTCTGTACCATGAAGTCTTTGATCACCCGATGAAATTTCAGGTTAGTATAAAAGTTTTGACCGGCAAGTTTTACAAAATTCTCAACCGTCTTCGGTGTTTCTTTTCCAAACAACTCCACATTCATGTCTCCCTTACTTGTAGTAAGTGTAGCGACATGGGTAATTATCGCAGGTGATTCGTTACATTTAGATACTTCCGGTGGTTTCACATCTTCAACTGCCGGCTTGGTTCCGACAAAATAAAATAATAATAATGTTAATACTGCGACAGCTCCAATGAAAAAATATTTTTTCATAAATTATTTTTATGATTAGTATTCTAACAATTTGAACTAATTTTTACCAGCGGGATTCTACCTATGAACTCGAAACAAATCTTTTGAGGCTAAATTTGTTCTTATCCGGATCAATCGGACTAAGGATTTTTTTTCGAGATCATAATTTTATGTTCATTATTAGCGGGATTTAAATTTCATTCCTCAAACTCCATCTTAGCGTCTCTCCACGTCATAAATTTCCTAAAGTCTGTCGGATACGTTTTACCATTCAAGCTATTTTGAGTAGTAAAGTAAAGACTAATCCCTAACATCTGGTCAAAAAAAGTAGCAAGTCTTCCTGAATCCGAAAGTTTATTAATAAACGGATCATTCCCGATATTATATAAATTCAATAGTTCGTTTAAAGATTTCTCTGCTGCTGCTGCTGCTGTTTTGTCCTCTGGACTGTCAAAAACATGAGTATTCATCAGCTCTGTTTGTTTATATACAAAGGATACGCTAGAACGTGCTTCAGGGCTTTCAACTCCTATAGCGTCGAGAAGTTTTCGCTTTTTTTCCTGGTACTTTCTTGCGTGACTTTGAGGATCAGAGACTTCCATAAAATCCTTAGGACTTAGATCGTCGCCCATGATCTCACCTCCTAATTATTCTAAAGTATACCAAAATTTGCAGAAATCTGCTGATTATAAATTTATTAATAACTTAATGATTTCTGCCTGATTACTCCACATCTATTAAAAAAATTGGGATTGGTTGGAACTAGAATTTCCCGTCTTTAACAAGAAATCCTAAAGTAGAGTAGTAGACTGTTAATTTCTGTGTGCTGAGGCTAGGATTCGCACCTAGGTAGCCTGTTAAGGCGACAGTTTTACAGACTGTTGCGATTGACTGCTCCGCCACCTCAGCACACAGAAATCATGTGTTAATTAGTTTTTTAAAAGCATTTCCACCTTTATAGCTTTTGATTTGTCTTTCTCTTCTATAAGCTTCTGATTTTGTAGTTATGCCGTCCTAAGCGGCACCCCGCTGCGGTGGTGGCAGAATGTTGCGATTGACTACCCTGCCGACAGATCTATCTCCTCAGCAAATTAAGCTATTGCGTAATTTGCTCAATATTTTTGGAACGCGGGTTTAATTCTAACAAAAATGCAAAAATTTGACTATCTCTTTTTTAAGCGAACATAAAAAGGGTTCAACCCACTACAATTTTGCAACTACTTTTAGATATTCTTTTTCAGTCATCACTTCCTGCATATTTTCGAGTCTGTCTAAAAATATTATTCCATCCAGGTGATCTGATTCATGCTGAAAAATGCGGGCTAAAAAATCTGTATACGTCTGAATCACTTTTTTACCCTGTCTATCACAATATTGGACTTTGACCCATTTATATCGAGGAACGAGGGCTCTGATTCCGGGAATGCTTAAACAGCCTTCCCAGTCCTTTTCTTTTGAGCGGGAATGAGAAATAATTTTGGGGTTAATAATCGCTGTTGGTTCCATATCTGGAGCTTTGGGATAGCGCGGGTTGGGATGTGAGGCCATGATAAATAACCGTAGTGACTCATAAACCTGAGGAGCTGCAATGCCCACGCCGTTGACATCCATCACCGTTGCGATCAAATCATCAACCAAGGTCTGAATTTTTGGGTCTTCAAAGCGTTCTACTTGTTTGGCTTTTTGGCGGATGACGGGATGTCCAAGTTGGGCAATTTGTAAAAGTGTAGCCATAACAAACTAATTATATCAAATATTTTGAAAGTTTTTGTTAAATATATTTGTATAAATGAAGAAGTGAATCTCAAGATACTAATCATCTCATTTATCCTTTTTTACATCTTCTTCAGAAAATAGTATATTTAATATATTCCAGTTCATAAAAATATGAAATTTCATGAACATGTTAATCGCTCTATCGTAAAAGCGCTGACATTTCGTTTTTTAATTATCTTGTCTGATTCAATCATTATTTACTTAATTACCCATCGCTATGATCTAACAATTGGCGTACTAATATTTTCAAATGTTGCCAGTACAATTTTGTACATTATTCACGAACGGCTTTGGGACGAAATTCATTGGGGGAAAAATTAAGGAAAAGATTGACCAAGTCTTAACAAGAAAATATTAAATGCTAACAGTTATTATGAGTTGGGAGAGGGTGAAATAATATTCATATTCTTTATTACAACAACGCTGTCAAAGATATTTATGCGTGAATCTTTATACTGATCTAAATGACTGGTCGGAATTAATGCGTAGTTAGCAAGCACAAGTTTGAAATCATTCGTGTCAACCCGACCGTCATTATTGACATCTCCGGGAGTAAAAAAAGGCGTCGGCGTTGGCGATCCGGAAATAGTTAAATATGCATTCACTCGGTATTCCAGCGGTTTACCGCCGGTCTGCCCCCAACTCCTCGTCCGTCAAACCACAACGGCAGAGCTTCTTTTCAAGTTGTTGTCCCGGCTTGTCGGTAATGCATCACATACGTATTCGTAATCGCTCCCTCAGTCGGACTCCAATAAATCCCCAGCGACTGAAATGTGGGCACTGCCGTCGGCCCGGCCGCTAAAAACTGAAGAACAACTTGAAAGAAAAAATAAGATTTAAATAATAATCGAAGTAAAAGAAATTTTAGCCATATAATATATATATAAAACAATTACAAAAGTATATGCTGTGTAAATTTAAATATGTATTGTCATATTATGATATAATATATTCATGAACCAAACAATAAATGCTTTAAGCATCAAATTTGCCGACGAACCGCTGCAGGAACTGATGACTCTGGCTCAACAATTACAAACAACTCCTGTGAGAGTGATCGCCCAGGCCATGGTGCTTTTGAAAAAAGTTCAGGGAAAAAAAATTATCTTAAGAGAAGGTGATAGTGATACTCAACTGGTAATTGACCGCTATGTCAAATAATCCGCCCGCACTTCTTTTTCCATGAGTGAACATGATTTTGAGCTGGATCCAAATCCGATAATAACCCAAGAAACTGAAAAACCATCGACTACATCAACTGGTGAACTCTTACAATCAGTAGCTAAATCTGATTTAACTTTTGAATATCAACAAATTCAGGAATATAAGGGCAAGATCTCCAGCTCCCAGGAGGCAACGCGGGCTAAAATCGCCTGGACATTTACACAAATTTTTTTGCTGATTGTTATGGTGGCGCTCGTTTTACCTACAATTGTTAAAATTGGATTTCCGCAAATTTTTACTGATCCCATTGAAACGACCAAAACGCTTCTGACACTGGTAGCAAGTGTATTAGCGGGTCCGTTTGGATTTATTGTAGGCTTTTATTTTAAACAGGATCAAAATACATAAGTTATGGGTAACTTTACCTTTTCAGTTCCAGCTCTGGGGACGCAATATAACGACTACCGCCAGCAAATCTTGGGTGATTCATTTAACTGGAGTTGGGTCAGACCCTTAACAGAAATCCGTTATCTTACTATCCATCACTCAGCAGGACCAGACAACCAAACTCCGGATGATATCGCAACCTATCACGTCAATTCCCGCGGCTGGGGCGGTATCGGTTATCATTTTGTGATTACAAAAAACGGCGATACTTATTATGTGGGCGATCTGACTACGGCACGGGCACACGTATTGAATTTGAATCACCTGGCACTTGGAATTTGTTTGATCGGCTCATTTGTTGCGGGCGTCGAACCCACGTTTTCACAAATTATATCAACTCATGAGTTATGCGCTCAACTTTTATTTCGGACTCCGGAAATTCCCGGAATTTCGGCTTGGGAAGATGTGGTCGGCCATCAAAATCTAAGTCCGACTCAATGTCCGGGAAATACCTGGCAAAACTGGCGGACAAAAGTTGTCTCACTCTCGACAACTCAACCTAGCAACGACCGGCTCCAACAAATTATTCAACTATACCAAATAATTTTAGGTCGGGATCCAGACCAATCCGGCTTAAACTATTATGCCCAAAGCCAGTGGACAATAGAAGAAATCCGCAAAATCATTTGTGAGTCACAGGAACATAAAGAATTGATAAATAGAGCAAAAAATTTTAAATCTGCTCAAACTTTGGCCAGTGAAGCATTGATTGCATTTAATCAAACGCGGGATAAAATTGAATCTATTACCCGCTTAGGACAGTAAATGGCAAGACTAGCGTCAGTTATCGGTAATAAAATTTACGAAGTCAGTTTGTATAAAAATTTGCGTTTCTCCATGGTCTTTTGCCACCACGTCATCGCCAGCAGTCTATGAGTTTCTTGCTCCGAAAGCTTCTGAAAACTTACATCCAAAATCGCGATTTCTGGGTTTACCTGTAATGCTAAATTATTGATTCCTAAAAGCCGCAGACCCTGAAAGCTTTTAAGACGAGACAGCGCCACATATCCCATACCTTTTACAAACGCTTTACTTAAGTCAATTTCGGCTAAATCGAGCGTCATACCCTGACTCTTATGCACCGTAATCGCCCATGCGAGTCTTAGAGGTAATTGCCGAATTTCGGCCTTTATTTTATTGTTTTCAACAATAGACCAGGATTCCTGCTCCACTAATATTTTTTCCCTTTCCAAAGTTTCTACGACGGGTAATTCATGTTTAAACCCAATAATTTTCCCTTGCGTCCCATTTACATATCCTTTACGGCGGTTATTTTTAACAAACATTACGAGTGCACCTTTTTTTAGTTCCAAAATATTGGGAACCAGACAGTTTTTCTTTAAAGCGTCAACCAGCGTTGGAATTCCAGTACTAGTCATCTGAAAAGATATGAGTTGTGAATTAATTTTTTGGAGTTCTTCAAGATTTATCGCGTCGACATCTATATTGTGGGTATAAAGTTTTGTTGGATTAATTTTTGTTGACAAAATTTGATTTAAAGATTTAGCCAGTAAATTTAGTTCATGATTGGTTACTGCATTTTTACGGAGGGAGTTTAATAAATTTATGTAATCTAGGTCTTTTTGACGAAACTGCTCTGACAAATAACAGATTTTTATATCCGAGTTATGCCAGGTCCAAGACTTAAATATAAAATCCGCTTTTTCACCGTCCCTTTGTACAGGAGGCAACTGGAAAAAATCTCCACATAAAACAATTTGCATACCGCCAAAAGGAATGCTATTTCCACGCATACTTTGGCAAATCCGGTCAAGTAAATCTAATTTTTGAGCAGACAACATCGACACTTCATCGATAATTAAAACTTTTGTACTTAGGTAGCGAAGTTTTAAATACATCTTGTGTTCGAGATCTTTCACTTCGAGATCGGTTAAATTATTGCGAATTCCCATCCCTGACCAGGAATCGATGGTGACACCACCAATATGGGTAGCTGCAATTCCAGTTGAGGCCGTAATACCGATAGGAACACGATGTTTCTGTAAAAATGAAATATATTGGTTTAAAAGGTGGGTTTTTCCTGTACCCGCCGCACCGGTCAAAAAAACGTTAACCCCAAGTTTAAGAATTTCTAATGCTTCTTTTTGCGTCATAGCTTAACACCCTAAGGGTGGATTGGCTTTACACCCATTCTTAACTCTCAATCAAAACTTATAAACTTAATTTTCTCCGATGTCATTGTATACGCCGCCTGATCGAAAACAAATTGTTTGTATCGTTCGATCGTGAGAAAATGATTCCTGACTTGAGTAGTATCACAAATTTTCGAATCATTCTGCCCCATATATTCCATAAACGACGACCAACGATAAGTGTCTAGTTTATTCAATCTGATCAGAAACGCACTAACTGGATTTAGGTGGATATAACGGCTCAAATGAATAAGTTGCTCATCTGATTCCACCCGGACTGCTTTAAACGCACCTTGAACCAATGGCCCTACTCTTTTATTTTTGGTATTAAAATATTTAGTATAACTATTGGTAACATTGGCGACAAAATGTGATATGCCATCTTCCTGCAATTGTTTAATCATAAAATGAAAGTGATTCGGCATAAGACAATAAGCCAGAATTGCTACACCTTTAATTGCTTTTTTAATAATATCTTGCATATAATTGACTCTATCTAATTTAGGAAGAAGTAAATAGTGCGAAAATCTAAGTGATGTATTAATATACTGATAATAGTGAAAAGTATCTACCATCCGTTGATAGTCTCGAGTAGTAATGAAGATTGGCCTTTTTTCTACACCACGGTTATATACATGGTAGATTTCATGGTTAGCGAATATTATCGGTCTTGTTGATGTCATGGATTCAATGTATAATGTAACATGAACAGTTTATCGACACAAGACCAGGTGTAAAGCTATTCCACCCTTAGGGTGTAAATAATTCCGATAGAAACTAAGATTGCAGAGCTTAAGTCAATTATTCTGCAAAAAACTGGTGCATATTTTGGTTTAATCACAGGTAATACCCCCACTCGAGAAAATCTTATCAGATACGGTGAGTTAGAAGGTACATTTGACCTAAACGTCCAAAGTCTCGCCCATGATCCCAATGGACGGGAAATATATTTCCGGGCTTATGATTTACCATTTACACCAGAAACAATTATTCCTGATTCCAACTGGCAAGAAGAAATGTCTACACATCAACGCGGTAGCTATGGTTTAGTTAGTGCATTAGATACAGATACAGAGGTTGAATTTAAAGTTAACTCTGTAGGAATTGCCAAATTGCCTTTTTTAAATGAAGCCGTAAGAGCAATTGAACAATTAGAAGCTATTAAGAAATATGGAAGTTTAGCAGGTGAGAAAGATTATTGGGAAAATCGCTTGAGAATAGCAAATAATATCGTTGCGGTTATTGAATACTTAAGCAAGAATCCCCAGGCTAATGAGATGCCTCCGCCAAAATCTGCAGCATCTCCTGCAACTCCTGCTTGACACCAATTTACAAAACATGTCATAGTAGTTTTGTGATCTCATTCATTATTCCTGTATACAATAAAGCTTTAATTTTAGATAGAACATTGTCTTCGCTCCAAAATCATCTCTCACAAAACCACCTCGCTGATTACGAAATTATAGTCGTCAACGACGGTTCAACTGACGCATCTTTTTCTGAAGCAGTCAAGTTTAAACACAAACAGGGATTTGATTCACGCATTAAAATTTATCATTACACCAAAAATATCGGCAAAGGGTTTGCGCTCAAATTCGGCTTCAAACAAAGTCTGGGTGATCCAGTAGTTTTCTTAGATGGTGACATGGACATTGATACCAAGCAAATTATTGGCGCGATTAAAGCCTATCAACAACATCGACCGGATATGGTGATCGGATCTAAATATGCGAAAGCTTCGCGCTTTCATTACCCCCTGATCCGCTATTTTTATAGCCTGGCTCTGAGATTTATCAATCGCAGTTTATTCCATCTATCTGTTTCCGACACACAGGTAGGCCTAAAAGTATTTCAACGCGAAGTATTGACAGCGGTTTTTCCGAAGCTTATTATCAAGCGCTTTGCTGTAGATCTCGAACTCCTCGTTGTCGCTACCATGTTGGGGTATAAGAGTATTTTTGAAATCCCAGTAGTTATCAAACACACAAGTGCTAATCATAGCACTATAGACGTCTGGGCGGTGAAAAATTTTTGTCTGGATATCCTGGCCATTTTTTATCGTAAACAAATTCTTCACTATTACTCTTTAAAAGAAGAAGTAATTAGCCCCAACTTTTCCTTCCAGGCAGTATAATCTTTGCCATGCGCATTCTTATCTTCAATTGGAAAGACGTCCGTCATCCTCAAGCCGGCGGAGCTGAGTACGTGACTCACGAATTTGCCAAAGAACTCGTCAGACGCAACCATGAAGTTATTATCTTCACCAGCAAAAGTCCTGTGCTTAAAAACATAGAGACTATAGACGGCGTGACGATGATAAGATACGGCAATTTATACACAGTCCATCTGCATGCCTGTTTATATTATTTCCGACATTTGAAAAATTGGCCGGATGTGGTAATCGATCAATTTCATGGAATCCCGTTTTTTACGCCTCTTTATATCAAAAAATGTAAACTTGCGTATATTCATGAGGTAGCCGGTGAAATTTGGCATACTAATTTTAAATTTCCATTAAATCAAATAGGCTATATTTTCGAAAAATTTCAATTCCAAATTTACAAAAATATTTATTTTCTTACCCACTCCTCCTCCACCAAAAAGGAATTGATCACTTATAATGTTGCAGCTGAAAAAATCACCGTTATATCTCCTACTGTTGCTATGTTAAAATCTAAAACATTGTCCAAAAATAAAAATCCGACGCTGATTTATTTGGGGCGCCTGGCTCCGATTAAACGTATCGAACTCCTACTTACCGCTACCTCCCAGCTCGAAAAAATTATTGCGCATCTTTCAGTCTGGATTGTTGGATCAGGAAATAAAGACTATATCCAGAAATTAATTGATCAAGTAAACTCGTCGAGACTTGGAAAAACAATTAAATTTTTTAACTCTGTAAGCGAAATTAAAAAATATGAACTATTGCAGAAAGCCTGGATCAATATTCACCCATCGATTAAGGAAGGTTATGGACTTACCGTTGTTGAAGCTGCCCGTATGGGAACTCCAACAATTGCATTTTATGTGGGCGGCCTGCGCGATATTATTCAGCACCGAAAAACCGGTGTTCTGGTGAAACCTGAATCGTCTGTTGCTATGTCGGCGGCCATTAAAGAATTGATTGAACATCCTAACCAGCGTATACGCATGGGTCAACGCGCTTATCGCTGGTCGCAGTCTCAGCCATCCTGGACAGTGCAAACGAGAAAATTGGAAACACTTTTAAGATCCTTGGCTTAACCTGTGGCTGTCTATGGCTGCTCTAAATTCAATAGACAACTGTCGATGAAATACACGCAGAGAAAATAACTTTTTAAAGCGATCTCTAGCCCCGCAACTCAACGATTCGTAATTGTAAGAACGGTCCTTTAAGAGACTGCGAAGTGCCCTCTCAAGCGCTAATGCAGATCCGGCTTTGATCACTAGTCCGCTTTTCCCATGTTCGACAATTTCCGACAAAGCACAAACTGCGGACACTACCGGAATAACCCCATAGGACATCGCTTCAACGACCACCATGCCATACCCTTCTATCTTGGGCGGAATATGCACCAAAATATCGTGTGTCTCATAAAGTTTAAGGATTTCTGAATTCGGCAGAAAATCCAGGTGTGAAATCGGCTCATCAGGGTGGATTGTTATCCCATCCGGGAGAGGTCCAATCATTGTCAGATGAATATACGGAAATAGTTTGGTGAGTCTGCGAAAAACTTTTAGCAGTACAGACCCGCCTTTACGCTCAAACCAAATTCCAATAAATAAAAGTTTAATGCCTTTTTTTCTTTTTTTCTCTTTTTCTTTTTTTTGGGGTATTGGTAAACCGGGGTAAATAACATCGACCTGCATATTTTTTTCCGCCCACTTTGAAAATACGAAACACCTATCAGCATAATCCGATGTGACTTCAATATCGGCTATACCGCAAATTGTAAAAATGTTTTTTTTTATCCAGTTCCCTAAGCGCACCCACCACATCGAATATTTAAAATAATGCAACAGAGTTGTGGCGTTTAAGGAACTTAAAGATAAAACTAGCGGCACAGAAGATCCAATAAGTTTAACCGGATGTCCATGCGCATAAGCCAAATCGAATTTTGTCTTGAGGATTAAGACCTGCGTTCTCGGACCAAGGGGAAGAATCCGGAATTTCTGCAGCCACAAGAATAAATTATGCGACCAGTGATAAGAAACTGCGCCATTTTTAAGCGCTTCTTCAATATGAATAAATTGTATCCCCGGAGGGGGGTAGCGCAAAAGCAATCTGCTGTATGTATTTTCGCCCCCCATAAGTAAGCGCAAATTATGGGGATCGGGCGGATCAAGTGGAGATATTAATAATACTCTCATTTTTTCTCAAACGAGTTTTTAGTTGAATGTTATACTTCAATAACTCAGGTTTGCAACTTAGTTATTCAGTATAAACCAATCTAACCGGCTTTTTCACCACCCTAGGCGGATTCAAACCGGAGTAAGATGGGTATACAATATGCTTATGACCCAAAAACCCGTGGTTCTTATTACCGGTGCCGTATCACTCTTAGGTAAATATCTAATTCGCGAACTTTATAAGTCATATACATTAGTGATAACGGCGCATCATATATCTTTTGATATTGAATTCAGAAATCTCGTGTCTTATATAGAACAAACTGATATTACCAAAAAATCAGAAGTTGAGAGGATCATATCCAAGTACCAACCTAGGTACATGGTACATTTGGCTTCTCTTTCAAACATCGACTACTGTGAAAAACACCCGCATGAGGCATATCGGGTAAACTTAGAGTCGGTGCAAAATATAGTAGAAATGATTAAAAACATACCGGTGCATTTTATTTTCACTTCATCGAGTATGGTCTTTTCAGGAGATAACGCCCCTTATACTGAAGCAGATATTCCACATCCCATAAATGTCTATGGCAAAACAAAATCAGCAGCTGAGAAAATTATTCAAAATCTTTTGCCGGATAAATCAACTATCATCCGCAGCAATACCCTCTTTGGCTGGCAGCCAAAAAGAGCACGCTCCAATGATATGAATTATTATCTAAACGAGATAAATAATGGTCGACCGTTAAATCTGACGAATAGACGTTTTTTCAACCCTCTTTCTGCAGATACGGCAGCCCGAATAATTCGGCGCATTATTGACAATAACAGCAAAGGCATTTTCCATATTGGCGGCAATTATCGCATTACACGATTTGAATTTGTAAAAAAACTTATCGAAGCCTTTGATCTGAAACCTCTCACTTCTGTTCACGCAGTACCAAATTCGTTTTTTCCGGCGTTTGAATCGCGACCGATCGACACGACATTAAATATTGAAAAAATGACGTGGGAACTGAGAATAAATCCTCCAACATTATTGGAACAGCTTCAGTTCTTTAAAAAAGAAAAACTATCATAAAATATAAGTGTGCGTTACATCCTGATAGGATTTTACGTTTGTATAAGATGTTTTACCGTACAACTCTGAAAAATGCCGCCGCCTAAGTAAAAAATAATCTACGACTATCGAACCGCGGTATATATAAGGAATTTTCATTAAATTTCTACCTCTTATGGTTATCACTCCATTTTGAACCAGCTGAGGTACTTGCCGGACAAATGTTGCATATGCCTTCCAAACTGACCCAATAAACGCAATCTGCCGTCTCTTTATATAATATATAAGGGCTCCAATATCCATTAAAACTCGAAAAATAAGTATAGGAAAATAGGGCCAGAGAGAATAATGCTTAAATACCAAATACAGATGATTGCGATGTATAAGATAAATCTTTTCCGGTAGGTTTTTATTGCTCGTATAGGCACCTAAGTGAAACACACAGCTTGCGGGAACTACTGCAATCGAATATCCCCCCTCGATTAAGCGAAGACACAAATCTGTTTCCTCTCCATAGGCAAAAAAATATTCATCAAAACCTCCCATTTCCCAAAACGCTTTTTTGCGCATGACTAAACATGAACCGGCTGCCCAAATTATGGGAGAGGTTGTATCATATTGGCCGACGTCTTCTTCTACTGAATCAAATATCCGACCTCTGGTAAAAGGATAACCAAACATGTCAATAAATCCTCCTGCACCGCCTGCATAGTCAAAATATTTGGGTTCCCCCAGCGAATGAAATTTCGGTTGACACGCCGCAACAGTAGGATTTTGATCAAGGAAGCGTAATAATGGAGTTAACCAATCTGAGGTCACTACTACGTCGTTATTGATAAATACTAATATTGAACCCCTGGATATGCGAGCTCCTTGATTGTTGGCTTTGGCGTATCCGAGGTTTTTGGAATTCTTGTGTACCCGTACAAATACTGACTTCATCTTTTTTAGGCCTTTTGCGAGAATATCAAAAGAGGATTTTAATGATCCGTTGTCTATAAGAATAGTTTCATGTGACTGCGGCGTATTGGCAATAAGCATTTTGATGCACTCAAGCGTCAGCTCCGGTTCTCTAAAGTTGATGATGATGATTGATACCTGCGGGATGGTTTTCGATGACAAAGACATTTGCTTGTACATATCTTTAATTTTACTATACTATTCTAAAAGGAACCCGATTAAACGGGATCAACATAGAATGCGTTATACACGTAACATTATCAAGAGTGAAGGGTATATAATAAAATTATGTGGCGAAACAGATTGGGTCAACTGTTTAAAATAAGTGAAATATTCTTTTCCATTTTGACGGCGATTATTTCAATCTATCTGATTGTTCTTCTGTTTCAACCTCTGGCCAGTCAATATCTAAATTCAGACCGTGCAATCGGCGGCGACTATTTTAACGCACTTACCTATCTAACCTATTTTGTCAAACATATGCCGTTCCCACCGGCAGGCTGGCTGTCTTTCTGGCATGAAGGAATCCCGATTATCGGTGGTTATCCCACACTCATATTTTATGCAATCGCTCCCTTAGCCAAATTTTGGACTACGGCTGGCGCCATGGAATTATTTGCGATCTATAATCACTTGCTGTTTTTATTGACAGCGTATTTGCTCTTTCGTTTAGTTTCAGGGAGCAGCCTTGTCTCATTTGTACTTACATTTATTCTTTTTAAAACCCCGGCAACATATTATCAACTTTTTGGCGAAGGTCTGGTCACAGCTGCAGCAAACCAATGGCTTGTACCATTAACGTTATTCTGGATACAGCTATATCTTGTTAAGAAAAAATTTAAATATTTACTCGCTTCAAGTATTACCACCGGACTTTCTCTGCTTATCCACCCTGCACTAGGAATTCTCACGACGGTATTTCCCGTCACTATGTGGCTGTTTATCCATTTTGCATTCAAGCGAAAACCAACGCAATTATTATCCGTTGTCAGTATTTTTATCATCGTTTCAATTCTTATCGGTAGTCCTACCCTTTATAGTATTGTCAGGCAATTTGTGGGAAAAGCAGGCAGTGGAGTTTGTGAAAGTCCTCAATGCTGGGGTATGTATCCCGAACATTTAAACCGCTGGTTCACCCTCATGACACCGCTTACAGTCATCTTTTTGATGTTTGTTTTATTAATAGTCAAAGTCATAAAAAGAAAATCGCTCAATCTTCAGCCGGTTGGTGAAAAAGTATTCATTTTTTGTGCTCTTTTACTTTACGCAGTTGCTGCTTATTTTCATAAAATTAATTCCCTTGCAAGTGCTATATTCCCCAGACGCATCTTCTGGGCAGTAAATCTTCTACTGCTTCTGGTAGGGGCCCAGTGTTTCCGTTCTACCACAAACGCTTATGGAAGAAAAAGTAAATATCTATTAAAGATAACGTTTGCCGTGGTAATCGCTACACTTGTCTTTTTAGAACCAAACCTTGGGTCCTTGGATACATCTCTGTTATTTAATCGGCCGGGTACTATACCCGACGCCATTGACAGCTACATTGTGCCAAAATATAAAACGCATGAACTTGCGGATCTGCTACCTGAATGGGTTATTCAAAGAGCAAGCAGCGACAAGTATCGCTTTGACAGTCTAAACCAGCAAGTAAATCACTGGTGGAATGTGGCATTTGCAATGCCGGCAGTTCGGGGCTACTCAAACAATCCCACCGGCATCAATGCTGCCTGGTTTTATTTTTATCAAGTAGGAACGGCCGAAAATAAGCCAACTGACACCCCAGAGTTGATTAAAAATCGGACGCTTTTTTTGCTAGACAACTATGGAGTAGGCATGTATGAAGATTCAGCAAAAGCCGGAAGCGCAGGAAAACTCGGGTACTCTTCCAATATTTTAGAAGATCCGGAAATTATCACACAAAAGGCAACGGCAAGAGAACTCGCCTTCTACGATTTATCGCCTAAGATCGTTTCACCGATAGTATCGCCTACTCAAGGTTTACCCCTCCTGGTTATATCGGACGATCAGGGATATGAAACTCTGCTTCGGGCACTATCCAGTACCGGAATTACATCGCAACAATTACTCCCCGTGAAAGGTCCAGAGAATTTTGACTCGTTAACCGCATTTGAACTAAAAACTTTTCCGGCGCTTTTCCTGTATCGTTTTGAAGGAAATAAGTGGCAAGCACTGGATACATATATAAAAAACGGCGGTACCGTATTTGTGGAATTGACAGCAAAAATAAATCAACTGCCAAAAATTGTTCCAGACTTCTTTCCGGCTGAAAATTTCTCAGCTATTGAAGTAAATGATCAGTTAACTTTTGTGGAATCTACTTCTCCATATTTGAAAGGTATCGATCCCACACAATTTGCACGGTTTTCTTATTCCGGAGGACCCTGGAAAATGTGGGCGGCAAATTCTCTAAGATCTGGCGTACAAGTCATATTGGAAACAAATAAACGCAATCTGCTTCTTTCAAAATCATACGGCAAGGGTCAGACGATCTTTAGCGGATTAAACCTTCCATTTCATTTAGTCGATACCGGCAACTTCGAAGAAGTAAAATTATTTAAAAATATGTTGACTCCACTAATTGCAACAGAAAGTTTAGAGCCGACAATAGTTGAAAGGCCGATACCAGAACTCATCAAGTTAACAACTCGGGCCCGCGGTATTTATTTTAAAGAAAACTTTGACAGAGGATGGACAGCACGAACCTCAAAATCATCTCTCCCCGTTTATCCTGCAGGTCTTCAATTTATGTATATCCCGTTAAATAATACTCTTCAGTCAGTTTCTCTTGAATATCGCGGTACAATCTTAACCTGGAGTTTATTTTTAATGAGTCTGGGCACTCTGTTTTTGTCTATAATTTTTCTCCTCCTTCCTATTTCTGTTTTGAATAAACTCGCCTTGATCTCATCCCCAATCATTCACCTGCTGCAAAAACCTATCCGCGGCCTGACACATCAGGAACATGATGAATATTAATAAGCTGCAAAATCTGCTGCAGAAACGCGGTGAAATTGCTTTTCGAAGACTCATTTCCCAGCAGCATCGCGGTATTCGCATTCATTTTACCCGCGAGTTGACGCGATCCGAAATGCATCAAGAACTGAAAAAAAGACTCGAGAACAGTCGGCGCGATTTTTCGCGTTTGCAAAATCAGGGAGTTTTGATATCGCCCTATTTGGAAATAGGCGCTGAATATGGGTTAAGATCCTCCTTAATTGAGAGTAAATTTAAAGTTCGCGGAATAGCCCTTGATATAGCCCAATCCTCACTTGAGCAAGTCAGGTGGTTTGCCAATCAGTTCAAGTTGAATAGAATTCCTCTTCGAGTTTGCAGCGACGCTCACTCATTGCCATTTCCCGATGATTCATTTGCTTTTATATTTTGTTACCAGACATTACACCATTTCCCGAATCCACTTCCAGTAGTACAGGAAATATTTCGGGTACTCAAGCCTAATGGATATTTTTTCTTTGCCGAAGAACCCATTTCACAAAAATTTAACCTCAATCTTTTTCGCAGACCAACTAAAACAACTGGTTTATTGAAATTTCTCAAAATTTTTCCGCTGCTGCCATTTATATCCAAGATCGGAAAGACGGAAACAGATTTTGGCATTTTTGAAGGAACTATATCCCTTAAAGTCTGGAGACAAATCACCCAGCTATTTAATCCTGTTGCTATTCAAATTGAAGTATTTCCTTTTGGATATCTTACCTCCACACTCACGTTTAAGGAGTGGAGCTGGCAACAAATTATTCTTGATATGTTTGGCGGGGGAATTCAGGCACTTCTACAAAAAGAGGCAGACACGAATGAAGGTAAATTTAAAAAAAATCATACGATTAAATTTACCTGCCCTGATTGTCATATAGTACTTACTCCAAAGATACAACTGCAATGCAATAAGTGTGGCCGCGTATTTGGCAAAACCCATGGAATTTTAAAACTTCTTCCGTTAGACTTACATACATCACTGTATGCCAAATCCACGTAAATCTCTTGTGTCGGTTATTATTTCTACAAAAAATGAGGCTATGGTTCTCCCGCGGCTTTTACAGAGTATCCAACAACAAATATATTCCCCCATCGAAGTCATAGTGGTCGATAACAACTCCGATGATAACACAGTGGCAATTGCCAAAAGCTACACATCCCAAGTCTACACAGCTGGCAACGAACGCAGTTCACAAAGAAATTTTGGCGCTGTAAAGGCACACGGTAAATATGTTTTGTTTTTGGACGCGGACATGGAGTTAGTACCTTCGATAATCAAAGACTGTGTCGCGGTTTTGCAAAAAAAATCTGCGGTCGCAGTTATAATACCTGAAGATGTGAAGATTACGAATTTTTTCTCCCGCATGAAACAGCTGGAAAAACGGATTTATTGGAATGAACCGTGCATTGAGGCAGCGAGATTTTTTGAAAAAAAAGTTTTTTTGAAAGCTGGCGGATATAATGAAAATTTAATCAGCGGCGAGGATTGGGATTTGTCTTATAGAATTTCAAAAATCGGAAAGTTAGCAAGAATCGACACACCGCTTTTCCACCAGGAAACATCACTTTTTAGAGAACTTAAGCATAAGATGTATTACACCCGCCACATCGGCAATTATGCTCGTTTACATCCCGATCAATTTCGCAGGCAAAGCGGAAAATTTCGGATAAGACTATTGTATGGTAAAGGCAAATTATTTAAAGAAAGTCCATTTGTTTTTATATCTGTGTGTTTATTAAAGGGATGTGAATTTATGTTATATCAATGCTTTCTGATTTATAATAAACTTCGCCAAAATAATAAAAACATATGAAAATACTGGTAACCGGTTCGGCAGGATTTATTGGAAGCCACTTGGTTGATTTTTTATTGACACAAAATCACCAGGTTTTCGGCGTGGATGATCTTTCCGGTGGTTTCCGCCAAAATGTCAATCCTAAATCTATTTTTTACCAACTCGATCTGCGTAAGAAATTAGAATCTGAAACTCTTATATCGAGTATCAAGCCTCAGCTTATATATCATTTAGCCGCTGATGCTACCGAGAGTCGAAGTCTATATACGCCGATTGAAGCCACCGAACGAAACTATAACGCATATTTAAACGTGTTGGTTGCGGCTATAAAATCTGGAGTTAAAAAAATTGTCCTTACCTCATCAATCAGCGTTTATGGCGATCAGAAACCACCATTTTCAGAATCTTTATCAAAGCGGCCGGTAGATGTTTACGGTATAGCAAAAGCAGCAATGGAAGATATAACACATATTTTTTCTCAAGTATATAAATATGAATACACAATAGTTCGCCCGCATAACGTATATGGACCCCGCCAAAATCTGGCTGATCCGTATAGAAATGTTATTGGAATCTTTATTAATTGTCTGCTCTCGGGAAAACGCTTTTACATTTATGGTGACGGTGCCCAGAAACGGGCATTTTCGTACATAGATGATGTCGCGCCATATATTATAAAATCCGGAATGCTAAAAGAAACAGCGGGTGAAATTATTAATATTGGTCCAAAAGATAGCTACACTGTTAACGATATTGCCAGTGAAATTTTGACTTATTTTGTAAAAAATTCTCATCAAATACCCAAACATTTAAAACCTAAATATCAACCCAAACGTCCGCAGGAAGTTGAAAATGCGGTATGTACGGATAGCAAGGCACGTAAAATTCTTGGTTTTAAACCGAAGACCTCATTAGCCCAAGGAATTAAAAAAACAATCGCCTGGGCGAAAACTATTGGACCCCAACCATTTAAATACTGCAATGAAATCGAACTTAATAGCAATCAACTCCCTATACCGTGGAGAAAAAAATTACTCTAATAAAATGGCGAAGCAAAACAAAGTTTCAGTGCTGCATCTGGGTTGCGGAAATGAAAAACGTCTGGGAGCAATCGGCATTGATATTAATCCCCAATCAGCTGCGGACGTCATTCACGATCTGAATTTATTTCCTTATCCTTTTCCAGCTAATAAATTTGATACTATCATTGCCGAACATGTGCTGGAACATTTAGATAATTTAATTAAGGTAATGGAGGAAATTTACCGCGTGGCCAAACCCGGAGCACAGCTTTTTATCACTTCATCCCATTTCAGCAGTGTTGACAGTTTTACTGATATAACCCATAAGCATTTTTTAACCAGCCATTCGTTTGATTATTTAATACCTGGGACACTTCTCTATAAATTAAACTATTCTTCAGTAAAATTTATTAAGAGAAATATTTGGCTGGGTCCGAAAAATGTATCTAATTTTATTCTAAAAATAATATTAAAAGTGGTTAATTCTTTTACTAATTTTTATGAAGCCCGCTTTGCATTTATATTTCCGGTAGGTGTAATTTATTACGATTTGGAAGTTGATAAATGAAACCATTTCCGTCAGTTTCAATCGTATTCCCGAATTTTAACGGAGGCAAGGAGCCATTAGAGTGCCTAGATTCGATCAGTAAATTGAATTATCCAAAAACACAATTAGAAACAATTGTTGTCGATAACCACTCCACTGACGGATCGCCTGATAAAATTGCCCACCGCTACCCTTGGGTAAAACTTATTAGATTTAAGCAAAATATCGGATTTATCAAAGCGGTAAATCAGGGTATCAAAATTGCGAATGGCGCATATATTTTCATTGGCAATGATGATCTGACATTTTCGCCGTCCAGTTTAAATATACTTGTTAAATATTTAGAAAGAAATAAAAATGTTGGTGTAGCGGGAGGTCAAATATTTTATAAAAACAATCCAGCAGTTATTTCAGCAGCCGGATTCAATATTAATAAATGGACGGGACATGTTTACTCACCGGTTGATAATACTTTCTCTCAAGAAGTTGATTGGATACAGGGTTGCGCATTATTAACGAGAACTTCCCTACTCAAAAGACTGGATCTCTTAGATGAAGGATTTGGGTTTATATATTTCGAAGATACAGATTTATGTTTTAGAGTAAAAAAAGCAGGATATAAAATCATCTATAAATCTCGTGTTATTTTTCAACACGGCGCTACTACGACCATGAACAAAAATAAACCGCTCAAGTATTTCCAGTGGTATAAGAACAAATTTCGCTTCGTGCTCAAACACCTATCTCTAATACAAATATTTTCTGTATTTAGTTTACATATCTTTATAAT
>JAHFKJ010000026.1 GCA_023245415.1 Candidatus Gottesmanbacteria bacterium | reverse complement strand
TCTGGCTGGATTCAAATAGGGATAGGATTAATCCTTGGATTAGTGATTCTAACTATAATAAGTCTAATATTAAGCATTTTTCATATCAACTGGTTATTTCTATGGTTTCTTCCCCTGATTTCTATTATATGGTTATACAAAAGCAAAGAAGTGCATATATTGTGGAAACCATTTCAAAATATATTAAAAGAACGCTCAGAACAAATTCTTGGACTTGTACTAATGATCTGCGTCACATCTCAATGTATCGGCTTACTTAAAGGCGGATTAACGACTGACGGCATACTCGCTCCCCAGCTTCACGATACCATGTGGAACCTGGCGCTTATGGGTGAACTTCTACATCATTCTCCTGCCCAGCATCCCGGGTTTTCCGGGGAACTTCTGAAAAACAACCATTACTTTTATCCGCTATTTTTAGCCGCTATCAAACATATTACGGGAATGGATTCCTTATTTTTGTACTACAAAGCCGGACCACTGCTTGTTTCGCTTCTCTATGGTCTTGGTCTCTACGGGGTAATTTCAATACTCGTAAAAAGTAAATTTATACAGATTGTGGGCGTGTTCTTAGGATTTTACGCCGGATCGCTCTCTTTCGTACTGCCCATTTTGCTCCGGACAAATTTTAACTGGCAGGGCAACACATTTTTGGCTGACCAGCCGTTTGATCAAATTGCCAACCCCTATACCATTTTGGGATTTGCCTTGTTTTTATGGGGCTTTTATTGGTTGGTGAAGATTTTAAATTTTCCACATCAAACCCGAATCATTGTATTTGTCGCTCTAATATTTGGATCACTGTATGGTTTCAAATCCTTTGGCGGAGTTATTGCAGTCGGCAGTCTTATGCTGACCGCATTAATTACACTGCGTCGCAAAAACAATCGCTTACTGATTACTGCATTTTTAACACTTCTCGTCTTTTTACCTGTATTCTTTTTAATCAGTGACATGGCTAAACCAACACTCGTCTGGCAGCCTGGATGGTTACTGCGAGAGCTGGTCGTTTCATCAGACAAACTTCAATTAGGAAAACTGGCTGATATGGAAAACTACTACTCATCAATCGGGAACAGTCTCGGGCTGCTGAAAATAAAAGCACTGGAGTTGACTATCTATATAGTTGGAAATTTTGGAGTCAGACTTCTGGGAATATTGTATGGTTTTATATTGTTATGGAAACTCAGATCTGAGAATAATGATATATCTTTGCCGGTCTTTTTTTTGCTGATAATTTTTAGTGTCTCTTTTAGTTTACCGCTACTGTTTAATTTAGGGGGAAATGCCCATAACATCATCCAGTTCACGCCATACGCATTCGTAATTTCCGCGATATTTTTAAGCATGTTTATGGATCGGTTGTGGACGTATTGTGTCAGCCATAACAAACAATTGATCGGACTTTTTATCATAGCTTCGATAACCAGTTTGGCAATTCCTGTAAATATTAAACAGGTTCTTGAAAAAGTTACCCAAGACATAGATGTAATTCCCCAGGAAGAATTTCAAGCACTCGCATTTATTAAAAATAATTCAACTCCTGAGGATGTGATTGCAGTTGACTATCGATTTTACCCTAAATCTGCGATCTATGTCTCAGCTCTAACAGAGCGGCGCTTGTTCTTGTCAGATACTAAACTACCCGCACAAACACTAATAGATCCAAGTATACGCGTAAAAATAAATGATCAGTTTTTTACAAACCAGAGCACAATTTTACTTGACCAGCCCCATGTAGCCTATGTCTATTTGCTTAAATCTAATTTAAAAGATATTAAGACAGACATTCATGGGCAGGGATTAACAGAAGTATACGCCAATTCCGCAGCAATTGTCTTAAAAATCAACCGGTAACTTTCCACCTGTTTTGGTAAAATACCTCGCCGGTAAGTCTGATGCCGGCAAGGCATTGTACTTGACTCTATCAACCCCAGGCAATCAGAACTTGACATCTACAGAAACTTACTAGTCATAAATTCCTTTGCAGTTTGAATCATCACGTCTTTCATCCTATTCTTCAATACAAGTAAATCGTCATCTGCAGTTACCAGATGCACAATTGCACCTTCCGCAACTGCCAATGCCAGACCAATAATATGATTGTCTCTTGAGTCCCGGCATATATCTACTTGCTTTGGTTTTCGGAAATTTCCGAACTCAAATATGTCTTCCCAAAATAAACGGATGTCTTTATTTGATAAGGAATATTTTTGTGCCAGTCTGGGACGCGAAATAACTTCCATGAATTCGTCGACGAGCTCTTGACTGTAGTAAAGTTCTATATGACCATCTAAAAATTGCCTATAAACACTGTAGTCATTGCCGGAGTTTTTGAGAAAGGCGCGGATTAAGACGTTTGTGTCAATCACGATCCGCCTCATGAAACGCCTCCTTAATATCACGTTCCAATTCGGCCTGTGACACTTTAGCAGTTTTTGCATGAATTCCTACCAAAGCATTTTTAACTTTTTCAGACAGCATTTTTCGGCGTTGGATTAAAAATTCCTCATAGTCCGCATAGGGAATAACGACAGCCTCAGGCTTACTATCTCTCATTACGACAATCGGCTCACTCAAGCGATTGAGTAACTTGGAAAAATTACGTTGGACATCGGTTGTTGTAATAGTAGGCATGTTCATATTGTAATCATAATACAGTATGTATTACAATTTGTCAAATATCAAATAAATATCTCTCGCGGGGTCTTCCTACTCGGAATTTCACTGTCCCATCACTTCCAGCTGGGCAGCCAATAATAATATTTAACCCAATCTTGGGGCAAAGGCAAAGCAGACCAGTGCGGATAATAAAAAATAAACACGGCAACAACGAGGCCTAAAAATATTCTCACTCCAATCTCTCCAATTCCCCCTCTCTCCCTGATCTTCCACAACCCATATGCAAGGAGCAAGCATAAAAACGGTACACTCGGCAGGTAGTGATACAAAAACATTATCCTGGGACTTACTGCCCACGGCAAAAACATCCCAAAATAGCCAATAAGTAGAATGCAAATCTGACGCAAATGAACATTTTTTTGATCATACTCTTCTATTTTATTCCAGATAGCAAATATGGCCTGCCACACGCCGTACAAAATAGCAATTAACCCCGCCCACCAGACAACGGGATTGCCCATAGTATAAATATTGCCAATATAGAGAGTTTTATTGCCGGCTGCGTCAAAATGATCCTGATATTTGACATAAAACCACACCGGGCGCCACAGTATCGGCCAGGATAGAGCCGGCGACTGATATCCATGCGTAGCCTTAAGCCTGGTCTGATACCACCAAATCTGCTGGTGCAGTTGATAAAACTGTTCGATTGTGTGTTTTTGCAACCACCACTGTCCGTAGGCTGATACATATACCACCACCGGTAAAACTACCAAGCAAACTGCCGTCCATACGCCAAGCAGCTTATTTTTATTACTAATAAGTAAAATTATCGCCCCGACGCTAACTGCAACCAGACTGAACCAGATGAAATTTTTACTTAAAAGATCAAATGAAAGTGAAAAATTTTTAAGAGAATAAAATACAAATCCGGCTACCACAAACAGCCAGCCCAAGAGAAGTATTCCCCGTCGCTTTAGCACAAATCCCAAACCTAATACGCACGCTATACCCACAGCATAAAATCCCGACCATTTGCTGGAAGCCGCAAGTCCGGCAGATAACCCGATCCACAGTAAGTTACGATAGACATGTTTGGGATTCTGACTCAAAAGTAAATATATGCAGTAGAAAGTCAGAAGTGTAAAAAAAGTAATGTATATATCGTTCATACCCGTGCGCGACTGCACGAATGAAAGGCCGTCTAATGCGTAGAGCGTTCCGGCAACGGCGCCAATCCAAAACTTGTTAAAAAGCTTTTTTCCAAAAATGATTAATAAACCTACTGTCAGAGCCGCAAAAATCGTACCCGGAAAGCGCCAGGCAAATGTCGTTCTCCCGTCAAGCGGAGCTGACTTTGACTCAGGTATATAGGGCTTAGCCAGAAGTTTAATCGATAAACCCATCGCCAGTTTTCCAAAGGGTGGATGCAGCCATTCCCACGCCAGATCTTTGGGACTTGAGTTAAACCATTCATATCCCCGAGGATCATTGAGAGCATAGGCTTCAGCCGAGAGTGAATGATACACTTCGTCAAACGACCAGTCATGAGGAATATCCAGGCGAATTACTCGAATCACGAAACTCAACAAGACTATTATCAAAGTTATAAAAATTTCCGATCGGGTAAATGAAGCTTGTTGTTGTAGTGAAATGTTGTTTTTCATGAATAGTGCTTTGGATTGGTCGTTCTAAAATAACTGTGAATACTTAAGTCTTTACTATCTTATACACCTTCATCTCCCCTGATTCCAAAAACAATTGTGTGTTCGCTTTTATATATTCTTCATTAATATTTTTCTCAAAATAATGCTCACGGCCCCCAACAACAATGTAAGAAATATTGTATTTCTGCCACAGCTCTTTTGCCGTGTCTCCGCCTTGATACATAGTATGTACATCCGTTTCCCGTTCCTGCCAGCCGTCAATACCCCATGACCACATATTTCCCGGAAATCCGATCACAATTTTTCGCCCAGCCAATGCCACAACCGGATGATCATGAATCGCGGCTGTCAAAAACACCGCATCCGGGGCTGTCTTAATCCGCAAATCTGTGGCAAATTCCTGATCCGCTTGAGACCATAAACCGATCTGCTTCGTTTTGGTGTCGATAATTCGGCTGACTTCTACCACTCCTGACAGCGTGAGTGAGACATACAAAAGTATTACCCCTATTTTCCCTATTCCCCGAATCCGCCAAACCTTCACCAGTCCCGTGACCACAAATACCGATCCCAACAGATACCAGTAAGTGAAGATTTTCAAATTATCATATCCCCAGGGTGCGAACCGGAAAATATTGGGTAAAATAAATAATATTAGTGAGGCCAATCCAGCGACTTTAATAAAGCGGCTGAATTTCCCTTTCCACAGTCCCAAAAACCATAATGGAATAAATAAGCCGGTATTTTTAAACCAGAAGACAAAAAAGTTCTCATGTCCTTTCATCCAACCAAATTCCACAGGCAGCCCGTGAAACTGGGATTTAAATAACGAAAATTGCACTAAACTCAATACGCCAAACGGCAGCCCGAATAAAAACACCGCTTCCAAAAATTTCTTCTTATTCTCCTTATTTCCCCTTATCAATCCAATCCCCCCTATCCCGCCTATAGTCATAAGAAGAAATGCAAGACTTAGATACGTATGTGTATGAAAAAAAGGCAACAAACCAGCCACACATCCGGCGAACAGGAAATTTTGCTTTACCCTCAAGTTCCAGCCAATTTTTAGTATAAGCAGAGTTAAAACGAAAATCGGCAGGCCAAAAATAAAAGCCCGCTGCGGCAAAATCTCCGAATATAAAAATGTAAAAAACCACATGCCCTTCTCGCCCCAAAACGTATACTCACGGGGAGGGGTAAGCAGTGTGGTCACAAGATTCAATTCATTTGCAAACGCCTCCTGGATCCAATAGACAAATCCTAGGCCTCCCCAAAAGAGTGACATAAAAAGTGCCCCTGTAGCGAGCAATATAAACGATTTTAGATCCTTAAGCATCTTACTTTCGCTAAAAACTGAAGCTGTTAATTTTAAAAACAGATGGAAAAATGCTAAAATCAAAACTATTCCCGGCACATTAAAAGCTATGGGATAATTTGCGCCAAGTACCAAAAGTACGCCGGATAAAAAATCGGCAAAAAATGGGTAAATCAGCCCGATTCCGGCAAACATCGGGTTTTGGGGCGGGAAATTGCGGCCAAAGGCAAAATTTGCAGCCATGCCGATATGCAACGGCCAGTCAGTCCAAACCAGTCGGTCGCCGGCTGTTATGGCGCCGTTGGGAGCGATAAATAACGCCCGGCTAAAAAGCCATACCACGAGTGCAATCATGAATAACCATAACAGTTTATATCTAATCGGCCAACCCCAAGGCAACCAATCACCGAATTCTTTAATAATTTTGTGAAAGCCGGTATCGCGCAGAAAAACTGTAGATATCGCAGTTAACAGGAGTAAAATAACTGTTAGGCTGATTGCCGTAAAAGGAAAAATAAATCCGCAGAAGAATAACAGGAGACATAAAAGCATTGAACCAACTACCAAGCTAGCACTCGGTGTAAAATCATCTGTTCGCACTTTCGTGAGTTTTAAGACTGCACGACCAACTAAATATGCAACAACAAATAAAAAAATCGTCCCTATCATGTAATTTGGAAAACTATGCGTACATTTGAAAAGTCATATCTGACTAACCGATCTTGTTCAATCATCATATAAATTGTACCTAATCCACCTAAATTCAAACCGATTTTCGGGTCAGACACTATTTGCCATAGCAATCGCCAATTTTTAAATAATCTGTGCAGGTTGCTTCGATCCTCATCTGTTTTAACAACTTGAATCTCATTATGTAATATGTCGCAACGAGGATCATGCTGAACGGTTGCAGGATGACCAAGAAGTTGGTGATAATCCTTCAAGCACAAGTCAAAATATGCATCAGGAGTGACTTTTTTATGCAGAATCTTTTTCGGATTATAAACTTCATCATCATAACTGGGATATGAATCAAAAAGCTCAGGTACGAGTTGTGTCAACTTAATTGACAAATATTGTAATGGCTTCTCGTAAGCTACTTTCTCTACTGTTTCTTTTGTATACACAATCTGGTAATCTTGATTTGGGTTTATTTCTGTTTTAGTAAATAGGCTGTTTACATCAAGAAAAAACAATAAAACACCTTCTTTAGGTAATTCTATCGGAAACTTTTGTTTAATTTCCTGATTTAAATGTTGAAAATAGATTTGTCCAATAAAATCCAAATACTTACCTTCTCGGTTTTTTGGCCATTGATTTAAAGACGTAATATTGGGAAATCCGCCATATTTGGAAATTTGGATATTATCACGTGTTAAGTTTTGAGGCTTCAGACGAATAGCAGGAAGCACTAGTTCTTGCAGTTCACTGGCATATTTTTGGGAAAATTTTTTACTTGTTTGTTTCTTTAGTCTTTGTATTAATAAAACTAAAATTATGGGTTCTAAGAATCCCAGAATGATGAATCCTCCAAAAATAAATAATAGCGCCTCATTATCAGTCAAATAAATAGCCTTGCTTGTAGATGCAAAAAAAAAGATAAAAAAAAATACCCACTGCCCAAAATAGAAATATAACAATTTGTTGTTTCTTATACGCATAAATTCCGATCTTACGGTTCAATTCGTTTTGTATTATGATTCGTAATATACATTATATTATACATGACAATATTTAGTTTGCTATTTTTACTTTTAACCTGCATTATCGGTATTGCTGTCTGTTTGCATTTACCATTACCGCTGACCAATTGGGTAAAATTTGTGATCGGACCGGCAATCGGGATTATTCTGGAGACTGAAATTATATTGCTACTTAGCCTCATTCTCGGGTTGAACCCGACCACTGTCTGGCTGGCACTAATATTATTTACCGGATTTACCGGAACCGTTGTAGCCTTCAGCTTAATTCCACCTCGGGGGTGGAATACGTTTACACCTCGGGTAAGTTATAGAAAAATTCTATCAAAAATATTTAGTTTAATCCTTGATAATTGGCCTTTTGTCATACTCGGCTTGATCGTAGGTATTGCAGCTATTTTTGTCTTCTGGACCAAAGTTTTATATCCGAATGACTGGGGTTTGATAACCGGCGGCGGCGGCTTATATGGCGACACGGCACTTCATGCGTCTTATACAACCAGTTTAGTTTATCAAGGTATGCCCCCGGTTAACCCGCTTTTTGCCGGCAGTCCGCTGATTTATCCTTTTTTAGTCAACTTATTTTCGGCAACTTTGGTACTTTTAGGCAGTAATTTACGTTTTGCCTTTATTTTGCCCCAGATTTTATATTTTGTGGCATTTTTTAGCTTATTTTATACACTGGCCAAACGTCTGTCCGGAAATACCGGGGCATTTTTGGCCATGCTGATATTTTTTTTAGGCTGGGGACTGGGATTTACTGTTTATATCCAGGATAGTTTAAAATCCGGCTCATGGCTCATCACACACGAATATTCCAACAACATCGACGGGTTCACGTTTCACAATGTGCTTACCGGTCTCATATTCCCCGAACGCTCATTCTTGCCCGGCTTGGTGATCGGATTACTAATAACGCATTTAATGCTTCATATCTTTTTGAACAATAAACTTCTCACTTCTCACTTGTCACTTGTCACTATAGGGGTACTTTTAGGTATTCTCCCCCTCTGGCACACTCACACTTTTATTTTTATGGGGGTAGCCGTAGGAATGTGGTTAATAAGAATTATTTTAAATAACCTAAAACGGGTGATACGAGGGAGGGGCTCCGACAGCGCGCAGTCACGACTTTTTTCGTGGCGAGCACTTGCGGGCGAGGAACTCGCAGCAGGACCCGCATATTTAATAAATGCGCTAAAACCTCTCCTTATCACCTTCGGCGTGGCTTTTCTTCTGGCTTTACCGGTCTTTATCTGGTTTAAGCAGCAAATTTCCCACACCTCATTTCTACATTTTACTTTGGGGTGGGCGCCTTCTCAAAAAAACTTTATCTTTTTTTGGCTGACCAACTCAGGACTGATTCTGCCTCTGGCTTTAATTGGCATGTGGCTTATGGCAAAGACAGGTGACTCAAGCAGAGTAATTTTTTTTCTCCCTGCCTGGTTTATGTTCATTGTTGCCAATTTGGTTCAATTCCAACCCTGGGATTGGGACAATATTAAATTATTTTCCTGGGTATTTTTATTTCTGGCGATTTTAGCTGGATCAACACTTGCAAAACTTTTTTATAGGAATATTCTAATGAGATTAATTAGCATTATATGTTTAATCAGCCTTATTGCCACCGGCACGCTCTCACTCATTTTAATCACCCAGCAAACCTATGGAATCTACAGCAAAGACGATATCGTCTTGACTGACTGGATCAAAAGTCATACTAAACCAACAGATGTCATCCTCATAGATCCCCAACCAACACACCCGGTATCCGGCTTGACAGGCAGAAGCGTGTATCTGGGATATCCGGGACATTTATGGGTCCACGGAATTGATTATGGAAAACGCGAAAGCTTAGCCAGAGATGTCCTGGGGGGAAATGTAGACCGGTTAAAAGATGCCGAAGTTCCAATTAATTATATTGTGGTTCCCGCAACTTCACAAGCTATATTTAACCATTACACGATTCTACAACAAGTATTTCAAAGTCAGCGGTTTATTGTGTATAAGTATTTATTGTCTTAATCGAATTCTTCTGATGAATTCTCCAAATACATAATAAAATCCAGACTACTAGACTTACCAAACTTAAACCATTTGCCAAACTGCGAATCCAAGTATTGGTAAACTGCAGGATAATTTGATGCTTACCCTGGGGCAATTGAAATAACAGCAGTCCGTATTGATCTTTTTGCAAAGATGTTTCTCTTCCGTCTATCCATAAAATCCAACCCGGAAAATAAAATTGCCGAGCATGTATATTTTCTATATTTTCAGATTTGATAATTGCAGAAATAACCAGACTCTTTCGGTTGAGTGAAGTTATAGTCACACCGGGACGCTCGGCAAAAAGTAGTGGATTAGGCCTGGCATCTCCCTGTTGTTCAAGTACCGGTAAATATTGAGCCCCTAAAGGTAAATACTCAATATCAGGTAAGTATTGAACATTCGTTTTAAGAGTTGTCAAGTATTCTTGATCAGATGCCGTATATGACCAACTCACTATTCGCGCATACGAGATGTAAAAATATAAACTCAGTAAAACGAGCATCAGTGTGGCCGCATATTTAAGCTGAGTTTTTTTTAGCTCTGTAATAAGTACTCCACCTAATATGCTTATGGCAAACGTCGTAAAGGTGAGTAGGCGCCAAGGAAAACCGATCACTCGTGCCAGTGGAATAATTTGATAAAGAGGCCGAGAAATTTCCAACGTCAGCAAAATTGAAATCACCAATATGCCAACATACCAAACACCCGTCTGATAGCTAAAACTTTTCGAATCACGTTTTATTGACTTGTAAATAAACATTTGCATCATAACAGCAATTATCACAAGCCAATGTATAATCCCGAGTTGAAAAGACATGGAAAAATCAGGATGAGCAGGCGTCGAGTACGCATAACGCCATGGTGAGTTAAATAGTACAAATGGCTTCAAGAATTGATTATTAATTTCACCATATCCTCTTGAATAATTTATTTCTTTCAATTCAATCGTTGCCGGAAACCAAAACCAAGCTGCTAACCCAAAACTTAATGCCAATAATAAGCCTATGCGAATAAACCAATGCCACTTATTCACCAAGAATTTACCCAACCACAAAACATATGCAACATATATTGGAATACTTAAAAACGCTATTAAATTATGCGTCAAAATAAATAAAGTCCAGCTTAAAACCAAAAAAAATTCAGCTATCCAAGATTCTTTTTTGGACAATCGCAAAATTAACCAAAATATAAGGGGTAAAAATAAAAACGCGCAAGCTTCACCGATTGCCCCACGAATAAATATTTCAGTAAATCGATACGGAACCCAAACATAAAGTACAGCGGCCGTAAATGCTGCCGGATAATCATTAAACATTTCAAATACAAATATGTATGCGCACACAGCAGACAATAAATAAGTCAGTACAAGTATGATTTTGAAACTATCTTCGTAAGATATATGAAGAAGATGTGTAAAGCTGGCAAAATAATATGGCAGGCTCCAATTGAAATTAAAAACCGGTGACCCATATCCACCCATCCACGTTGGCAACCAGCGCACTGGAAATTGACCTTCATGCAATGCTTGATCAAAGTGCGCCAGTCTCATCACATGAATAATCCCGTCATGACTTTCATAAAATCCCGGCTTTAACAAATCTTTCATTGCCACAAAACTGAGCACTAAAAGCAGAAACAGCATTACAAAGTGTTGGGTATTCTTAGGAAATTTTAAACGTTTCATTATGTTAGCGGCGCAAAAACTGTAAGTCGTGCCAATTCCATACGCGCTCGTGATAATAATCGATATCATTGGGGTTTCCATTCCAGTAACCAGTGGCATAATATGTTGCACCTGCATGTTCTATCCAAATGCTCACTACCACACTTGCCAGTAATACAAGTACAGTCAAAACCTTTAATATTTTATGACGCCATACAATCAAATTTTGTACAAATCGAATAAAAAAGTAGGCCAGAATTGGCAATATGTCAGTAAAATACCGTGGCCCAAAAACCCAACCTCCCCACCAACTCCGATAATAAGAAATGATCAACCAGTGTGAAATTATGGAGAATATAAGTAAATAATCAATCATCATTGCTTTTTTTAATTTAAAAAGCGTAAACACACCAATGAAACTAAATATCAGAAATGGTGAAAAAATAAACAAACCTCGATTTGGACTCATCAATTGTCCGATTAACCCTTCCCAAGACAGAAGCAAGCTATGATTATGCGCTCCCATACTAATTCCTTGAGGATAATAGAACGGCGAAAGCGGCGTCTGGTATATGCGAACATTATAATAAATCAAAGGCATTAGAACAGATAAACAAACTATGAAATAAAAAGGAAACAGCTTTCGATAAGCTAATAAAACATATACAGACAATGCTATCAACGGAAAAATATTTGTAGGTCGAATAACAAAACTATAAGCAAGGGGAAATCCGGCTAAAACAGCAAACCCCACCTCACGTTTTGCCTTAAGGAGTAACCAGATTCCCATTGATAACATGAGCATTGTTGGTCCATGTGGCCACAAAGTTCGAGCTCCTGACGTCCAGGCAGTCGTTCCAAATGCGAAAGCAAGGCTCACCATGAAACTTATCGGCCATGGTAAAAATTCAATTCCGATTAAAAATATAAATAGAATCGCTAGTGTCGAAAAAAGAGCAGCCAAAAATATATCCAACTTGTCTGTTTGGGTTAGTACGACAAATTTATCAATTCCAACAGGAGCAACAAATGATTTATACCATGAATTAAAATATGCAACGAACGGAACCGAAAGTAAACTCGTTCCCATAGGATAAACGGAATATATATGCCCGTTCATAATCAACACACGCGATTCGTAAATCCCTTCTTGATGAATCAAAAATTGATATTCGTCCAAGTCCGTATTGCCTTGACGTAAAATACTATCGGCAACGTGTAATACATATCGCGAATCGCCGCGATCACGGACATTACTCGTATAATAAACCCAAAATACAAGCGTAAACAAAACGAAGAGAAATAATAACTTTACAACTCCTTTACTAACTTGGCGCATATTTTTATTATAATGAATAAAGACGGATGAAAGTAAAGATTTATTTTTTAATTTAAGACATGCACAAAAATATATTTATAATTCTTATTGTTCTAATATCTGGATTTGGAATTTTGTTACGACTGAATAATTATGATCGTATTCCCGGCTTTACTGAGACCCAGGATGAATTTTTTTACCCCTGGTCAGGCATGACTTTTTTAACTACCGGTATTCCTATCGGCTGGTCATGGTTTCCATCCTATGCCAAACGGGATATTGTGACTTACTGGGGAGCAAAATATCCCCTCGTTTCGCCCTGGATTGAAAAACCACCGCTCTTTTCGCTCATGAGTGGGGCTTGGGTTTTGTTAAATGGCGAACGAAAACTGGATCAGGTGCGTTTGTCTACGATCAGGCTCGTACCAATTGGACTTAGCTTTTTAACGATAGTTTTAACGGGTGTATTAGCAAGTCAGGTTTTTAATAAAAAAACTGGCATCGTAGCGGCTATATTATATGCAGTGATACCACCCATAGTTCTAAGCAACCGCATGTCACTGACCGAAAACTTGTTGACTCCACTGAGCCTACTTACCACTATTATCCTACTATATCAGTCTTCTAGAAAAAGTTGGCGTTTCTGGCAGCCTTTCATAGCTGGTATATCCGCCGCAGCGGTAGTATTAACCAAAAACATCGGCATTGTATCAGGCGTACTTGCAATCATGTTTTTTTTGACTCAAAAGCGCTGGAATGCAGCCGTTGTATGTGCATTGATTGTATTGACGGGCATTCTTATCCATCCATTGATTGGCTATTATTATAATTGGAAATTGTTTGTGGAGGTAATGAACCAGTATAAAATCGGCTTTATCAACCAGGGCTTACCCCAACTCATCCAAACCATATTTACGTATCCCGTAATTACCACCAAAGATCGCTTACTACCTGATGGCGCACTGCTTTTGGGATATCTGCTGCTATTTAGTTCGCCGCTGTGGATATTGAATAGAAAAAATGCACAACAACCGCAAATCGAAGAACATAAATTAACAAATTCTACTCGAGGTTTCATCTCGGCTCCGTTTTTGATCTCTAATTTGCCGGAGAAATTACTGCTGGCATTTCCACTTGGGGTTATATTGCTCCTTGCTGTATTAGCTTCGGGCAGCGGCTACAGTTTTTACGGCTGGCACGTCTATCCTCTTTTTCCGTATCTGGTCATACTCATAAGCGTCGCACTGGTTGACCTGTGGACAACCCCAAACTTATTCCAGCTGATTATAATTACCCTAACACTTATCCCAACAATAGTACGCAATATACTTATATTTTTCCCCCGCGAACTTTTTTATAGATGGCAATTGGGGCTTGTTTGTTTAACGCTGATTATCCTCACGACTATCTACACACCCAAAAAAATCAGACAAATAGTACTCATTGTTTGTTTTATACTTTTTATCAGTGTTGAAGTCTATACCGTGCTTAACATCTCAAAAATATACCAGAGCATTCCCCAACCGTTACAATAATGAAAAATTCAATTTATCATCAAATTAAATTATGTGGAAATTTTTATTAACCAAACAGAAATTCTTTAAAAATCTCAAGTGGCATCTCCTTATCAGTTTGGTGTTTTTTAGCATCAGCCTTGCGGTGCTTGAATCGAAGCGGACTACGAATCCATATTATTATGATGAAGTCAGCTGGATTTGCAACGGCCGGGTGTGGAATGAGCTTACAACGGGAAGATGGAATAGTCAGGTCTGGACTGAAGATTATGTGCAGACGCGCAACCCCCAGCTAGGGAAATATATTTTAGGTTTTTGGATACAGAATAAATACGGTCAAACCGGCTTTCAGGCGTTTAACTGTCCTGGTTGGGGTAGTCTGATGTGGACACCGGGACTTAGTGCTCTGACTTTCCATCAACGCGAAATTCTTTTTTGGAGCCGGATTCCCATGATGATTTTAGGAGCTGTGTCTGTGGCTCTGTTATATGTCATTTCGACCCAACTCTTTTTTCCTCTGATCGGCGCTACATCGGCGGTCATATTACTCTTGAGTCCTTTGTTTCAAGTTTCAGTTAACCGAGCCATGCCGGATAGTCCTTTGCTATTATTTTTTCTGATCACAATTCTACTGATACGACTTGAATCAAACACTAAAGATAAACCGTTTACATTACGATTGAAATATGCAGTTATCCTTGGCGTATGCACAGGTCTTGCCATATCAACCAAACCATACGGGTTACTTCTCCCGCTTTTTATTATCATTCTTTGGTTTACTCAACTTACAATCCATTTTTTAACCCGCCATGTTTTTAGAATTCATGATATGGCTGTATTAATCATAAATATTGGTGTACTAGTACTAACCATGTCTGCAACGATGTTTATATTTAATCCGACATTTTGGGGTCGGGATAATACCTTTATCAACTGGGTTCCCAACTGGTTTACAGCTCACCGAGAATTAGCGAAATTAGATAGTGAGTGGAACAAGCAGATTATTTTTATAACTCCTTTAGTCCGAGTTACCGACCTGAGCTTGGGATTTGTATTCCCCGGCAACTGGATTTATGCTATTATCACGCCGTTTTTCAACGTGGTTAGCTTTTTTACTGGTTTATGTATCATCTGTAAACAGACACTGAAGCAACGTTTTGAATCAGGTGAATTTTTCCTGGTTCTGTGGTTTGCGGCATTTATTCTTTTATCACCCCTTTATGTCCAATTTCGCTATTATCGCTACTACATCCCGCTTCTGCCCCCATTTATTTTAATCGAAGCGATTGGACTGTTTTTTCTTCTTGGCTTTCTAGTGCGACTATTTAAACATTTGGTTAATCCCGAGGGGGGTAAAATATTACCGTTAAACTAAAAAGAATTATGCTTGATCTTCAACGTAAAACCATATTATTTTTTCTAGCTCTTTCATTTATTACCCTCTTTGGATTCACACTGCGTCTTATAGACTATGACCGACTACCCGGATGGAGAGAAGTTGATGATGAAATTCATTATGCCTGGACGGGACTGAGTTGGCTCACAACCGGAGTGCCCCGCAGTTGGTCGTATATTGAAAGCTACTTACAAGTATCCACCCTTAACGCTTGGGGCACCAACTGGCACATCGTTTCACCTATGCTCGAGAAACCTCCCCTGTATAACTTACTTTCGGGATTAACGGTTTTAGCAGCTGGACAACATCAATTTGACCAGGTGCGTTTGTCTACTATTCGTTTATTTCCGGTGTTTTTAAGTTTAGCCAGCATATTTTTAACCGGAATTGTCGCCAGTCTCGTGTTTGGCAAACGCGTTGGACTGATCGCAGCTCTACTCTATGCAGTCGTACCCACGGTTGTCATATCAAATCGACTATCAATCACCGAAAATTTGTTAACCCCGCTCTCTTTAGCAGGTGTGAGTTTATATATCTATTCCCAACAAAAAAAACCGGCTGCTCAATTGTTTCCTTTCATCGTGGGCATCGTATCCGGCCTGGCCGCCTTAACCAAACAAAGTGGAGTCACGTTGCTACTGATATTACCCAGCCTGTACGCATCACAAAAACAATGGAAATCAGCGAGTGTATGTTTTTGTACTGGTTTTGGACTAGCGCTCATGTATCCGCTTACCTATCTGTTGTTAGACAATCATTTATTCATGACTCTTTTGAAACAACAACGCATCATGGGGATCATGGGCGGTTTACCCCAACTACTGATCACCATCGTCGGCCGACCCGTGATTACCACGGAACGCTTATTTTTAGACGGGTCAATCCTGCTCGGATACATAGTACTGTTTACCAGTCCCTGGTGGTTAAAAGTAGACTCTAGTTTGAATAACTGGAAGAAACAATCCGTCTTTGTTGCCTTCCCGATTGTGTATACGTTGTATTTAAGTTTAACCATCTCCGCAGCTGAACCGATCGGTTCAGGTCAGGGATTTTGGGGCTGGTATGTCTATCCGTTGTTTCCATTTACCTTAGCGCTCGTCGCTGTTTTTCTTGAAAGCTTGTGGCAACGTACCGATTTTTTTTCAATTCTTATCGCAGTTCTGATACTTGGCTCTTCAACAATCCGCTTTTTCTTTCTTGAACTGCCGGCCAAATATCACGACAACTGGCAGAATATGCTAATTGGCTTATTTTTATTTGCAAGTTTAACCCTCATCCCCCACAAAAAAATCAGACAGAGCATCTTATTTACTTTATTTTGTCTTTATATAGGCATGAATATGTACACCAGCATTTTCCTGTACAAAATCTATTCGCTAATTATTCAACCCTTCTAGTGTCATCATTCTAATGGAATTCTAATGCGTACATGGCCAATTCGGCAACATTTCAATTTTTGTACCTTGTGGACTAAACAATACATGTAGTTTATTACTTCTAGAGCGAGGAATTAATCCAGGATCTTTACTTTCATAACAAGGACCGCTATATGTTAAATCCGCATGGTGTGGCTCATAACTCTCAAATCTCACACTAGGCACACCATTAAAATAATTCAGACCGTACACTATTACCGGTGCCATAAACATACTCAAACTTGTCATGCCTACCAATAATATTGCAGCTCCACAACCGATTTGTTTTCTCCTGTTACTTCTATTCGGATTTATAAGTCTATCAGGCATACTCATATCAGGAAGTTTATTGCAGAAAATTGACTTTGTCAATTACTATAAGATAATAATATGCGCAGCTTGCACACCCCCAGGGGGTAGCACTTTGAGGCTGAAAGTTTTCACGATCTTCATTTACGCAGTAAAAAAGACACGGCCATCCCCGCATGAGAAAATACTTTTTGCTCGATTAAGCTACACACCCCCGGGGTGTGTTAGATAGACACCTCAGGTATTAAATTCATATTTCTTGTTTTATTATTAGAAATTAGAAATTAGTAATTAATAGCCATATTCTCCCCTCAAGTCCCACCATCTGATCCTCAACAGATCTACAAATGCCTGTAGGCCATCTTGAAACAAATGCACTTTCGTCCTTTCATCATTAGCCCAGGTGACGGGGATTTGAGCGATTGAAAAATTATATTTACGAGCCAAAAACAAAATCTCTGCATCAAAAGCCCACTTGTCTAACATGCTCTTGGCAAAAATCCGGCGTGCCGCTTTCTGTTTAAACAGCTTAAACCCACAGGTTGCATCCGCTATCCCCGGAGTCGCCAGAAGATTACATATCTTGGTAAAACATGCACCAAAGAACTCACGCAGATGTGACTGATGTTTCAGAATGTGTGCCTGTTTATGCCGGCGTACGCCAATGGCTATATCATTTAGTTCTAAACTCTTCAATAGATTTTCCAGTTGGGCAATCGGCGTTGACAGGTCAATATCCGTAAACAAAATGAACTTTCCGCATGCGCCAAGCATGCCTGATTTAATCGCTCGACCTTTGCCTTGATTTACAGGCTTAACTAAAAGCTTGTGTTGGGGGAAATTTTTGAGCAACTCTTGAGCCAGGATACGCGTCTTATCAGTTGAACCGTCATCAACTAAGACAACTTCACTTTGATAGCTTTGCTGCTTGAGATAGTCAATGATCGTGCTTAGTCCTTTCTCGATTCGGCCCGATTCGTTGTAACAGGGAATGACTACAGATAAAAAAAGTTCGGCCATGAAAGAAGTTTATCAAATTTATATTTTCCGGGCTAAGCAGATGACGCTGGTCCCGATCGGTATGCCGGTTTTGAAGATAAACCAGCGTTCAAGTGAACAAATGAAAAGACCAATCCGGTTAATAAGCGGCGAAGAAATTTTAAAATCCGACGGGTAATCTTTTTTATACAGTAGAGATTTTATTAAACGAATCATGAGAATAGGCAAAACTAAAAACGAAAACGCGTATGAAGCTTTGACTATGCTAAGCCCGTGTTTTTCTAAAAGACGAGTTAAATCTGCCACAGTATATCGGCGTTTGTGGTGCAGGACTACATCCCACCTGCTCCACAGCCATTGAAAGGCCGGTACAGTAATTAATAAGTAGCCGCCGGATTTTAAGATGCGCGCCGTTTCCGCAATTGTCATCTCATCATCCGTGTGTTCTAAAACGTCGAGCATGGTGACCAAATCAAACTTCTGTTCTTTAAAATCAGTGTGTTCGCTTTTGTCTATTTGAACATGTGTAAGTCCGCGTTTTTTACAGAAATTAATCGCTTCCTGAGACTGATCAACTCCCTGCGCTATGCCAAATCGCGCAAATTCCTGCATGTTTCTGCCTGTTCCGCAACCGATGTCTAAAATCTTGAGATCTGTGCGTTTTATATACGAATTAATTAATTCAACACAGAGACTGCGCTTGGCCAGATGCCACCAATGTTTTTCTTCCAGTTCAAATAAGTCTTGATATAAATAATTTTCCATAGTCAAAGTATAGCTTATTCATGAGTTACGCACTTTGTCATTGCGAGGAGCGTAGCGACGTGGCAATCTTCTACCCGTCCATCTTTTTCCGTGCTAATACCACCAGTCGCTTAATGGTCGTCCCCGGAGGCCAGCACGTTTGCAGTACCAGCTGTTCCACGCCATCTGCATTGTTAGCCGTAAAATAGGTCAGATCATTGGCGTCAATGATTTTTTTCTCAGTTACAAAATAGCGGTGTTTCACGCCTGCAAAATAAACTTTAATCTCATCTCCCGGTTCCATTTCTTTTAAGAGGAAAAAAACTGCGTTATAGCGAAACACATTGAGCGGATTATCCGTCGAATGTGCAAACAGATAAATGTTGCCTGTATTGCCCGGAAACTGTGTTCCCCGGGCATGGGCGATCCCCAACTTGAGGGCTTCCATATATTCTGATTCAATCTCTGCATTGACATTGGGTACCACTCTGGCTATTGCTTGTATCTTGGGAATAATCAGTGAGAAATTAGGATCGGGAACTTCTTCAGCCGCATAAACCTGCGCTTCGTTTAAAAGCATGGCAAATCCTGCATCCGGCTTTAACCCGCGGCCTCTTTCTACAAGCTGGCTGATGCGATAATTTAATTCAACTTTTAGAATCGGGCCAAAAGTAAAAAATATTCCCAAAATTGCAAATAAAAATAAAGCTGTGCCAAATTTGGAAAACCATTTGGAAGTAAGCAAGTAACGCCGGGGCTGAGTTCTTTGTGAGTGGGAATCGAAGAAGCTTGCGTCGCGGGCGATGTTCGGTGAAGCAGTTTCCTGTTGCGGGTATGAAGTTCCCGCGGGTTTACACCCGGGGAATCTTCTCCCTGTCGCTTCGTCGGGAGCAAAATCCCTCCGAAGCGAAAATTCTACGCTTTCATCCCCGAGCTTTCGCTCGCGGTTTTTCGCGAAGGGGGATAAAATCCTCGGTGGGTATTCGGAAGCCTGCCCTACTTCCGAATCCCCATCCAAAATTCTATCCTCTAATAAAATACTCTCGTCAGCCTTTGATTCAAAAGACCCTTGAAACTCAAATATAACTCCGGCAGTTGAAATCATTCGTTTTATTATAATGATGATAACATATTTTGCAAATATGAGTTTATTTCGTATTCACAAATATGACAAATAGTGTTCACACGTTATAAGATTTAAATATTTTTTAGCTTCTTTGCCCACAATTTTAAACCAATTCCCAAGGAACCGGCAATGACATAACCGAGAGTTAACCATTCTGAAATTCCAGATTTCGGTAAATTTTTTGGGATTGAAACAGCTCCCAATACTTGTCCCTGAACGCTTATGTGCACTTTACAACTATCAGGAGTACTGCTCCACTCATTTCCTTGACCGGAGTTGTCTTTCACCCGAAGTGAAGCGTTATACTCACCTGGTTGTGTGCAAATATGGGAGACCGATATAGAAGTTTCACGGTTGGTTTCACCGTTATTAATATCAATTGACTGAGTTTTATCATCACCAAAATTTATTTCCATTCGTTTAATAATCCCATCCCTATCGCGGCCTTTACCCATGAGTGTCGTCGTTAATTGTGCACCGCCAACAGCCGGAGTTGCCGATAAATTTACACATTCGGGCCCAACATTAGTTTCGGACGTTGAAGCCGGAGTTGGGATGGGAGTTGCCCCTGTTGTCGGAGTTGGAGTCGGCAGAGGCGTGGCTGAAGGGGTTGGATTGGCCACGCGAACAACTGCAGCTGGAGTTGGGCTTGGGATAAGCGCCAAACTACTTTGACCGGCAACCATAATAAAACCAATATCAGTACAAGCGCTTTCATTGTAATATCCTCCAGCCCCGTTTCCTGCTTCCTTACGGGTTCTTCCGGAAAAAGAATATGTCCCGGATTTAGTTGGTGTAAACCGGATCGGATAGGCGCCGGTTAAAGTGAAACTTGCAGCTCCACCCGGTTCAGTAAACACAAAATCTACGTTCGCAATATTGGGTGAATAATTGTTCACCGGATCTCCTGCAAATCGGCCTGTACCATTATGAAATCCCCCCAGGTTCACGCTTTGACCCAAAACTATTGATTTACTGTCATCCCATGGATCACTGCCGTCTTTCTGCACCTGAGCTTGCGTTGATAAATATGGACACGCCATCTGAACCATCTCCACAGTACAATCACCGACGATCGTAAATACTTGTCCGCCGATAATTCCTCCGCCATTTTTAAATCCTAAATCTACCTGAAACCTGCCACAGGTTTTTTGGGCTAATGTGGAAATAGTCGGCAACACCACGTTTAAGCTATTATTTCCGGTCGGTACACTTAGATTTAAATCCTGGAAAATTAGTGTTTCCGCAGATTTATTGTCGCCGGTAAAATCTGGTGCGCAAGGGGCGGAACCAGATTTTTTACACCAGTAGACGCCAAAAGTCACCAGTGCCGGCCGCGTACCTGAGTAGTTGCTTTGCGACAGACGGGCAGAAATCAAGTCGCTGCCCATACCCTGCCACACAAATGATGCGGACAGTCCTTGTGCGCTGGCCCAAGAAGGATGTAAACCTTTGGCAAATATCACATAAGTGAAAGTTGCTAAAACAGTTGCCGTAATAATAAGCACATGTCTCATACGGGACGAATAGGCAGCATGAATTTTCCGGATCGATGCAAGTCAAAATGTCAACTGAAAACTGACTGTTGTATCAATATAATATCTTAAGATTAGCTTCCATTTATAGACTTGACACACCTTTATAATATTTGTTAAAACCACAAATGAGGATACCATCTCCCTATATCTGTCCTAGGGTTTGGTACCACACGTAAAGGGCATTACTACTCGTAGTCTCTCTCAACAGTACTAACGATAGTGATGCTCTTTTTTTTGTTGAAAGAGTTTCCCCCGAAGGCGGATTACTCTTTCACATCCGCCGAAGCTATTTATGCGAAGGCGGATTTTTTATCTATCTCGCCGAATCTCGACATAGTCGGGAGTAGGCGGATCCTCTTTCAATAAAATTTTCTTTCTAATTTTCTCGCTCGCTTAATCTACTCAACTTTAACTCAATTAAGCGAAAACCATTCTCAACACTTTAATTTCTGTCCTCTTTTGATATATATTGCAAGTGGTGACTGATACAGTTTAAATGTTTGCAACACTTGCGCTTGAGTTCCACACCGGCATGTGATTTTTGTCACGCCTGTCCGCCTAGGGCGGATAAAGGGTCATTTTATAATGTAAATATCGGAATCGATAATCCTTTATCTTTTAAAGCTTTAAACTGCTGCTTAACTGACTCGCTAAACAATTTTTGCTCATCAAGCTTACCTTGCTCACGCATATTTGTTTTTTTTGCAAAAAGGTTTTTGAAAAATTGTGTCATACGTTTCATTTTTTTCTCTTCTTTGTCGAGTAT
>JAHFKJ010000053.1 GCA_023245415.1 Candidatus Gottesmanbacteria bacterium | reverse complement strand
ATCTGCGCCATCACGCGTTCCACATGCTCGTCGGAATTCTCTTTGCCTTGATTCTTGAAAATCTGTGGCATTCATTCCACGGGTATTACATCGTCATCTCCCTCGTAAGTTGTGAACTTATAGATCTTGATCATATTGCGTATATTTTCTTGTATGGGAGAAAAGAGTGGTACGCCCGAAAAATTCTAGGTTATTTGCGCAACGGACAAATAAGGCATGTCGCCGCGTTTATATCCACACAGCATAAAAATAACACAAGTCTTGCGACGCACAATGTGTATAGTATCCTATTATTTTTAATTCTGTCTTTGACAGCCATCAGATATGACTGGAAAGTCGGAATTATTATGTTCGGAAATATCGTATTGCACTTGTGCGTGGATATAGCGGATGATTTGTGGGCCCTCGGGCGTGTAAATCCCAATTGGAAACGCCTCCGGCGACAAAAATCTGATTGAGCTTCATAAAAGCAGTACGATGCCAATACTAGTAAGTACCACTGCTCCGACACCCAATATCATGAGAATCCACGGAAATTTACCTTTACTTTGAGCTGGTTGGTTTATTTCGGGTGAGACTTCAGGAGTGCTGGACGGTCTTTGTCCTGAAGCTAGAGCCTGAGTTGATGCTGATGCTGCTTGCGAAGCTTCGGGATTAAAAGACGGCGTCAATTTCGCCAATTCAGACGCCGGACTTCTCAGGGGTGTGGGAGAAGGAAATTTAATTTGCGTCACTAATTGACTTAAATTTGAGCCGGTGATCAAACCTCCGAAACCTCCTCCATTTTGGTAATTCGTTGTGTTTACCGGAGTAGGGATTATCGTATTTACATTGTTCGGGTTATTAACAAGAGTCTGGTTTATCGCGGGTGAGGCTGAAGAATTTTGTACAGTTAGACTCGATGGAGAAGGAATAATGTTTACTTGCGTCTGTGTTGATGGGACAGGTGTGGTTGATGGAATGCCGTTTGCGATTGAACCTGTCGGGTAACTTGGACTAGAAGCTAACGGGCTTGGTGTAGCTGTAGTTTTCAGACTGTTTGTTGGAGAACTTTGTGGTTTGGGACTGACAGCGGGACTGGGACTTAAAAGCCTGGAGGAAAGGCTTGGACTTGGCCCATGACGCAACGAAGGACTAACTAAAGTTGAGGGCGCGGGTGATTTTTCGCTTTTTTGTAATTTGGATTCTTTATCCTCTTTTTCTGAAAGTTTTACCAGTGATTTATTTTCCTCTTCAATCACTGAAAAATTTTCGAGTGTGGTGATGTCAATCGCGTCTGTGTCAGGATCTGAAAGATTTGAGTTTGCGGCACCCAATACATCGCTTGGGGAGGGTTGGATGTCAGGAGACGGTTGGGGAGTTGCGAAAGGAGAGGGAGATGGAGTCGGATTTACAGAAGATTTAGCTGTAGGAGATGCGTTTGAACGAGCAGATGCGGCAGGAGATTTTTTAGCATCATCATCGCGTTTCTCATTTTCTTTGTCAGCGTCTTTTACGGTTTTTTCAGTATCTGCAGGACAATCAAGTTTTACATTCGTTGCGCCTTCTTTATCGGCTTTACTCCAACGCTCGTTGGCTGATCGGCTGAATAGTTCGACTTTTATGGAACCTTGGTAATTACAATTTTTCATGGGAAAGGTAAATTTGTAGGTTTTACTTTCGGATATTTTTAAGGTTTTATTTAAGTCTAGAGGATTATTAGCATCAACTTTACCTTCGCGTTTTTCGTATCTGATGTGTAGGCCAAGACGATATGAAAGATTAGCATCGAGGTTTGTGACGACGACGCTAAACTGCGCCTTGTCTCCAGTTCTTATTTCAGCCGGCGTAACCTGCAAAAATTCCTGCTGTTTGTGGGCTTGCTGGCGGATATCCTGCTGGTGTAAAGCCACAAAAACACTGACTGCTAAGAGACCAATTAAAATAATAGAAGAAATAACCGTAAATATCAGTTTGCGTTTCATCTATCTTTACTGTAGCAAACGTATACGTCATTTCACAAGAAGATATTCAAAGCTAAGCTTTGCATCTAGAAACGTTGATGGTACAATCTATTTGTAATAAGCTTATGCGAAAAATTGTATTTGCCAATGATGAGTATTATCATGTTTTTAATCGCGGAGTTGACAAGCGCAAAATATTTTTGCGCGTAGGTCATTACAAACGATTTATTCAAACTCTAGAAAATCTGCTAAATTTTGGCAGTGCCACTACTGGCCGAACTTTAATACAAAAAATAGCTTTCACCACGAAGATCAGTTTTATTTCTTATTGTCTAATGCCTAACCATTATCATTTTATTATTCGTCAAATTCAAGAAAATGGCATTTCTGAATTTATGCATCATCTCAATACAAGTTATACCAAATATTTCAATATTAATGAAAAGCGCAGCGGTAGGTTGTTTGAGTTTACTTTTAAAGCTGTTCATGTTGATTCAGAAGCGCAACTATTACATCTTTCCCGGTATATTCATATAAATCCATTGCTTGCGGGTGTTGTTGAAGATCTAAATAAATATACCTGGTCTTCTTACCAGGACTTTATTGGTCTTAGAGACAGTCATCTCTGTCAAAAACAGGAAATTTTGGATTTAATTTCGTTAAAAAAAAGCCCACAAAAATACCAGGACTTTGTAGTGAGTCGGATTAAACATGCCCAAGCCCTTAAAAATATAATTCTAGAATGATTATCCTGACGCCCTAATTCTAATCAAAGCTAAGCTTTGCAGTTGAAGCTTTGCAGTTGATATGGTGAAAGAAGAAGAAACAGCGCAAACCGCGGAAGCAATCTGGGGAGATTTTAAAAAATTTATCGTTGCCCAGGAGAAGGAAACGCACGGATTGGTTAATGGAAAACATTTAGAATTATTACCCTTAGACAGATTTAGATCGCTAACCAGAAAATTTTTGGAGCAGGCAGGTGTATATGCCTTATACGCAGGATCACAAACTGATTTGATCGTAGCAATTTCTGATTGGGAAAGAGGTATTACCGTCACCAGTCATCCCTGTTTATATGAGACTGAATTTTGCAATCGCCTCATGAATAATTCAATAGGTAGACAAAGTTTTTATAAAGCACGAATTAATTTTATATCTGAAATTGACGATCGGAGTCTTTTGCCAATCCTTGCCAAGTATATCAGTGTCAACGATGTCACAAATTTGTTACCCCGAGCTCTCGTGGAATGTCGGGACAGATTCAAAATCATGGCCGCAGTTGCCCAGATTCCGCCAACTTCAGAAATTTATATCGCCGGAGGCTTATTTTTAGACCATGAAGATGCCGTTGATTTGAGTGCCAAAGTTATCGATTGGGGACAGCGACTCAATATTGTAAGTAAATTTAATCTGGCTCTTGGAAAAAAACAGGGGATGATAATAAGCAGCCGGGACAGCCGTTTCAGTGGGCCGGTCACATTTTTTACACCGGATCTGACTTCGATCAGCCAGTTGTAAGATATAATTCGATATTCAGTATTTCCTGAGGATAATATCTCTCTTATCAGAGAAAATTTATACGAAATTGCATTTATATGTAAAATTTTGGTATACTCTTCACATTTGTAAATGTTCCGAGTATAACTCCTTCTAGACTGAGTTAGCAACATTTTTCTAACGAAAAAGTTGCAAACTACAGTAAGAAGGGTATACAATCATTTTTGTAGAAATTTATTTTTAGTATGATTACAGATGAAAGAGGGGGTAGCGGTGAAACACCAATTAGATCTTTGGAAGCTAAAATTGCAACCCTAGAGGGACAAAACACTAGTTTACAAGCTGAATTAAATTTACTAAAAATACGAATTGATACTTTGGAAAAGCAAAACCCTAAACTTCAAGGAGCAACACCTGTTCATATTCAACCGCAAGAAGAAACAACTCCAATTCAATCAAAACTTCACCAAATTAAAACCGACGTCCAAAAATTAACGCATTCAAGAAGTCCAGTAGCATGGATAGTAGCCGGAGTGGTTCAAACGGGACTAGAAAGTGAATATAGTGAGGCCGTAGCAGAATCTCAAGAATTGAGTCTTAATGACCTTTTTAACGAAATTAATGCTAAGCCAAGATTAGAAGTCCATGATGCTGGACAAAAAGTGAGTATCCTGATGTGTCGTGATAGATCATATTACTTGATCTATAAACCTAGAGGACAAGATTCGATAGCGTTAAAGCAATTGCTTACTGGAATTAGAAATCCCGACCGTGCTCAATATACTATGGATGAAAGTATATTTGCCCTGAGAATCGACCCTAAAGCTAATAATCCGGGTGCAGTACCAGTCGTTATATTTAGGGATAAGAACCATTCATTAACTGGAGGGACAATTCACGGAGAGATTTATGATCCACCGGAATATTCAATTAAACCATTAGTCAAAAAGGTTAAACAGATTTTATCTGAAGGCACCATTAAATTGGGAGATCGAATTATACCAAGTGTACCTGTTGCAGCTGCAACGGTCTATTAGATTTAGTGATTATACCTACGAGAAGATTACCATTTCATATGCTTTAATACCCCAGAAGCGTTTTTCCTTCAACACCCGGGGAGTTTGGGATCAATATTAAACGCTAAGGTCAACATATACATTGGGATCTGCCTCGAGGAGACTTAGCTATTGAGGCCCTGGAAGTCTAGGTTGATCTGAAGGTGGTGAAGGTGGAGATGCCTTTTTTGCCGCTGCAGCACGTTGAATATTACTCTCGAGGTTCCGAGCGCTTTTATCTACGCCTGCAACAGCTTTCTTTATAATCGCTTGTTGCTTTTGGTAGTCAGCATTAGCTGCTGCATTTCTAAATTCTTGTGCTTTGGCTTCTTCCTCTTGTAGTTTATTTGCAGCTTTTTTTTGATGATCCGCAATCATTTTCTGATTTTTTTCTTCAGCCTGGCTATACGCGGTCACAGGCTCTACTCCTGTTGATGTGTGACGTTCTCCTATTATATCATCAGGATAAAAATGCGGTTCTGTTATTTGTTTGCCATCAGCATCAAAATCTATAATTGTATTAAGAAGCTTACCATTTTCATGTTGATGAAGGGGTTCATGAATAGCAGTTGCCGGTGCTGACCTGGGATTTCCATGAAAATTACTAGGTGATGGGGGTGTGTCCGATATATACTCTCCTGTTCCTGGTCTTCTTATCCTCATAATTCGTGATGTAAAAAACAGAAAAGTAAGCAAACCTAAAGCTACAGGTATCCAAATATTTTTCGGTGCATCCGGTGCAAATATATAGCTGACCGGATCCAGATTTAAAGTTTTAGCAAGATCTGCTGCTGCAGCTTTGGAGTATTTTATTTTAGTTTCTGGT
>JAHFKJ010000052.1 GCA_023245415.1 Candidatus Gottesmanbacteria bacterium | reverse complement strand
TTCTAACAAGATTGCCACGTCGTCGCCTCCGGCTCCTCCTCGCAATGACGGTAAAGTGATATTTACAGAGCAAAGACCATGGCAGATTGCGGCAGATGTGGTGACGACTAAGTTTATGGAAAGCGGGACAGATGCAACACAGGGGACGGAGTTTTGGGATACTATTAATGGTAGCCCTACATCAGATACATCATTAAAAAATACTGGTCCAAGATCAATTAATTTTAATTCTCCGGCAACGACTGTGAACGTGAACAAGAGTGCTGTTCTTAATACAACCGCAGGAACAGGTAATAGAATTTCAGCCTATTTTTACTTCACTACTTTTCCAACAAGTGCCAGTATTTTTTTGAGCAAGGTACTTGCTTCTGATATCGGGGTGAGAATAACCACAGGAGGTGTTTTGCAATTGATGGCTAATAATATTCAAGTGGGGTCTGACGGCAGTACCCTTAATACGGGAACGTGGTATAGGATTACCTTGAGTTATAATTATCCAACGTCAACGACCGTGGACGCCAAGGTTTTTTTAAATGGTAATCAAGATATATCGGTTACAGGTGCAACAGTTGGCACTTTGAATGCTAGTATCTCGATAGGCATTAGCTTAAGCGGTGTTATGAATGTTGATGATGTCTATGTAGACGATTCAAATGCTCTGACCGATACCGGAGATATCCATGTGACGGCGAGATTGCCAAGTGGGGTGAACAACAATAACTTTGCTACGACTGGCGGATCAGGAGCGGTCAATGAAAGACCGATAAGTACGACAAACTACAAAGAAGATGCGTTAACGACACAAATCCAGCAGGATTATACATTGGAGACAGCTAGCGGGGGAGCGGATGGGGATATTTCGGGGAATACATTGGTGGCGCGGACGGCGTGGGTGTATGCAAAAAGAGGATTTGAAACGAATAGACTGGTTCAAATGGTTGATAAAAACAATCTTAAATCAAATCCACATACTATAATACAACTCGGTTCTCCAGCTGGCGGAACGACTACAGGTAACAGCATCGTACTGGTTGTAGCAGTTGACGACAATGGCAATCCAGGTACGGCAGTTACGGCGACTGATTCACAGACCAATACCTATGTGACAGCCAAAGAGTGTGCGGAAACCGGCAGCGGTGCAGGAACCCGGGTGGCTATTTTGATTGCCTACAATGCGACCGGCCTGGTAAGTGGGAATACTATAACTGTCACACATGGATCAGTAACTGCCTCAGCAGTAGTGGGTGCGGAGTATGCAGGACTTACCAATGGAACTGTAGACAAAACAAATTGCGGCACTGGGACATCGACTAGTCCGAGTTCCGGTTCGTCCGGGACCCTGACACAAGCAGACGAGATCTGCATTGGTGGTTTGGCTAATGAGGATACAACAAATAGCATTACTGGTTGGGGTACATTTACGAGCATTGATCAAAGTAGTACGACTGGGTCAGGTGCAGTTTCCAACATGACTGCAGGACAATCGTATATTGTGACGACAGCAACCACTGCCCAGACGGCGACATTTACAGTAGGCAGTACTGCGAACCGGAGTTGGTATGCGGCGGTGGCGTGTTTTTTAGCGACTACGAGTGGTGGTACATTGGGTACTCCTGCAATAGTCGATAATGGCGGTACGAGTTCAATTATTCTGACCACATCCAATGCGTTATACACCGCAATAACTGACAGCACTACGTATCCGTCAAATGTGGCCGGTATCGGTATGCGCTCATCTGGAGCGACGCCGGATACCTTCTTTTATGAAGGCGGGACTCTGATAGCCTTTATCGGGGCGCCGGTGCCGGAGGCGGCGCTGCTTTTGGTGCCCGCGGCACTTCTTGCCCCCAAACTTATTTCCAGTTGGCAACAGGGAACTATGGCTGAAGATTTTAACAGTGTATTAAGGAGAATTGTGCGGTTTGTGTTGAGTTTATTGGGAATTGGAGAGGAGAACGAGCAAGAAAAGAAAAACGAAGTTAAAAATAAAAGAAAGAAAATCGGGCGGGGCAATTATTAAATTGGTATACTGTTGATATGTTTGTTTTTCTTGATGAAAGTGGAACTCTTACTGAAAGTGATAGTAAATGCTTTATTGTAGCAAGCTATACGGTTGGGGATTTAAAAAAAATAACAAAAGCCTTTAGGAAATGGCAAAAAACTAAATTTCCAAAGAAATTAAAAAGACAGACTGAATTAAAATTTAATGATTCCCATATTGAAGACAAACTTAAAATTAAAACTTTACAATATTTTGCCAAACAAGATTTGCGTATTTTCTACACCTATCTGAAAAAACAGAATATCCCCCAGGATTATTACAACAAAGGTAGGGTGACAGAAACTGGTCGACTTTATTTAGAGATAGTTAGGGCAACTCTGGAGTTATATCTACCAATTACTCAAAGCCAATTTACGGTGGTCAGGGATCAGCGAACTCTTAAAGGAATTACCGTTGGTATGTTTGATGATGTGCTTAAAACGAGTTTACTTCCCAAACTTCCAGCTAAGGTACTATTACAAGTTCAAGCAGTTGATTCAGCTGCCAGTCCACTGATTCAAGTCGCGGATTGGATATCAGGTGCATTAGCCCGTTACCATGAAGGAAAGTCAATGGGGGAAGAGTTTTATACAGTGCTTAAGGGAAATATTGTTCAAGAAAAGGAGCTTTTTTCAGAAAAATGGACAAAGACTTGGGAGTAAAAATGGAGCGGCAGTGCTATCAGTGTTATTCCTAGACTCGTACTGAGTGTACCACTCAGGAGCATCTGGGCACAAAATAGTTTATTATTACCAGCTCCAGGTTTTAATATATCATACTGACGGTATTCTCGTCAAGGCCATGAAACAACTGCGCTTTATATCAGTCTCATCACTTAAAAAAACCTTCAGCTACCTGTTTTTGGCTCTGGTAGTGATACTTATGCTGTTGCCGTTTGTGACGACGTTTAATGAGTTGTTGACTAGAATTGTCGAAAACAGCTTGCTGTATAAGCCGATCCAAAAATATGTGGTGCCGTACGAAGTGATGCTGGTGCGAACGATTGTTTCCTGGTTTGGGATCGCCACAATACCCGGGACTGTGTCCTTCATCAAAAACGGCACCAATTCCGGGGCTTTTATCTCCTGGAACTGCATCGGTTGGCAATCATTTATTATTTTACTCTTAAGCTTAAAAACCGGACTTATCGGCAGGTTTACTTTATTTAGCCGGATTGAAGTTTTGGCATTGGGGATAATTGGTACTTTTATGATCAATATTTTCAGGATTTCACTAATTATAATTTTGCTGTATTACTTTGGCCGGGCTCCGGCAGCTATCGTCCATGATTATGCAGCGGTGTTTATTTCCCTGGTCTGGTTGTTTGGGTTTTGGTGGTTTAGCTACAGATTTGTATTGGAGGAGAAATAAAATCCTGACAATCATACTGATTAAGCAGTTGAAACTGTGAGTTAGGATACGTATCCAAAAACTCCTGTGGTATTTTGAATTTATCTCTAACCCAATTGAACTCAAAGTCAGATAGTTTACCCGAGCTTTCTTCAATATAATCAAGCTCATTTATACCTGAAGAAAAAAAGGGAGTGATTTGGATCTTTGTCTCTATTGATATAAAAGGAGACTTTATTTACTGTTAGTTTAACAGCATAACGAATATATGACAGAAGGGAATAATTCAGCCATTAGAAAATTTCGTTTACCGCAAAAAAGTTATTTTGTTTTACTGCTAATCTTAATTTTTACTCTCATCTTCCTGCCGATGATGCAGACATTTAATGACCTTTTGACACGTATCGTCATGAACCTGGATGTCTATAAATATGTCCAAACATATCTAGTGCCCGCAATTATTCGTATGGTGGGAGTCTTGTTATTACCTCTGGGACTAAAACCCGTCGTCGCGGGTCAATACTTGAGTATAAGTGGCAGACGTGAACCGCTGCTGATTGAGATAGCCTGGAACTGCATCGGCTGGCAGTCATTGCTGTTTTTCTTATTAACCGGTTGGGTAGGACTTCAGGGTGATAAATATTCTTTATTTTCCAAAATTCACTGCTGGCTAATTGGTTTTTTAGGGACATTTATTATAAATATTCTGCGCATTACACTTGTGGTTTTGACAGCTTTTTATTTAGGAAATACCGCCGCAAGTCTGGTACATGAATATCTGGCAAATATTGCTGTAATTGGCTGGTTGTTTTTCTTCTGGTGGTTTGCATATAAATTTGTTCTTGAAGAAATATAAACCTGCATTCATGCACTGGATTCTCTTTTAAATAATTTTTGTAAACCTAAATCTATAAAATAAACTTAGGGCGTTTTAAATTTTAAAACTCACGATCACCTGAGGCATGCAATAGACTTAATAATTAATGTTCGATTTTTAGGAGTCTTAAGTTTATTCCCACCTGGTGTGAACCTGCATATTTTATTCCCGCATAAAAATTTCCAAAAGTAATACTTAAAGATTTCTCAAGTTATCCACAATTTATTTTTAGTTGCTAAATCAGCCTCTTGACAGGTGTTAGGATGGTAGGTAACACTATTAATATAAGAATGTCGAGATGTTATGACAAAGTCGGTTGAAATTAAACTCCAAGTTATTAAGTTGATTCTCAGAGATCATAAGTCAGTTACTGAAGTGGCTCAAGAACTTGGAGTATCTCGCAAAACAATATATGTCTGGATAAAGCGTTATAAAGAAGCCTCATCTCGTGTAAAATACACAGCTTTTCGAAGCCGGTACGTCAAAGGTTTGGTCCATCCAGCAAGCAAAATCCTTTATTTACAAGCAGAAATTAAACGTCTGATTGTATCTCATCCCAAGTGGGGCAGTCGAAAGATAGCATCACAACTGCGTAAATCAGGCAATCCAGTGAGTTCGATTACGGTGTATACATATTTGCGTAAATTAGGGGTGCAAACTTCATCTCTACGGGATAGTTATAAATTAAATTGGGCGGGTCCGGGAAGACTTACTGCAGCTATCAAACAAACTGTAGTAATGAAGGTCTTAAACAGGGAAGAAACTGTGAGTGCGTTATCTACTAAATATGGAGTGGCCCGAAAAACTATATATAAATGGTTAAATAGGTATAAAAGTGATGTAAATACCTCTACTAATACTGCAAATATTTTCCATGACCGATATGTTTCTGCCCAAAATCATCCGCGGGCTATCTATCCGCGGATTCAGCAGCAAATTCTGGATACTATTATTCAACAACCAGAGTATTCAGCACATAAATTAGCCCAGATTTCAGGCGTATCTTCCTGGACTACCTGGTCGATATTAAAGAAATTTAATTTGCGGACAGTACACGACCGCCTCATCTACTCCCGTAAGTTTGCTTCCACTCTAACTACTTTGGAACAGCCTGTACAGCAGGTAGATACTGTTTCCATTCCGTCTCTTGACCAGCAGTCTCCCAA